>CAYRTP010000290.1:0-1564 GCA_964427175.1 uncultured Clostridium sp. | reverse complement strand
CCGCTCCCGACGAGGTCCGCGGCCAGGTGGTCAAGGCCTCCATCGTGCTGGTCAAGGGCACCGAGCCCACCGAGGAGCTGAAGAAGGAGATCCAGAAGTACGTCAAGGAGCGCACCGCCCCCTACAAGTACCCCCGTATCGTGGTCTTCCGCGACGAGCTCCCCAAGACCACCAGCGGCAAGATCCAGCGTAACAAGCTGTGATGGAGGAGCCTCCTATGTATCCCCTCAAGCGTTTAACCATCCTCTGCGGCCATTACGGAAGCGGCAAGACCAACGTGGCGGTGAACATCGCTACCGAGCTGGTCAAGTCCCGCGGCAACGTAACCGTGGCCGATCTGGATATCGTCAACCCCTATTTCCGTACCAAGGACAGCGCGGCTTACTTTGAGGAGCAGGGGATCCGCCTCATTTGCTCGGCTTACGCCAACAGCAACGTGGATATCCCCGCCCTGCCCCAGGAGATGTACGCCATCACGGATGACCGTTCCATGACCGCCGTGCTGGACATCGGCGGCGATGACCGCGGTGCCCTGGTGCTGGGCCGTCTGGCCCCTAAGATCCTCTCCGAGGGCGACTATGAGATGCTCATGGTCATCAACTGCTACCGTCCTCTCACCCGCGATGCCGCCTCCACCCTGGAGGTCATGCGGGAGATCGAGTTCGCGGGAGGCATCCGCTTCACCGGACTCATCAACAACTCCAACCTGGGTGCGCTGACCACCGCCGAGGACATTCTCGCCTCGGGGGCCTACGCCGAGGAGGTTTCGAGACTGTCGGGGCTTCCCGTGGTCATGACCTCGGTCCGCGGGGACCTGGCCGCCGCCGTGGAAGGGAAGATGCCCCACGTGTTCCCCCTGGGGTTGCAGAAAAATAAGTATCTTTGATTCTATACGGGCGATTGGAAAATTCCGTGAATCGTGAATGGAGATGGAACAGGGTGTTTGAAGCCGATAGAGAATGCCGACCCATTGGTACGCATTCTCCTCCACCGCCTGCGGGCGGAGCCCCCTCCCGGAGGGGGCCATAAGAGCGCGGGTAACAAATACTGATCGGACAAGAAAATCCCGCGGATTGGCAAAATAGGCTCCCTCCGGGAGGGAGCTCCCGCGAAGCGGGTGAGGGAGAATGCGAACCCAACGGTTAGCATTTTCAAACCGTTCCACATCTTGATTTATATGTTTTTGAATCCCCTATCTTTTATCCTACATAAAGGAGAACCAATATGGCAAACAAATTAACCTTCAAAACCGACAACTGCAAAGGCTGCGGTCTTTGCGTGGACGTTTGCCCCAAGCAGGTGCTGGCACTTGCCGAGGACATGATCAACAAGAAGGGCCATCACCCCGTGGTGGCTGTCAACGAGTCCGCCTGCATCGGTTGCGCCTTCTGCGCCACCATGTGCCCGGACTGCATCATCAAAGTAGAGAAAGGAGTGTGACATCATGGCAGATAAGGTTCTTATGAAAGGTAACGAGGCAATTGCCGAGGCCGCTATCATCGCCGGTTGCCGTCACTACTTCGGTTACCCCATCACCCCTCAGACCGAGATCGCGGCTTACATG
>CAYRTP010000289.1:0-1581 GCA_964427175.1 uncultured Clostridium sp. | reverse complement strand
CCTGGAGCAGGACGGTCTCGATCTGGGAGGGGAATACGTTGACACCGCGGATGATGAGCATATCGTCGGAGCGGCCCATGGGCTTTTTCATGCGGATCAGGGTACGGCCGCAGGAGCACTTCTCACGGGTCAGCACGCAGATGTCGCGGGTGCGGTAACGCATCATGGGGAAGGCTTCCTTGTCCAGGCAGGTGAAGACCAGCTCACCCTTCTCGCCCTCGGGCAGGACCTCCTCGGTATCGGGGTCGATGATCTCGGCCAGGAAGTGATCCTCGTTGATGTGCATACCTGCCTGCGCGGTACACTCAAAGGAAACACCGGGGCCGCTGATCTCGGTCAGACCGTAGATGTCATAGGCCTTGATGCCCAGGGACTTCTCGATGTCCCGACGCATCTCCTCGGTCCAGGGCTCGGCACCGAAAATACCCGCCTTCAGCTTGTTGTCCTCGGGCTTGTAGCCGCGCTCCTTCAGGGACTCGCCCAGGTAAGCGGCGTAGGAGGGGGTACAACAGAGAATGGTGGCACCCAGGTCCATCATGAACTGGATCTGACGCTCGGTGTTACCCGAGGACATGGGCAGGGTCAGACAGCCCACGCGGTGGGAACCGCCGTTGAGGCCGGGACCGCCGGTGAACAGGCCGTAGCCGTAAGCTACCTGGCAGACATCCTCCTTGGTGCCGCCCACGGCCATGATGGCGCGGGCACAGCAATCCTCCCACAGGTCCACGTCATGCTGGGTGTAGAAGGCCACGACACGGCGGCCGGTGGTACCCGAGGTGGACTGAATGCGGACGCACTCGGACTGGGGAACCGCCAGCAGACCGTTGGGATACTGATCCCGCAGGTCATCCTTGGTCAGGAAGGGGAGCTTGTGCAGATCCTCGATGCCGTGGATGTCATCGGGGGTAATGCCCTTGCGCTCCATCTTGGCGCGGTAGTAGGGGACGTTGTCATACACGTGCTTGACCTGCTTGACCAGCTTCTCGGACTGCAGAGCCTTCATCTGCTCTACGGGCATGGTTTCGATTTCGGGTTGGAAGTAATGGGTGTTACTCATGGGAATCACTTCTTTCTTTATAGAATTTTATGTGAAAAAATTAGGCGCGAAAGGAAAGATCAGGCGCGGCCCAGGGAGAAGGCCTTCTTGTTGATCTCCACGAACTTGGGCTTGACGCATTCCTCGATGGCGGTCATCCACTTCTCCTCGGGGATCTCGGGGAAGTAGCGGGACAGACGGCCCATAAGGACCAGGTTGACAGCCTTGGAGGTGCCTGCCTCGTTGGCCAGGGTCAGCGCGTCCATATCGTCGATGGCAACGCCCTTGGCCTTCAGGGACTCCAGGACCTCGTGGGGATAGGTGGCGGCACCCGTGATGACGGGCATGGGATCGGTCTCGCGGTCATTGACGATGATGCGGCCGCCCTCGCGGAGGCAGGATGCCCAGCGGGCAGCCTCCAGCTTCTCAAAGGAGACGATGAAATCGGCCTCGCCCTTGTCGATGATGGGGGAATCCACCCGATCACCGTAGCGGACGTAGGTGACCACGCTGCCGCCGCGCTGGCTCATGCCGTGGACCTCGGA
>CAYRTP010000288.1:0-1591 GCA_964427175.1 uncultured Clostridium sp. | reverse complement strand
GAACTCCAGGACAGCCCCCGTCTCGGCGGCGCTGGCCTCCCACTCGGCCACCAGCTCGGGGTTGGGGAAATACTTCTTGGGGGCGCAGGCCACGAAGTGCATACCCATCTTGGCACAGCCCACCATGAGGGAGTTGCCCATGTTGTAGCGGGCATCGCCCATGTAGACCAGCTTGATGCCCTCCAGGGTACCGAAATGCTCACGGATGGTGAGGAAATCGGCCAGGATCTGGGTGGGGTGGAACTCGTTGGTCAGGCCGTTCCACACGGGAACGCCTGCGTACTTGGCCAGCTCCTCCACGATCTCCTGTCCGAAGCCGCGGTACTCGATGCCGTCGTACATACGGCCCAGGACACGGGCGGTGTCGGCGATGCTCTCCTTCTTACCGATCTGGGAGCCCGTGGGGTCCAGGTAGGTGGGGTGCATACCCAGGTCGGCGGCGGCTACCTCAAAGGCGCAGCGGGTACGGGTGGAGGTCTTTTCAAAGATCAGGGCAATGCTCTTGCCCTCGCAGAGGCGGTGGGGGATACCCGCCTTCTTCTTGGCCTTCAGGTCGGCGGCCAGGTCCAAAAGGTAGGTGATCTCGGCGGGGGTGAGATCGAGGAGCTTGAGAAAATGGGTATTTTTCAGGGAATTCATGGGGGAGTCCTCCGTGTTTTATTGTTTATTGAAGGGGGATATTGAGTGGGGAGTGACAAGTGACGAGTGACAAGTGACGTGGCGGGCGGCCAGGGACCGCCGAGAGAAGCAACAAGTGACAAGCAACCGTCTTTTCATCTTGTCACTTGTCACTTGTATCTTGTCACTTATTTCTTATTCTTGGCATCCACCATAGCCTGGACCTTGATGGGTAGGCCGTAGAGGTTGATGAAGCCGGCGGAATCCTTCTGATCGTAGTCGGATTCACCGAAGGTGGCGATCTCCTCGGAGTAGAGGGAGTTCTCGGACCAAACGCCCGCGTTGATCATGTTGCCCTTGTAGAGCTTCAGGCGGACCTTACCGGTGACGGGCTCCTGGGTCTTGTCCACGAACGCGGCGAGGGCCTCGCGCAGGGGGGTGAACCACTGGCCGTTGTAGACCAGCTCGGCGTAGGTGATGGCCAGCTTCTGCTTCTCGTGGAGGGTCATCTTATCCAGGCAGATGCTCTCCAGGACGCTGTGGGCCTTGTAGAGGATGGTTCCGCCGGGGGTCTCGTAGACACCGCGGCACTTCATGCCGACCAGACGGTTCTCCACGATATCCAAGAGACCGATACCGTTCTTACCGCCGATCTCGTTGAGGGCCAGGATGATCTCCTTGGCGGACATCTTCTTGCCGTCCAGGGCTACGGGAACACCCTTGTCAAACTCCAGCTCGATGTAGGTGGGGGTGTCGGGAGCCATGATGGGGGAAACGCCCATCTCCAGGAAGCCGGGCTTCTCGTACTGAGGCTCGTTGCCGGTATCCTCCAGGTCCAGGCCCTCGTGGGACAGGTGCCAGAGGTTCTTATCCTTGGAGTAGTTGGTCTCGCGGTTGATCTTGAGGGGGACGTTGTGTGCCTCGGCGTACTCGATCTCCTCCTCGCGGGACTTGATATCCCACTCTCTCCAGG
>CAYRTP010000287.1:0-1597 GCA_964427175.1 uncultured Clostridium sp. | reverse complement strand
CATGATCCATCCCAACATGGCCACCATGCTGGTGTTCATCACCACCGACTGCGCCGTGGCTCCCGAGATGCTGCAGAAGGCTCTGTCCACCGATATCCAGGCCACCTTCAATATGGTCAGCGTGGACGGCGACACCTCCACCAACGATATGGTTACCCTCATGGCCAACGGTCAGGCAGGGAACGAACTCATCACCGCCGAGGGCGAGGATTTCACCGCCTTCATGGAGGCTCTCAATACTCTGACGGTTTACCTCTGCCGTTGCATCGCCGCTGACGGCGAGGGCGCGACCCGCCTCTTTGAGTGCGAGGTCAAGGGCGGTAAGGACCTGGAGTCCGCCCGCCGTATCGCCAAGTCGGTCATTTGCTCTTCTCTGATGAAGGCCGCCATTTTCGGTGCCGATGCCAACTGGGGCCGTGTGCTCTGCGCCATCGGCTACAGCGGTGTGGAGACTGACGTTAACGGCATCGACGTGGTCTTCTCCTCCCGCAAGGGCGAGATCCTGGTCTGCAAGAACGGCGCGGGCGTGGCTTTCTCCGAGGAGATCGCCAAGGAGATCCTGCTGGAGGACGAGATCACCGTCAAGGTAACCCTCTCCGACGGCGATGCCGAGGCCACCGCTTGGGGCTGTGATCTGACCTACGATTACGTGAAGATCAACGGAGATTATCGTACATAAGACGAAAAAACATAGCCGTAGGGGCGCATATGCCGAGTTCAACTCGGCGGTTCCCCCGCTGCCTATGATCGAATCACGCATACCATTTACTGTAAGGTGGGCGATTTGCTTGCAAATGAGACCCGACCGTATATTACCCAATGTAGGGCGGGGGCTTGTCTCCCGCCGTATATCATTAAAAAAACAGGAGTTATCCATCATGGACAACATTCATTTTTCCAATTTCGAGCGCGCTGAGGTGCTGACCCAGGCGCTCCCCTATATCAAGCAGTACGTCGGTAAGACCGTTGTGGTCAAGTACGGCGGTAACGCCATGATCGACGAGAACCTGAAGCAGCAGGTCATGGAGGACATCGCTCTCCTGTGGCTGATCGGTGTTAAGGTCGTGCTGATCCACGGCGGCGGTCCCGAGATCAGCGACATGATGAAGAAGCTGGGCAAGCAGCCCGAGTTCGTAAACGGTCTCCGCGTCACCGACAAGGAGACCGTGGACATCGTGCAGATGGTGCTGGCGGGTAAGGTCAACAAGACCCTGGTCAACCTGCTCCAGATGAAGGGCGGCCACGCCGTAGGTCTTTCGGGCATGGACGGCGGCATCATCGAGGCCAAGATCAAGGACGAGCGTCTGGGCTACGTGGGTGAGATCACCAAGGTCCGCGCCAAGCCCATCAACGACCTCCTGGAGAAGAACTACATCCCCGTAGTGTCCACCGTAGCCAGCGACCGTCAGGGCAACGTCTACAACATCAACGGCGACACCGCCGCCGCTTACATCGCAGGTGCCTTGGGTGCCGCCCGTCTCATCATGATGACCGACGTAGCGGGCATCCTCCGCGACAAGGACGATCCCACCACCCTCATCCCCCGCATCACGGTTCCCCAGGCCAAAGCTCTCTATGACGAGGGCGTGATCTCGGG
>CAYRTP010000286.1:0-1602 GCA_964427175.1 uncultured Clostridium sp. | reverse complement strand
CCATGCCCCGCCTCTCCGAGGCGCAGACCTCCTACCGCTCCACCCTCCACGACGGATTTGCGGTGACCGCTATCCCCGCCACCATCCAAGGGAATCAATTGGAGCGGATGTGCGCCGTCCTGGAGGCCATGGGCTCGGCCAGCTACCGCATCGTCAAGCCCGCCTACTACGAAACCACCCTTCGCACCCAGCTGGTCAGCGATCCCGATTCCTCCCGCATGATGGACATCATCACCCAGAACCTCCGCACCGATCCCGGCTATTTCTACGTGGATGCCTTCAACAGCTTCCACCACGTCTTCCGCGAGATCATTGCCAGCAAGGAAAATACCGCCGTTTCGGATTATGCCCGCCGCGCCAAGCAAGATAAAAAGACCGTCCAGAGCGTCAACAGAAAACTCGCCCGACTGGCCGAGAGAAACGCATCCTGATCGAACAATTTAAAAAAGGAGATATCCCCATGAAATTCACTCGTTTTCTATCCGCGGCCCTGGCCCTTCTCCTGCTGACGGGGAGCTTTGCCGCTTGTGGCACACCCGACGATACACCCGATACCCCCGCAGAAACCACCGCCGCCTCCACCGAGACCGAGGACGAAAATACCGTCCGCGACAATCTGCCCGACGATCTGAATTACAAGAACGAGACCATCACCTTCATCTCCCAGTACGTGGAAGGCGTTACCTCCGGTGAGGTCGCGGTTCCCGAGCTCAACAGCGACCCCATCAATGACTCGGTCTACGAGCGAAACAAGTACGTGGAGAACCGCCTGAACGTCAAGATCGATCATATCGAGGAGAAGACCGACGATTACGGCGTGGTCGAAAAGGCCGTCACCGCCGTCAAGAGCGGCACCAACGAATACGATGTCATTACTTCCCCCGCCTACGTTGTCCTGGAGCAGGCCCTCAGCGGCACCTTTGCCAATCTGACCTCCTCCGCTTACCTGGAGCTGGAGCAGCCTTGGTGGGTCCAGGGCTTCAACGATGCCCTCTCCTATCAGGGGACCCAGTACGCCGCCGCAGGCAATATCCTCCTCTCCATCTACCGCTTCGCCTTCGTCACCATCTCAACAAGAATATGTTTTACGACATAGGCCAGCCCTACCTGTACCAGCACGTGGAGGACGGAACCTGGACCCTGGACAAGCAGGCCTCCCTGGCTCCCCTGTTCCACCGCGACAACGGTAACGGAACCCAGGATGCCAAGGGCGACTTCTACGGTCTGGTCACCAACGTAGGCATCTACGTGGATCCCTATTGGGCCTCCTGCGAGGTCCACATCATCGGCAAGGATGCCGACGGTGATTACGAGATGGTCTTCGACATCGACCGCCTCCATGAGACTGCCGAAAAGGCGTTGTACCTCTACTACGGCATTGATCAGGCCACCTACCTCGGGGACGCCAAGTCGGTCTTCTCCGAGGGATACAGTGCCATGGCCACCATCCGTATGCTGGACATGGAGAGCTCTGCCATGCGTAACATGGAGGATGCCTACGGCGTGGTCCCCATGCCCCGCCTGACCGAAAACCAGGACGGCTACTACTCCACCCTCCACGACGGCTTTACCGTCCTGGCCGTGCCCACCACCGTACAGGAT
>CAYRTP010000285.1:0-1641 GCA_964427175.1 uncultured Clostridium sp. | reverse complement strand
CCCCGCAGGTGAGCAGAAAGGACGAGGGGCTCCGCCCCTGACCCCCGCCTAAGGGGCTTTTGAGAAAAGCCCCTTAGGAATCCCCAAAACTTTTAAAAAAATTTGCTGTTGGGGATGTTTTTCTGCCCCTGATCCGATCCTTATAAAAATTTGTTTACATTCTGTTAGGAGATTTTCATCATGAACTACACCGACCTGAAGAAACAAACCAACTTCGGCTGGAACACCTGGCACGTCCGAAGCGTGCTGTCCTTTGCCCATCTGCCCGAGGGCTTTACCATCAACCTCGCCATCAAGGATTTCCACACGCCCGACATTCTTCGGGAAAGCCTGATCGGCCGCAACGGTCCTAACCAGGAGCACATCGTCCCCGGTCCCCGCTCCTACGACGGTCGGTGCACCCGCATGAGCATGGAATACTACCAGACCAAGCTGGATATCAAGACCGTGGTTCAGAATGGGGAGCAGATCATTCTGATCACCCCCACCAAGCTCGGCGGCCGTCATCCCGTCCTCATCGTGGAGGCCTGCCAGCTGTGGGGCGGAGAGGGCTGTGTATTCAAGAAAAACGGACGGCTGGGTGGTGAATACGACAGCCGACGCTTTGACGTTTTCATTCAGTCCGAATCCCCCGTGGTGCGGGGACTGCAGACCTACTCTACCTCTCCCCACGTGCTCCTCAGCCTGGATGCCCCCATCGTGGTCTCCACCTGCCCCTGCACGGTAGAGGAGGCCGAGGCCCTGTACGCCGAGGCGAAAGCCGAGCTGGATGAGGCCAACAACGCCTTCGCTCCCCACGCCGAGGCCTACGCCGCCATGAAGACCTGCCTGGCCTGGGATACCATTTACGAGCCTGAGCATGACCGCATCTGCTCCCCCGTATCCCGTCAGTGGTGCCTGGGGAACCGCGGTTACGTGCTGTTCGATTGGGACACCTACTTCGCCGCCCTGATCGCCTCCGCCGAGAACAAGGAGCTGGCCCAGCTCAACGCCATCGCCATCACCGACGAGGTGACCCCCGACGGCTTCGTCCCCAACTTCGGCACGGGCGACGGCATCAAGTCCACCGACCGCTCCCAGCCTCCCGTGGGCTCCTTCGTCTGCATGGAGATCTACAAGAAGTACCCCGAGAAGTGGTTCCTGGAGCACGTATACCCCGTCATGCTCAGCTGGAACCGCTGGTATTGCGCCAACCGCATGACCGAGGAAGGCTACCTCTGCTGGGGTTCGGGTCCCTCGGGCGGTGGACACGATTGGCAGGCCGCCGCTTACGAAAGCGGACTGGACAACTCCCCCATGTTCGACGGCATTCCCTTTGATGCCGAACGACACATCATGCTCCTGGCCGACGTGGGACTCATGGGTCTGTACGTCATGGATTGCCGCTGTCTCATGGAGATGGCCAAGGTACTGGGCCACGAGGAGGTCCTCCCCGAGCTGGAGGCCCGCAAGGCCAAGGTGGAGGCCGCTCTCGCGACCCTGTGGGACGAGGAGTTCGGTATGTTCCTCAACAAGGACCTCCGCGACGGTTCCCTGTCCCGCCGCATCTCCCCCACCAACTTCTACGCCCTGAACGCCGACTTCGTCACCGAGGAGCAGAAGCACCGCATGATGGCAGAGCATTTCTACAACCCCGAGGAG
>CAYRTP010000284.1:0-1675 GCA_964427175.1 uncultured Clostridium sp. | reverse complement strand
GTCGGGCGGCGCGGGTGCCAAGAACGCCTACGTGGCGGGCTACCGCGTGGCCGCCAAGACGGGTACCTCCGAGAAGATCGACAAGAAGAACGAGACGGGTATCGAGTATTACGTCTGCTCCTGCGTGGGCTTTGCCCCCGCCGATGACCCCGAGGTGGCGGTCATCATCCTGGTGGACGAACCCACCAAGGGCGTGCTCTACGGCAGTACCGTCGCCGCTCCCTACCTGGCCAACGTCATGCGGGACATCCTCCCGTACCTGGGCGTGGAAGCGGTCTACACCGAGAAGGAGCTGGCCAACCTGGCCAAAGAGGTCCCCCAGCTGGTGGGCTTCTACGATACCATCGCGGAGGCCGAGGCCGAGATGCGGGGCTTTGCGGTGGAGTTCGTGGGCGAGGGCCGTCTGGTCAAGTCCCAATCCCCCGCCGCGGGCACCTATGTGGAGTCCCAGAACGCCAAGATCATCCTCTACACCGATTCCGAGCCCGAAAAGCCCATGGTGACCGTTCCCGATCTGATGGGCAAGAGCGCGGTCTCGGCCAACGAGATGCTGGCCAACCGCGGATTGAATATCCGCATCGAGGGAACCAATAATTACATGAGCGGCTCGGGGGCCGTGGCGGTGGCCCAATCCCATCCCCCCGGAAGCCAAGTGGAGCGGGGTACCGTCATCACGGTCACCTTCCGCAACCAGGATGCCGACGATATTTCGTTGGAAGAATGAGCAAATCCCAGAGGCTCCACGTTGACAGGTAATACTTTTTTACAACAAAAATCTTGAATAAAGCCTCCATATACCAATGGGGCAGGGGCCCCATGGTGATGCCCTCTATGGTACTTGGTACCCTCTCGTAACCTCCATAATCCCCTTTTTAAAGTTTTGGGGATTCTTAAGGGCCTTTTTCAAAAGGCCCTTAAGCCGCCGGAGGCACGCTCCCCTATTCAGGTTTTTGATTGTAAATTCGTATCAGGATGTAAAAAGTCGCGCCCTACGGAGGGAATTATGACTGTACATCCCGCCCCCATGACCCTGCATCATTTGCTGACCGAGGCCGAGATCCCCGCTCCTCTGCGGGCTGAATCGGTCACGGTCAGCGGTGTTTCCACAGACTCCCGCACCGTCCGCCCCGGGGAGCTGTTCGTCGCCATCAGCGGACTCCACACCGATGCCCGCCGTCACATTCCCGAGGCCCTGGCCCGCGGCGCGGCGGCTGTCATCTGCGAAGCCCCCGAGGGGCTTTCCGAAGAATTCACGCAAGGGACTCCCGCAGGATCCCCCTTGATCATCCCCGTCCCCAACGCCCGTGTAGCCATGGCGTGTCTCTACGATGCCTGGTACGGGCATCCCGCCCGCCGACTGCGCTTGGTGGGTGTGACGGGCACCAACGGCAAGACCTCGGTGTCCACCATGCTCCACCGTATCCTCCAAAGCGCAGGTGTCCCCTGCGGCCTCATCGGTACGGTGGGGGCTCAAATGCCCAACCCCAATCCCCCAACCCGCGACGGGGCGGAGCCGCTCTACAGCGGCATGACTACCCCCGACCCCGCCGAGCTCTACGCCCTTCTGGCCGAAATGGCCGAGGGGGCCGACCCGAACCGCAAGCCCGTGGTGGTCATGGAGGTCACCTCCCACGCCCTGCTTTTGGGCAAGGTGGCTCCCCTGACCTTCGAGCTG
>CAYRTP010000283.1:0-1691 GCA_964427175.1 uncultured Clostridium sp. | reverse complement strand
ATAGCGTAAAAATGCGCCTTTCTTCAAAGTTGCATTTTTATACTATGAAGCCAAAGTAAAAGACCGCCAAACGCAGTTTGGCGGTCTTTTACTTTGGAAAGATCTTGTGGGGGAGAAGGTGCCTGCTCTGTGCTTTGCGCGGGGCGGGGTTCTGAGCCCCGTAATCCGCTCCGAAAAAAGCACTTGCGAGATTTTTGGGTCCGCAAGTGCTTTTTTCAATAGATGTGTTCGATAACCGTTATCCTTTATATTGCACCCGATTGACGGAAAAGAGCAGTATGTTTGGGTGTGACCCTCATCCGTCACGCCCTCAGGGCGTGCCACCTTCCCCCAGGGGAAGGCGAGGATGACGGATGAGGGCCCCCTCCCCTACCGCCTGTATAATTTTCAAGGTCTGACTTTTTCATCTTTTTTACAAAAACCCTTGCAAAAAGATGAAATCTATGCTATACTGTGCCTAACTTCAAAAACCCGGGAGGTACAGAATATGACCCAACATCGCTTTATCATCCGTCATCCCGTCAAGGAGACTCCCCGCACGGCCCTCCCCGACGGGGCTGTTACGGGCAACGGTGACGTGACCGTGACCCTGGGGGGCACCCCCGACCGCGTCCGCCTGTACATCGGCAAGGCCGACTTCTGGAAGGCCGACGGCCGCGTTTACGTCGAGGAGCGGGGCGGCATCTCGCCCCTGTGCACCGCCGAGATCCTGCTCCCCCACATGGCCTACGCCGACTACGAGGCCACCCAGGACCTGGATCACGCCCGCATCGACCTGGCTCTGACCGCGGGGAAGACCTCCGCTAACCTGCAGGTGACCGTCTGCGCCGAGGAGAACACCATCCTCGTGGAACTGGACCGCACCTATCCCGCCGTGTCCGCTTCCATCTCCCTCACCCCCCGCCGGGGCTGTGAGTCGGTCACCGAGCAGGGAACCGACGGAGAGGCGACCTACGCCATTCGAGGCTTCGACACCCCCGAATGCCGTTTCCCCACCTTCGGCATCTGCGCCATGAAGCCGATCTACCGCCGCGCCGCCAATGGACGGGAGCGCATCCTGTGGGCCATCACGGTCCGCACCAACCACGACACCGCCGCCTACAAGCGACAGGCCATAGAGTACAACCGTATGCTGGACGAGGGAGCTTGCCAAAAGCTCATGGCCGCCCACGATGCCTGGTGGTCGGGCTTCTGGTCCAAGAGCGGCGTGGAGCTCCCCGACAAGGCGCTGGAGAATTACTGGTACGCGGGTCTGTACGTCATGGCCTGCACGTCGCGGAACAAGAAATTCCCTCCCGGTCTGTGGGGCGCTTACGCCACCTCGGACGGCATGGGCTGGTTCGGTGACTACCACATGAACTACAATTACCAGGGCCCCTTCTACGCCCTGACCTCCTGCAACCATCCCGAGCTCCTGGAGTGCTACTCGGCTCCCCTGAACGATTTTACCCCCATCGCCAAGCAGTACGCCAAGGAATATCTGGGTGTCCGCGGCGTTTATTTCCCCGTGGGCATCGGTCCTCTCGGCATGGAGACCGACTACCGCCCCGACACCAAGGAGCACGGTCATCTGTTCCTGGGTCAAAAGAGCAACGCCGCCTACGGCGCGGTGGTGCATATGCTCCACTGGATGGGTACCCGCGACAAGGCATTTGCTAAGCGGGAGTATTACGAGTACCTGCTGGAGGTGG
>CAYRTP010000282.1:0-1706 GCA_964427175.1 uncultured Clostridium sp. | reverse complement strand
TGGTGAAGCCCTGGGGAACGGGCAGACCGATGTTGGTCATCTCGGCCAGGTTGGCGCCCTTACCGCCCAGCAGCTCACGCATGTTTGCGTTGCCTTCGGTGAACAGGTAGCAATACTTGTTTGCCATTGGTGTAATCCTCCATTTTATATGATTTTGTTTTAAACAGGAACACGTGGTTCAGGGGAGAATCGGGGCAAACCCCATAAACCATGATATATTATACCACACTCTCTCGCTTTTTTGAATAGATTTCCTGAAATTTCACGGGTTTATAAGTTGTAAATATTTTATGAACGGCCATTTCTTTTGTCAAAAGTGTTTGACAGACGGCCCCGATATGTGTATAATATTATATATCTTTTTTCAGTAAGACAAAGGAACCGATATGGCAGATATATTCGACATTTTCAAGCGGCTGGAGCAGAACAAGACGGCCGCCTCCGCGCAGCCCATCACCCACCTTCTGGTCGGCCTGGGCAATCCCGGCAAGCAATACGCCCTCACCCGCCACAACGCGGGCTTTTTGTGCATGGACACGGTCTGCGAGAAGTACGGCTGTGCCACCGACCGCTCCAAGTTCAACGCCCTGGTGGGTGAGGCCACCATCGCGGGGGCTCGGGTGCTGATCATGCGCCCCCAGACCTTCATGAACTGCTCGGGCGAGGCGGTGGCCGCCGCCGCCAATTTCTACAAGATCGAGCCCGCGCGCATCATCATCTGTTCGGATGACGTGAGCCTGGACGTGGGCGGTATGCGTGTCCGCGGCAAGGGCTCGGACGGCGGTCAGAAGGGTCTGCGCAGCATCATCGACGAACTGGGCACCGATGCCTTCCCCCGCATCCGCTTCGGCGTTGGCAAAAAGCCCCACCCCGAGTACGATATGAAGGACTGGGTCCTCTCCACCTTCGCTCCCTCCGAGCTGGAAAAGCTCCGCTCCCTGTTCCCCATCGCCTGCGAGGGCATGGAGCACCTCATCAAGGGCGACCTGGACGGAGCCATGCAGATCTGCAACCGGAAGGGGTAACCGGGGCTCTGCCCTGGACCCGGCAGGGCTCTGCCCTGCACCCGCTTAAGGACCCTTTGAAAAGGGTCCTTAAGAATCCCCTAAACATTAAAAACATTTTTTTATGTGTTTACCGTAGTGCCCTTCCCATTGGGTTATTTAGGGGACGCGGGAGAACGCATACTTCAATTTCACGCTTATTATAGCCGTTATGGTAGCATTTCAGCCCCCTTGGGGTGGGATGCTACCCTTTCGGCGTTCTGAAGCTCCATCCACCCACGCACCATACCGAAAGGAATACCTATGAATCTCCTGACCTCCGCCATCCGTGTGGACCCCGAGTACGGCCAGCTTTTGGAGGCCGTACGCCGCAATTTCAAGGATAAGCCTCTGCCCCTTCTGGCCAACGGCCTGTGCGAGGGTGCGGCCGAGGCTTTTATGGTGTCGCTCATTGAGGACACCTGCAAGGCCTCCCCCGACACCAAAACCCCCGGGAGGACCGCCCTCATTATCTGCCCCGAGGAAAAGGACTGTATGCGCATGAAGCAGACCCTGGCCCGCTTTGGGCTGAGATCCGCCTTTTACACCGCGCGGGACCTGTCCTTTTACGGGGCGGGCGTTTCTGCCTCCCACGAGTACGAGCACGAGCGTTTGAAGGTACTGTCGGGTCTGATCACGGGAGGCTACGACGCGGTGCTGACC
>CAYRTP010000281.1:0-1725 GCA_964427175.1 uncultured Clostridium sp. | reverse complement strand
GAGGGTGCCGACGTTCCCTCTCTGGTGCTGGCTCCCGAGGACTTCTACATGGACGGCCGCTGCGACGTGCCCACCATGCTGGTCAAGGCAGGCTTTGCCAAGTCCAAGTCCGAGGCCCGTCAGGCCATTCAGCAGGGCGGTGTGACCCTGGACGGTGAGAAGATCACCGATCCCCGCACCACCTTTGCCCCCGCCGACCTGGGCGACGGCAAGATGCTCCGCAAGGGCAAGAAGAACTTTATCAAGGTAATTGCCGGGTAAAGAGGATGCCGGGGCTCTGCCCCGGACCCGCTTAAGAATCTCCGAAAACCTTTACAAAATTTGTTTGTTAATGATTTCAAAAGCCACGATGAGGTCCGCTTCCGTTGCGGACAGGCTATGCAGAGAGATACCGTCCCCGCGAGGGTGGCTGGAAGCGGTATCAGCCTGTAACGGTTGCATTTCGCCTCGGAGCTGACACGGTGAAGTACCCGCTTCGGGTATGGGTAGCCCTGTTCGGTTGGAGCCGTTACATCCGTCAAAGGTGTCGTTCCCTTTTTTCGGGACGGAAGCCGGGTGGTACCGCGGGTCTATCTCCCGTCCCAGTTTTTACGGATAAGCTGTATCCGTCCATGGGGCGGGAGTCTCTTTTTCCTCCCGTGGGCGTTCATATTTGTTTCTATACGAAAGGATTTTACCAATATCATGAGCATGAAAGAAAATTTGGATCAGATCAGAAGTGAGGCTCTGGCCGCCATTGCCGCGGACGGTGCCGATTTGGAGGCCCTGCGGGTCAAGTACCTGGGTAAGAAGGGCGCGCTGACCGCGGTTCTGCGCGGCATGGGTCAGCTGACTCCCGAGGAGCGTCCCGTGGTGGGTCAGATGGCCAACGACGTGCGTGCCGAGATTGAGGAAGCCATGACCGCCCGCAAGGAGGTTCTGGCCGCTGAGGCTCTGGAGCGTCAGCTCAAGGAGGAGAAGCTGGACGTGACCATGCCCGGCTCGGCTCCCAAGATGGGCCACGTACATCCTCTGAACCTGGTTCAGCGCGACCTGGAGGATATTTTCATTGGTCTGGGCTTCTCCATCGTGGAGGGTCCCGAGGTTGAGTACGATTACTACAACTTCCAGGCACTCAACATTCCCGAGGAGCATCCCGCCCGCGACACCCAGGACACCTTCTACATCACCGACAACATCCTGCTCCGCACCCAGACCTCCTCGGTACAGGCGCGGACCATGGAGATGCAGAAGCCTCCCATCCGCATCATCTCCCCCGGCCGCGTGTACCGTTCCGACGCGATGGATGCCACCCACTCGCCTCTGTTCCATCAGATCGAGGGTCTGGTCATCGACAAGGGTATCACCATGGGCGACCTCCGCGGAACCTTGGACACCTTCGCCAAGCAGGAGTTCGGCTCTGACACCCGCATCCGTTTCCGTCCTCACCACTTCCCCTTCACCGAGCCCTCGGCTGAGGTAGACATTTCCTGCTTCGTCTGCGGCGGTAAGGGTTGCCGTCTCTGCAAGAACGAGGGCTGGATCGAGATCCTGGGCGCGGGCATGGTACACCCCCACGTGCTGGAGATGGGCGGCATTGATCCCACCGTTTACAGCGGCTTCGCCTTCGGTCTGGGCGTTGAGCGTATCGCCATGCTCAAGTACCACATCGACGATATCCGCCACCTCTACGAGAATGACGTAAGATTCCTGTCCCAGTTCTAATCGGGAGCGCCAGGGCTCTGC
>CAYRTP010000280.1:0-1776 GCA_964427175.1 uncultured Clostridium sp. | reverse complement strand
CACCTTTCGTATCCAAAACGCAAAGAGCAACACATCTTCCGTTCGCAGGTGAAAAGGGAATGGACTATCTGATTGAATTGAAGAATGAGTTTTTTGATCAGTTTGATTATTAAGGTGTTCGATTCGCCAAAATATGAAAATGCCGTCCGAGGATTCGGGCGGCATTTTTGCACATGGATGAATATGAAAACCGGTTCATCGCGGCCCTCGAGCAGGGAAGCATCACGCCTTTTCTGTACAGCGATCGTTTTTTACTGACCCTGAACCTTGGATATGGCTCGAAAACCGTGCTTTTTGCGGATATTTTGGGTTCGGATAAAGTTGCATAATGAAAATTGCCTCCATTCATAATGCTCCATACTGCTTGTTTTGTATTCTTTTTCTTCTTGTTCAACGCTTTATCGTTTTCTATTGCTTCGCCGCCCACTGCGCAAGCTGAACAAGGATGGGAGCAAGCTCCTTTGTCTTGTCGGTTGCCTCGTATTCCACACGGATGGGAACCTCTACATATTCCGAACGGCGAACAAGTCCGTCGCGCTCCAGTTCTTGCAGAGATCTCGCAAGCATGGTATTTGAAATCCCCTTGACCTTCCGCAAAAGCTCGTTATAGCGAACCGCTCCGTCTACGCTGAGAGAGCATAAGATCGTCAGCTTCCACTTGCCTCCGATCATCTCCATCGCGCGTCCCAGCGGACACGCCTCGGTACAAGGACAGTTATGGCTATGAGACATACGTAATTCCTCCATTCAACTCACATTTTTCTTACTTACTCACAATAAATTGCGTAATTGACACATTAACCTATTGATAGTATAATTATAGCAGATAACAAATGTAAAGTAAAGAGCAAAATGTGATTTAGGAGGAATTTTTATTTTTATTTTGGAAAATTTTGATCTTGCCGTATATCTCACGAACGGGGTTGAAAATCTTGTCAAAAAACATTCTTCGCGCTACCCTCAAGGATCCGAAGGAAAGCACGTTTATGATGAAATGCAGCCGTTGCGTAAAGGAAGCGGCAAATCGCCGCGCCGAGCTAAACGAGGGCGGTGAGCATATCCCGCCGTTCCTGATTGCCAGCATCACGAGTAGCTGTAATCTTCATTGCGCGGGCTGCTATGCCCGTCATAATCAAGCCTGCTGTGATTCCTCCCCTGTGGAGCAGTTAAGTGACGCTGAATGGCTGAAAATATTTCACGAGGCGAAAGACCTCGGCATCAGCTTTATTCTTCTCGCGGGCGGTGAGCCGATGATTCGCCGTGACGTGATCGCTGCCGCAGGCGGCGTTCCCGAAATTCTTTTCCCGATCTTTACCAACGGAACCCTGATCGACGATACATATCTGGCTCTGTTTGAAAAGCATCGCAACCTCGTTCCCGTATTCAGTATTGAAGGTCACAAGGAAAAGACCGACTCCCGCCGAGGTCAGGGCGTGTACGAACGGCTCGTTCGCGGTATGGAGAGAATGGAGAAAAATCACCTGATCTTCGGCGCGTCGGTCACCGTTACCCGAGAAAACCTCGGTGAGGTATTCTCCCGCGATTTCGTGGAGGATCTGAATAGCCGCGGCTGTAAGGTCGTATTCTACGTAGAGTACGTACCCGTCAGCGCATCCACCGCTTCTCTTGCTCCCACCGACGAGGATCGCGCTCTGATGGAACAGAATATGACGGAGCTTCGCCGTGCCTATCCCGATATGATCTTCACTGCCTTCCCGGGCGATGAAAAAAGCACGGGCGGTTGCCTTGCGGCAGGCAGAGGCTTCTTCCACATCA
>CAYRTP010000279.1:0-1822 GCA_964427175.1 uncultured Clostridium sp. | reverse complement strand
ATATCTCGGTGCTGGAGCGGACCAAGGAGATCGGTATCCTCCGCGCTATGGGTGCTTCCAAGAAGGATATCTCCCGCGTATTCAACGCGGAGACCCTCATCATCGGTCTGGCGGCCGGTGTCATCGGTATCGTCTTCACAATTCTGATCTGTATTCCCGCCTCGGCCATCATCCAGCATCTGACGGGTATTCCCACCATCGCGGCAGTCCTGCCTTGGGTTGGCGGCGTGGCCCTCATTGTCATCTCCACGGTGCTGACCATGATCTCGGGCCTCATTCCCGCCAGAAGCGCATCCCGTAAGGACCCCGTGGTAGCCCTGCGCACCGAATAAACGGTACACGTAAAACCACCCTACGCAACCATCTCAAAGAGCAAGAGCCAAGGGAACTCCCCGCTCTTGCTCTTTCCTTATGTCGGTGTCCGCAAATGGGCTGTCCCCGTATCAAAGCCGTCCCATCCGCTCGACTCCATCGCCGTCACATAGAAGACGGCCGTATTCGGATAGGTAGGCTACCATCCCCGACTCAGTCACGTCCCGTCCGTACTCGGTCAGGAACGAATAAGACAGCGGAAGACGGTACAGCGTTACGTCGGGCACCTCCAACAGCAAGTACCACTCGGTGCGGCTCTCCGACTCGGTTATGTACACCGAGCTTCGCCTGCGATACCCGTCTCGCAAAAGCCGACGGCAAACCGTCAATAGATGGTCCATATCCGCAAAGACCACCATCGCCTTGCGGGTATGGGCAGATGACAAGCCTGACCGCGACGTTTCCTTGTGCTTTGGGTCCATCTCATCCTCCTCTCCCTCCTCGCAAATCCGACGGAGCAACGCCATCTCGCCCTCACTCAACTCCCCCACCGCCACAGCTAAAGGGGAGGTTACATCAGATCCCCGCAAAGACTCTGTCAAATCACAGGCAGGGAAGGACTCCTCCCGTTCGCCCAGCTTGGTGACGAATATTTCGCATCCCCCCTCCTTGGAGGCGTACAACTGGACAAATAACCGCTCTCCCTGGGTATCAAACCCAATGCGGTTGCGGGCATCATCAAAAATATGCCGGAAAGCGGCACGAGTATGGGCATCGGCGCAATCCATACGGGTATTCTCCAGCTCATAATGCGCCATATCGGGAGCGGTGAGCATGATTTTCAGCTTGCTTTCACTGATTACGATCAGTTCCATGAGTATATTCCTTTCAGATTCAATCTGCTGTATGGCTCCGCTCGGGCGGGGCCTTTTGGTTTTATCTATATTATACTCCCGAAACGCGATTTTGGGTAGTCCTAAAAATTTGGTAATTTTCAAGGTAAAAAACGCAAAAAACAGACCGAAGCGGCCCGCCGGGCGGAGCGATTCGGTCTGTTTTGACTTGCAAGCGAAATTATGCGATGGAAGCTTCCAGTCTCTCGCGGATAGCGGCGATGAACTCCTTGGAGTTCACGGCCTTCACCTGATCCTTGGCCTCAGGGATGACCAGACCGGTCAGGTCCTTGGTCATGATACCGTCATCCAGAGTCTTGATGCAGGCGGCCTCCAGCTTGTCGGCAAAGGCCATGAGATCGGGCAGGTTGTCCAGCTCGCCTCTCTTGCGGAGAGCACCGGTCCAGGCGAAGATGGTTGCCATGGGGTTGGTGGAGGTCTCCTCGCCCTTGAGGTAGCGGTAATAGTGCTGGGTAACCGTACCGTGAGCAGCCTCGTACTCGTAGTTGCCATCGGGGGAAACCAACACCGAGGTCATCATAGCCAGAGAACCGAAGGCGGTAGACACCATATCCGACATCACGTCGCCGTCATAGTTCTTGCAGGCCCAGATGAAA
>CAYRTP010000278.1:0-1847 GCA_964427175.1 uncultured Clostridium sp. | reverse complement strand
AAAAACAGTGCGTAGAATCTCGTCGTGATTCTACGCACTGTGGCTGTTCGACCTACCCATTATAGCATATTTCCCGTAAAAAAGCAAAGGTGTTTTTTGAAAAAAAGTTTCTTCGGAATCTTGTGAAATTTCGTCAAATTGCCCTTTGCATTTTTGTTCAATTTGTGCTATTGCCTCTGGAAGTAAGCTGGGACATGTCATACCTTTTTGCAAACAAATTTGATCGCAAATAGGGGGCGCACCTGCGTGTGCGCCCCTACCCAAGGATATTCAAGATTTTTATGGTAAATGGAGATCAGCGCAGATTCCGGAAAGACCGCCGCCGACTACGCAGAAATCGGCATAATATACTGCTTTTTGAAAAGCCATCCGTTTCCTCCTTTCTGACTTGCGGAAAATATTAGATGTGTTCGATAACCTCGTTTCATAACGTTCATTTTTTCGTAGGGGAGGGGCTTGCTCCTCCCGCCGCTGCCAAGAAATATCGGTTATATTTGATCTTGACAGATTTCGGGAGGAGCAAGCCCCTCCCCTACCCAGGGTTTACCCGGGTTTACCCGGGTTTACCTGGGTTTACCTGGGTTTACCCAGGTTATCGAACACATCTATTGTGTAAAAATGGCGAAGAAGTCCTTTTACCGACAACGCTCCACGGCTTCCAGGCCGTATTGCAGGTAAAACAGCAGATTGTCGATGTACTGCTCGGTGGGGCGGGGATACTCCATATAGCCTGCGGAGGGGCAGAGGATGAAGCGGCCGCTCTTGTTTCCTGCCGCTACGCAATCGTCGATCAGGGAGGCGATCCGCTCCTTGGAGGACTGCAGAATCTCCTGGATCTCGATATTGCCCTCCCAACCGATGCGGTTGCCGTAGCGGGCCACGATCTCGTGCATATCGATGTCCCCGTTCTTGGGGGGCTCCAGGGGATTGAGCACGTCCACGCCCATGTCGATGAAGCTGTCGATGAAGTTGGCCACCTTGCCGTGGCTGTGGACCCAGACGTGTCCGCCCGCGTTGTGGATGGCATCGCCGATGGGCTTGTCCATATCGTGGACGAATTCCTCAAAGTCCTTGGCTCCCATCAGGGGAGGCAGGAACAGCTCGGGGCCGACCCAACAGAAAATCGGTTCGCGGATGCCCAAATCGAGGATGGCCTTGGTGTGATCCAGCAGGCGGTTGGCGTACACTTGGATCAGATTGTGCAGGCTCTCCCGCTCGTCGATGCTGAAATAGGCCAGGGTCTCCGAGCCCATGAGGGTTTGCACGGCGTACGCCGCGTGGGGAATGACGACTGTGGCCACGCCTCGGTCCCCAGCGTAGGAAACGCCCCCGTCGTAGCCGCTCCGATCCAGGGGGAAGGGGGTGTAATCCATGGAAAGCAGCTTGTCGATGTCCTCGGGCTCCTTGATCATGTGCTCGATGGTGTAGCTGGGCTCGCCCTTGGTAGAAACCTGGACGGTCATGCTCAGATCCCCCTTGGGGGTGTGGTATATCGTGTGCTGGTGCTTCCAATCCGGGCTTGCCGTGTCGGTGGTGTAATGTTCCGCGTAGCGGTCAATATGCTGACCGGCGTAGAGGTTGACGGGGAATCCTGTGTCGCAGAAGAAGTCGGTGGTCTTGGCCGCCAGCTCCGCCACGGGCTTATAGGCAGGATGCATGAGCCACTCGGTGTTCAGATTCGCTCCCCACAGCTTGAGGGAGGGACGGTCGATCTCCTGGTTGCGGAAGATGCGCATGAGGCGCTCGTGGGATGTCAGATGCATGGTCATTGTCTCCTTTTGATGTTATTTCAGTAGGTGATTGTAAAATGCAAAAATGTATTAAAACACAAAGAACTTGATGGGTTA
>CAYRTP010000277.1:0-1897 GCA_964427175.1 uncultured Clostridium sp. | reverse complement strand
GGCAGATCCCGCAGCTTCCCAGAGCCGAGATCGCAAGAGCATCCATCGACAACAACGGAAAGATCATCGTTGCCGATGGCAATCTGATGCTCGCCATCGATATTGCCAACGAGATCGCTCCCGAGCATCTGGAGCTTTGCGTGGACAACCCCTTCGACTACCTGGATAAGGTCAAGCACGCGGGCTCCATCTTCATGGGCAAGTGCTGTCCCGAGGCCCTGGGCGACTACTTCGCAGGCCCCAACCACACCCTGCCCACCAGCGGCACCGCCCGCTTTTCCTCCCCCCTGTCGGTGGACGATTTCGTCAAGAAGTCCCAGTTTACCTACTACACCAGCGATGCCCTGGCCAAGGTGGCGGATAAGGTGGCCTACTTTGCCGAAAAGGAAGGCCTGTCCGCCCACGCCCGCAGTGCCACCATTCGTTTTGAGAATAAGGAGTCCTGACCATGAGCCGCTTTTTCAGCCACAGGCTTGACCGACTGGTTCCCTACACCCCCGGCGAACAGCCGAGAGATATGCAGTACATCAAGCTCAACACCAACGAGTCTCCGTACCCTCCCTCCCCCGCGGTCATCGAGGCGGCGGCCCGTGAGGCGGGACGGCTCCAGCTCTACTCCGACCCCACCTGCCGTGAGGCGGTGGACAAGCTGGCCTCCCTCTACGGGGTGGCCCCCGAGCAGGTGGTGCTGACCAACGGCTCGGACGAGGTGCTGAACTTCGCCTTCATGGCCTTCGCCGACGAGGACCACCCCCTGGTCTTCCCCGCCGTGACCTACGGCTTCTACCCCGTCTTTGCCGAGCTTAACCGCATCCCCTACGAGGAGATCCCCCTGCGGGAGGACTTCGCCGTGGACTACCGCGACTACCTGAACCGGGGCGGCAAAACCATCGTCATCGCCAATCCCAACGCCCCCACGGGGCTTTGCCTGAGCCTTACCGAGATTGAGGAGATCCTTTCGACCAACCCCGACGGGGTGGTCATCATCGACGAGGCCTACGTGGACTTCGGGGCCGAGAGCGCGGTGGCCCTGGTGGACAAGTACGATAACCTCCTGGTCACCCAGACCTTCTCCAAGTCCCGTTCCCTGGCGGGGGCTCGGCTGGGCTTTGGCATCGGACAGAAGGAGCTGATCGCCGACCTGCACACGGTGCGCTACTCCACCAACCCCTACAACGTCAACCGCATGACCGCCGCCGCGGGCTACGCCGCCCTCTGCGACAACGATTACTACATGGCGGGCTGCCGTACCATCATGGAGAACCGCGCCTACACCACCGAGGCTCTCACCGCCCTGGGCTTTGAGGTGCTTCCCTCCCTGGCCAACTTCGTCTTCGCCAAATCCGACCGCATCGGCGGTGAGGCCCTGTATCTCGAGCTGAAGTGTCGGGGCATCCTGGTCCGCCATTTCACCAAGGCGGGCATTGCCGACTACAACCGCATCACCATTGGCACCAAAGAACAAATGGAGGCGCTGGTCGCCACCGTCAAATCCATCCTGGAGGATCTGTCATGAGAATTTCCACCATCGAGCGCATGACCGCCGAGACCAAGATCGCCCTGACCCTCGACCTGGACGGCACGGGCGTGTCCAATATTGATACCGGATGCGGATTTTTGGACCATATGCTGACCCTCTTTGCCCGCCACGGCGGCTTCGACCTGGTGGTCACCTGCCAGGGCGACACCCACGTGGACGACCACCACACGGTGGAGGACATCGGCATCTGCCTGGGCAAGGCCCTCACCGAGGCCCTGGGCGACAAGCGGGGCATCAAGCGCTACGGCGACCGTATTCTGCCCATGGACGAGAGCCTCATTCTCTCGGCCGTGGACGTATCGGGTCGGGGCGGATGCTTCATGGACATGAGCATCCCCACCGAAAAGGTGGGCACCT
>CAYRTP010000276.1:0-1922 GCA_964427175.1 uncultured Clostridium sp. | reverse complement strand
GCGGGAGCCTTGGCCACGAAGCCCTGGTTGTTCAGCTTGCCCTCCAGGCGCTTGACCTCGCCTTCCATCTTGGTCAGCTCAGCGGTCAGACGGGCCTTCTCCTTCTCAAAGTCGATCAGGTCGGCCAGGGGCAGGTAGGCGGTAGCGGAGGGGGTGATGATCTGCACGGCGGTGTCGGCGGAGACCACGCTCTCGTCGAACTTCTCGGCTACGGTCATCTCGGAGGCCGAAGCCAGACGGGCAAAGAAGGGCGCGGTGCCGGCGTGGAAGGTGTCGGCGTACTTGGTCTCGATAAACAGAGCGGCCTTGCGGGAGGGAGCTACGTTCATCTCGGAGCGGCGGTTACGAATGGCCTTGATGAGCTCAATGATGCGCTCCATCTCGGCGGCCTCGGCGGTAAAGGACAGGGCCTCGTCGAAGACGGGGTACCCCGAGATCATGATGCTCTCGGCATCGCCCGCCAGGGTGGGCAGGGAGGCGAAGATCTCCTCGGTGATGAAGGGCATATAGGGATGCAGGAGCTTCAGAATACCGTTGAGCACGTAGGAAATGACGTTCTGGCAGGTCAGGTTGCCCTCGGTGTCCTTCTCGGACAGGCGGGCCTTGGCCAGCTCAATGTACCAGTCGCAGAATACGTCCCAGGTGAAATCGTAGATGGCACCCAGGGCCACGCCTACCTCGAACTTTTCGATATTGGCGTTGACACGGCCGGCCAGCTCGTTGAAGCCGTTGAGGATCCACTTGTCCTCGGGGGAGAGCTTGTCGGCGGCGGGGAGGGTGATCTCGTCGATGGTCAGGTTCATGCGGACGAAGCGGGAGGCGTTCCACAGCTTGTTGGCGAAGTTACGGGCGGCTTCCATCTTCTCGTCGGAGAAGCGCATATCGTTTCCGGGGGAGTTACCCGTGGCCAGGGCGAAGCGGAGCGCGTCCGCGCCGTAGGTACCGATGACCTCCAGGGGGTCGATGCCGTTGCCCAGGGACTTGGACATCTTGCGGCCCTGCGCGTCGCGGACCAGGCCGTGGATGAAGACGGTGGAGAAGGGCTTCTCACCCATGTGCTCCAGGCCCGAGAAGATCATACGGGAGACCCAGAAGGTGATGATATCGTAGCCCGTGACCAGGACGCTGGTGGGGTAGTACTTCTTCAGGTCCTCGGTAACGTCGGGCCAGCCCAGGGTGGAGAAGGGCCACAGGGCAGAGGAGAACCAGGTATCCAGCACGTCGCTGTCCTGGTGGACCTTACCGCCGCACTTGGGGCAGGTGTCGATATCGGTCTTGGAGACGGTCATCTCGCCGCAATCGTCGCAGTAGAAGGCGGGAATGCGGTGACCCCACCACAGCTGACGGGAGATGCACCAGTCCAGGATGTTGTTCATCCAGTTGAAGTAGTTCTTGGAGAAGCGGTCGGGGACGAAGCGGATGGAATCGTCCTCCACGGCCTCGATGGCGGGAGCGGCCAGGGGCTTCATCTTGACGAACCACTGGTCGGAGGTGAGGGGCTCCACGGTGGTGCCGCAACGGTAGCACACGCCCACGTTATGATCGTGGGGCTCCACCTTGAGCAGGTAGCCGTCGGCATCCAGGTCAGCCACCAGGGCCTTACGGCAGGTATAGCGGTCCATGCCCTCGTACTTCCCTGCATAGGCGTTCATGGTCGCGTCATCGTTCATGACCTTGATCTGCTCCAGGTTATGACGCTGACCCACCAGGAAGTCGTTGGGGTCATGGGCGGGGGTGATCTTAACGCAACCGGTACCGAAGCCGATCTCGACGTAATCGTCGGCGATGACGGGGATCTCGCGGCCTACCTCGGGGAGGATGAGGGTCTTACCGATGAGGTGGTTCATGGCCTCGTCCTCGGGGTTGACGGCCACGGCGGTATCACCGAACATGGTCTCGGGACGGGTGGTAGCGACTACAAC
>CAYRTP010000275.1:0-2000 GCA_964427175.1 uncultured Clostridium sp. | reverse complement strand
AGCATTTGACAGCGGACAAGGAATATATGCACCGCATGGAGATATGCGAGGGATGCTTGTGCTATCAGGATTATTCCTTCCACACGGTCGTTGTTCCGCGTATGACCATGATCGACCTTGCATCCGCTGAAAAATTGACTCGGTTCGCGCAGAATGGCGGTGAGATATACTGGATTGGAAATCCTCCGACATCGACCCTGCAAAACGGCCGAAACGACCCTGCGTTGGTTTCTTGTATGAAGCTGTTGGCTCAATGCGACAACGTTCATTTTCTGAATGCCCCCGCAGAACTGGATCTGCAAAACAGCGTACAGGTGCTGGACGGAGACAAACATCTTCTGAGTCATTGGCGCATCATTGACGGAAGGCATTTTTTGTTCCTTTGCCATAATGACAGCAAGTCGGCCAAAGCGACGGTGTACCTTCCCGATGTGACGGGAAGAGTCATGCTGCTGGATCCCACAACGGGAGAGCGAACCATCCCCGAGACAAGAGAAGAAAAAGACGGACTGTGTGTTTGCTTGGAGTTTGTACCATACGGATCCTGGTATCTGGTGATCGATCCCGAACGGGAAGCGGAAGCGCCTCAGGGAACGACTCTTGTACGTAAGATCCACTTGGAAGCCTTTACGGCAGAAATTGAACGCGGTAACACGGAAAAGCTTGTTACGCATCGGATTGATCCGATTCAGACATCCAAGATGAGATTGATCCTGCATAAGGGCTGCTTCGATGATCCGACTCATCCTGACGTGGCCGAGATTTTCCTGTGCCGAGACGGAGATGTCGTACTGCATCGCGGTATTGGGCAAGAATTTACGGTCTTGTTTGATGAGGTCAAGGCCATCGAGTTGGAATTTCCCGGACAGGAAATTGACGAGATTCGCGTTGCATCCGAGAAGGGCCTGACTTCCTACCGAATGGAAGCATGGGAGCAGGATTGGTGGCATACCGTCGCCGAGCTGGATACGTATTCCCAAAGCGAGCTGATCAATTCTGTGGAATATCCTGCGGGGACGCACGATGTATCCTTGACAGACTGGCGTGAATGGGATATCCTTTCCCCGTTGTTCGCCGGTGTTGTGAAGTACCGTACGACTATTACCTTGACAGAGACAGACTTGAGCCATCACGTGAGGCTCTGCTTAACGCTGGGAAGCGGTTCGGTGGGTGTGACCGTCAATGGGCAGGACATGGGATGTAAAATGTTTGCGCCGTTCAGCTTCGCCATTGGACAGCAGCTCCATGCCGGGAATAATACCATCGAGTTGCGAGTATCGAATACGATTCTAAGCAATGTGTGGGGTAAGCAGCACGGTGGCTTGCTTGGGGCGGAGGTTCTCCTGCTTTCCACGGGGGCTTGTGTGTGATAGCCTGAACATTCCAACCAAAATATTAAAGGAAGTCCTTTCGGCGCCGTTCTGGGTTTTGTCATCAATGTGCTTGTGATGGTTTTGTTGTTGCCAGTGATTGCGGACATTACCGGTGTAGGGTATTTCGTTAGCATGGCTGTTTTCATATTTTCTGGCCACCCTTTTTTGGGCGACACGCTTTACCATTCCGATCTGCCTTGGCATTGTCGTTATCGCAACCGTTGTGGCAACCATTATGGGTTATAGCGGAGATTGGTTCAGCTGGATATTTGTCACCGTGTTTTCATCGATTCTGAAGGGAACAGGCAAAAAGAATTCTGGTGATTGATCCCCAAGATTTGGATGCAACCTTCGTAGAGGACGAGTTAGGGAATGTGACTGTACAAATACTAGAGATCAAATAAGAAGTGCCACCGAGCGTAACCGTAACCGGTTGCGAGCGGTGGCACTTGTTATAAGGTAAAACTAATTCAGCGTTTTTGAAAGCCTTTTATTGTTGGTTGCTATGCAAAACCATTATAAAACTCCTCCAAATTTAAAAGGGGAAATGATCTGAATTTTCAAAACTCCTTTAAATTTGAAATAGCCCATTTTTGAACTATAATGTGCCCCCTGTCAAGTAGACAG
>CAYRTP010000274.1:0-2013 GCA_964427175.1 uncultured Clostridium sp. | reverse complement strand
AGGACACCAAGAGCCATAGAGGGCATCACCATGGGGCCCCTACCCCATTGGTATATATGAACACACGCTCGCTCTCGAATTCAATGTTCTTATTAGAGAACAGTATCATCCCGGTATAAACTTTCAAACACTTTCTTTCAAGCATACGGAGGTTTCCAATGTTTCAACCTTCTAACGAGACCCTGGCCCTGCTGGAGGACATCGAGCGGCGGATCGACCCCGAGGCCGAGGAGGCGTACCTGTCCCAATGGCGGGACTTCATATTCGGCCGATTTGAGGGAGATATTTTCACCCCTCACCGTCCCAAGCTGACACCTCCCGGCACGCCTGTCCCCCCGATCAACATCAACGATGCCATCGAGGACTACGATCTCATGCTCCGCCATCAGCTCAGAGAGGTTTCCCACACGCTGAACTCGTCCGCTACCAGCCCCTGTCTGCGGGCCAATTACGGCTCGGCCATCCTCAGCTCGCTGTTCGGCGCGGAGTTCTTTCTCATGCCGCGGCACACCGACACCCTGCCCACCACCCGTCCCCTGGGGGACACCGAAAAGATCCGCGCCCTGGTGGAGCGCGGGATCCCTTCCCTGCGGGAGTCGCTGGGGCGCAAGACCTTTGAGTTCGGAGAGATCTGGGCCGAGCTGTCGGTCCGCTATCCCAAAATCAGCCGGTACGTCATCATGTACCACCCCGACGTGCAGGGTCCCTTGGACATTGCCGAGCTGTTGTGGGGCGGCGAGATGTTCTACGCCATGTACGACGAGCCCGAGCTGGTCCACGCGTTCCTCTCCCTCATCACCGACACCTACACGGCCTTCATGGAGGAGTGGTTCAAGCTCTTCCCCCCGAACCCCGAGATGAATCCCCACTGGGGCATCCTCTACCACCGCGGCACCATCGCCCTGCGGGACGACAGTGCCATGAACCTCTCCCCCGCCCTCTACGAGGAGTTCGCTCTGCCCTACGACCGCAAGCTCCTGGAGCATTTCGACGGCGGTATCGTCCATTTCTGCGGACGGGGAGACCACTACATTCCTGTGTTGTGTTCGGTGGACAAGCTCTACGGCATCAATATGTCCCAGCCCGAATACAACGATATGGAGATCATCTACCGCAACACCGTGGACCGCGGGATCCCCCTGCTGTGCTTCTCTCCCGCCGTTGCCATGCGGGATAAGCACCGCGTCGGCGGCTTCCACGGCCATCTGCAAACACTGTAAGCATAAGGAGTACATTCCATGAACAATCAGAACAAGACTCCCCGCGTGGTGACCTTTGGCGAGCTGATGCTCCGCCTGGCTCCCAACGGGTATTACCGTTTCTTCCAGAACGATCAGATGCAGGCCACCTTTGGCGGCGGCGAGGCCAACGTGGCGGTGTCCCTGGCCAACTTCGGGCTGGATTCGGTCTACGTGACCAAGCTCCCCGCTCATGCCATCGGCCAGGCGGCGGTCAACTCCCTGCGCTACTTCGGCGTGGACACCTCCCTGGTGGTCCGCGGAGGCGACCGCGTGGGTATCTATTTCCTGGAAAAGGGCGCGTCCCAGCGCGGCTCGGTCTGCATTTACGACCGCGCCCACTCGGCTATCGCTGAGGCTACCCCCGCCGACTTCGACTGGGATGCCATTTTCGAGGGAGCCGACTGGTTCCATTTCACCGGCATTACCCCCGCCCTGGGCGGTGAGCTGGTGGAGATCTGCAAGCAGGCCTGCGCCGCCGCCAAGGCCCGTGGTGTCAAGATCTCCTGCGATCTGAACTACCGAGGCAAGCTCTGGACCCGCGCCCAGGCCCGTGAGGCCATGACTGAGCTGTGCCGATATGTGGACGTATGCATCTCCAACGAGGAGGATGCCAAGGACGTATTCGGTATCGAGGCCGAGGGCACCGATATTTACGGTGGTAAGCTCAACCACGAGGGCTACGTTTCGGTGGCCAAGCAGCTTGCGGACAAGTTCGGCTTTGAGAAGGTGGCGGTGACCCTCCGCTCCTCCATCTCGGCCAGCGACAACGATT
>CAYRTP010000273.1:0-2021 GCA_964427175.1 uncultured Clostridium sp. | reverse complement strand
CCCGAAAAGAGCACCGTGGCCATGACACTCCACATCAAGTAACCCATACGCACAACAAAACCCACCCGTTTTACGTGACTTCTCATAAGGAAGTTTGCCTAACACATTGGAATAGAGAAAGCATAATGATACATTTGACAAATTTTAAAAAAGAAGATGCGTCGAAATTGCAACAATACGGGTACTCGGATTTATCCACAGAACAAGTAGAGGTGCTTATTTTTGATTGGAATAAAAAACAATTCAATGGCAAATTTTTTGAGATGTTTGCTATTATATCTGACGAGAAAATTGTGGGAACTATTTCGCTATATCAACATTCATCAGAGGTCGTATCGATTGGACCGGAGGTCTTTTACGAGTATCGAAGAAAAGGTTTTGCTAAAAAGGCAATGATTTGTGCTTGTGAAATAGCAAAAGAAAAGGGGTTTAAAATAGTTTCGCAACAGATTCGAGTCAATAATGCCGCAAGTATAGCATTGCACCGTTCTCTGGGCTTTGAAACCAACGAACTTGTCTATACAAATGCCAAAGGAAATCAAGTAGCCATCTATTTGAAATGCTTAATATAGAGATGACCTATAAACAAAAAGCAGCTACTCGTTTCTTGTGAACGATCAGCTACTTTTAGCATCCTTATGAGACCCACCCTTTCGCGGGTGGGTCCATTTTTTATTCAATTCCAAATACCCGCTTGGCATTCTCGCAGAGAATCGCCCGATTCTCCCCCTCGGAGAGCCCGATGGCGAAGAATGCCTCAATGTCAGCCTCCTGGTTCCACATGGGGTAGTCGGTGCCGTACAGCACCTTCTCAGCCCCCCAGGCGCGGATCAGCGAGGCGGCCTTTTCAGCCGACAGAGAGGTGACGTGGGGCTCGATGCCGTACTCCTTGCCAGGGTAGGCGATGCTGGAGGAGGTGTCCACGTATAGGCCCTCGAAATCCGACAGCCGCTCGCAGGCGTAGTCCCAGTTGGCCCATCCGCCCATGTGTGCCCCCACCACGGTCAGGCCGGGGAAATCCCGCATGACCCGATAGAGTCGGTCGGGATGGGAGAAATCGAACCGCGGGTCCCCCATGTGCATGAGGATGGGCAGTCCCCGCTCGCGGCAGACCGCGTAGATGGGGTAGGCGCGGGGCGCGTCGATGTTGAATTTCTGCATATCGGGATGGAGCTTGACTCCGTGGAGCCCGTAGGAGATGATCTCCTCCACGGCTCCCTCCACGTCCTCCAGGTCGGGGTGCAGGGTCCCAAGGCCGGTCAGCAGTCCATGCTTCCCCTCTGCCTCGGTGGCGGTCACGGCCCCCGCGATGAAGCGGTTGATGGAGGCCACGTGATGGGGGGTGGAGGCCACCGACTGTACCACGTAGCCGTCATAGCCCGCCTTCTCGCCCGAGGCGATGAGGTTCTGGACCAGGCCGGTCCCGTTGGCGTGGGTATTGTAAAATTCATCGGTAGAAGCCACCGCCCGCGCCGCGATCTTCTCGGGGTAAATGTGGCAGTGAGCGTCGATGATGGTGTAATTGTTTTTCATTTTATCTGATAGCAGAGAGCATCCCCCCAACACAGATCTCCCCAAATCTCATATCGGAATTATCCCCTTATAAAAGTTCTTGGGGTCCACCCCTTCTTGCAAGAAGGGGTGGCGGGGGTCAGGGGCAGAGCCCCTCGTTCTTCGCTCTCTCGTTCTCCCTTACTTCTTCAGCCCCAGTCTCTCGGCGGCTTCCTCGCGCATCTTGTACTTGAGGATCTTACCCGCGGCGTTCATGGGGAAATTATCCACGAAGTCGATGTAGCGGGGCACCTTATGGCGGGCCATGTGGTCCAGGATGTACTGCTTCATCTCCTCCACAGTCATGGTCTCACCCTCCTTGAGGATGATGCAGGCCATGATCTCCTCGCCGTACTGCTCGTCGGGCACACCGATGACCTGTACGTCGCGCACCTTGGGATGGGTGTAAATGAACTCCTCGATCTCCTTGGGGTAGATGTTCTCACCGCCGCGGATGATCATGTCCTTCA
>CAYRTP010000272.1:0-2022 GCA_964427175.1 uncultured Clostridium sp. | reverse complement strand
TGGTCCCCCTTCCCCGCTGGGGAAGGCAAAATCGGAGAAAACTACCGTTGAAATGACCTATTAAGTTCTTTGTGTGATAATATATTTTTGCATTTTACAATTGCTTAAATATCAATATATTAAGGATACAACCCATGAACGAAACCTACTTCAAGCCCGAAGAACGGGCGGCCTTCGCCCTGCGGGAGCTCTACCGCGGGTACGGCTACCTTCCCTACAAAATGAGCAAGTTCGAGGAATACGACCTCTACGTCCGCAACAAGGATTTCCTGGTCAGCGACCGCATCATCACCTTCACGGATATGGGCGGTCAGCTCCTGGCCCTCAAGCCCGACGTGACCCTCTCCATCATCAAGAACGGCGAGGATATCCCCGGCTGTAAGCAGAAGGTCTGCTACAACGAGAACGTCTACCGCGTCTCGGGGAGCACCCACCACTTCAAGGAGATCCTGCAGACAGGCCTGGAGTGCATCGGTGACCTGGACACCTACGATATCTACGAGGTGGTGACCCTGGCCGCCGCTTCCCTCCATACCATCAGCCCCGCCTTCGTGCTGGACGTGTCCCACATGGGCATCCTCTCCGCCCTCCTGGACGATATGGCCGCGAACGGGGATGTCCGCCTGGAGATCACCCGTTGCATCGCGGAGAAGAACACCCACGATCTGACCCGTATCTGCACCGAGGCGGGCATCAGCGAGGACGATACCGCCACCCTCTGCGAGTTCGTGGGCATCTACGGCAGGACGGACAGCGTGCTGGAGCGTCTGGCTCCCCTCTGCCGCCGCCACGAGGCCGCGGTCATCGCCCTCGGGGAGCTGGCTGCCCTCCGCGACCATCTCAAGTCCACCCCCTACGCCGACCGCATCCGCTTTGACTTCTCCATCGTCAACGATATGACCTACTACAACGGCGTGGTCTTCTGCGGATTTTTGGACGGCATCTGCGAGTGCGTGCTGTCGGGCGGTCAGTACAACAAGCTCATGCGCCGTATGGGCCGTAAGGCAGGTGCCATCGGCTTCGCTCTCTACCTGGATCTGCTCGAGGAGCTGGAGCAGGATACGCCCGCCTTTGACGTGGACGTGCTGGTGGTCTACGATGCCGCTACCCCGGCCGGGACCGTGGCTGACCGCGTGGCTACCCTCCGCGCCGAGGGTAAGACGGTTTCGGCCCAGCGCGCCGTTCCCGACAAGCTCCGCTACGCTACCCTGTGTGATCTGAGAAAGGAGGGTGCACAATGATCAACGTTGCTCTACCCAAGGGCCGTCTCGGTGAAAAGGTCTACGCCATGTTCGCCGCGGCGGGCTACGAGTGCCCCGCCCTCCTGGAAAACAGCCGTAAGCTCATTTTTGAGAACCCCGAGGCGGGTGTCCGCTACTTCTGGGTCAAGCCCTCCGACGTGGCCATCTACGTGGAGCGGGGTGCCGCCGACATCGGCGTGGCGGGCAAGGATATCCTTCTGGAATACCGCCCCGACGTGTTTGAGCTCCTGGACCTGAACCTGGGCAAGTGCCGTATGGCGGTTGCGGGTATGCGGGACTTCTACGACGACGGCCAGCGCACCCTCAAGGTCGCCACCAAGTTCACCAACATCGCCGCCCAGTATTACGCCTCCAAGGGCCGTGAGATCGACATCATCAAGCTCAACGGCTCCATCGAGATCGCCCCCATCCTGGGGCTGTCCGACGTCATCGTGGACATCGTGGAGACGGGCAAGACCCTCCAGGAGAACAACCTGGAGGTCAAGGAGACCATCCTCCCCATCAGCGCGCGGCTCATCTGCAACAAGGCGGCCTTCCGATTCAAGACCGCCGAGATTGAGAAAATCACCGCGTACATGAGAGAACAGACGCAGTGACACGGGCTCGCGTACAGCGCCTCTGAAATAGATTGGCTCGGTAGGGGAGGGGCTTGCTCCTCCCGCTACCGCCAAAACCTTTTGTTTTCTTCCGTTTTGGGGGAAAATTCGGGAGGAGCAAGCCCCTCCCCTACGACAACCTAAAGTTTTAGGCGTTACAAGAT
>CAYRTP010000271.1:0-2028 GCA_964427175.1 uncultured Clostridium sp. | reverse complement strand
AGAGTCAAGGTTACTCTGGTATGCACCGAGTGCAAGCAGAGAAACTACGACACAATGAAGAACAAGAAGAACAACCCTGACAGACTGGAGCTCAAGAAGCACTGCAAATTCTGCCGCAAGCACACTCTTCACAAAGAGTCTAAGTGATTGGGAGGATTGAATATGTTTAAGAGCAAAAAGCTGGCTGTCCTGGCCGCTCTGCTGTCCCTGTTCATGCTGGTGATGATGGCTGTCCCCGCCGCCGCGGAGGAGGTCACCACTGCTGAGGAGATCGTGACCACCGCCGCTGAGACGGTTGCGGATACCGATCCCGAGACAGAGGCTGATGCAGAGACCGGTGACGAGACCGAGGCCGCTACTACCGAGGCAGAAACCGACGACGAGACCGATGAGGCCGCCGCCGAGGAGCTGAAGCAGAAGCGCATCCGCGGTATCATCAACCTGGCCGTTGGCGCAGTCATCCTGATCGTCCTGGTCGTCCTCGCGATCAAGTACCGAGCAAAGATCCCCACCTGGTGGAAGGGTCTGAAGTCTGAGTGCGGCAAGATCACTTGGTGCCCCAAGGACAAGCTGAAGAAGAACGTAATCGTTGTCGTTGTCATTATCCTCTCCATCGCCATCGCTATTGGCGTTCTGGACTTCGTCTTCTCGAGAGGCATGATCCTCCTGGGAGAGCTGTTCCACTAATAGGTGGTCGCACATGAGTGATATTGATGAGATGAACGTTGGCCCGCGGTGGTATGTGGCGCACACCTATTCGGGCTATGAGAGCAAGGTCAAGGCAAATCTGGAAAAGATCGTAGAGAACCGCGGCCTCGGAGACAAGATCTTCGACATCCGCATTCCCGTCGAGACCATCATCGAAAAAAACGGTGATGTCGAGAAAACTGTGGAAGTCAAGGTATTTCCCAGCTACGTCTACATTAAGATGGTCATGACCGATGAGAGCTGGCACGCCGTTCGTAACATTACGGGTGTGACCGGTTTCGTGGGTCCCGGATCCCGTCCGACTCCCTTGTCTGACGCTGAGGTCGAGGCTCTGAACATTGAGGAGGTCAAGGTCCGCCTGTCCTTCAAGGAAGGCGACAACGTGCAGATCGTTGCCGGCCTGTTCGAAGGCTATACCGGCGTGGTCCAGTCGATCTCCGACGATCTTCGTAACGTCACGGTGCTGGTCAAGCGTGGCCGCCGCGATATGCCCGTCGAGCTTGAGACTTCTATGATCAAGCCCGCCGACTGATACGTCGATCGCCCGCAAATATTCCCAATCGGGCGTTACGCCCTTCTGACTCCCCTTGAATCACGGAGTCACGTCTGCATCAAATCCCCGATAACAGGGGTGCGGCACGGTGTGCTTTGCCGCAACCGCGTCCGTCGTGGGAGGGAGAAAATACTGCCACTGGCAACTCTCCCGTACAAGTACCACATTTGGAGGTTCAATCATTATGGCAAAGAAAATTATGGGTTATATCAAGCTCCAGCTGCCCGCCGGTAAGGCTACCCCTCAGCCCCCCGTAGGTCCCGCTCTGGGTCAGTACGGTGTGGCTATCCCCGTATTCACCAAGGAATTCAATGAGCGCACCAAGAACGACATCGGTCTGATCATCCCCGTTGTCATCACCGTGTACGCTGACCGTTCCTTCACCTTCATCACCAAGACTCCTCCCGCTCCCGTTCTGATCAAGAAGGCTGCCGGCATCGAGACCGCCTCTGCCAAGCCCAATAAGAACAAGGTCGCTTCTCTGACCAAGGAGCAGGTTCAGAAGATCGCCGAGACCAAGATGCCCGACCTGAACGCAGGTTCTCTGGAGGCTGCTATGAGCATGATCGCCGGAACCGCCCGCAGCATGGGTATCACCGTCGAGGACTAATTGAAGGAGGTATAGGGAAATGGCTAAAGTTGGAAAGAAGTACTCCGATAGCGCAAAGCTGATCGAGAAGAACAAGATGTACGATCCCGCCGAGGCTCTGGCTCTGGTTTGCCAGACTTCCAAGGCAAAGTTCGATGAGACCATCGAGATCCACGTT
>CAYRTP010000270.1:0-2064 GCA_964427175.1 uncultured Clostridium sp. | reverse complement strand
GGCCGAAGGTGGGCTCCTCAATCGCGAGAAGAGGGTCGAAGACCCCCGCTGAGCACCTTGGTCACCGAGTTGATGACGTCGGAATCCTTGACCGTCAGGAGAATGGCGGTGCGGAGATACTGGTAGCCCTTGATGTGGGCGGGGACCCCGATCTGATGGATGATCTGGGTGACCTGGGTCTCAATGTCGTCGGGCTCTCCCGAGGGCAGGGAAGGGGTGGCTCCCGAGCCGCTGCTGCGGATGGTCAGAAGCTCATCCATGTGCTCCAGGAGGCTGTCGGTGCGGATGGGCTTGATGAGGCAGAGAGCCGCTCCTGCCCCCGAGGCCTGGATGAACATATTCTGATTGGCCACGGGAGAGGTCATGATGAATATCGGGGGCTGATCCGACCGAAAATCCAGATTGCGGCAGGCGCGGATCACCCCGATTCCGTCCAACTGGGACAGCCAGATGTCAATGAGGGCAATGTCGGGGTGGGAGCGGTCGATCTTGGCGAGGGTTTCGTCGCCCCCGGCGGCTTCTTCTATATGGCGGTAGCCGGCGCGGGTCAGTGCCTCGCGGAGCTGGGTGCGGCCGGCAGCGTTTTCGTCAGCAATGAGTATGCGGGTGTCGTGGTATTCCATGGGTTAGGTATCCTCCTTGATTGGTAAAAATTGGTAATTTGCTGTATGACATAATAATACCATAAATTGGTAATTTTTGCAAGGGGTTCGGCGAATTTAATTTTTACCAAAAATTACCAGCAAAAACTGGAAGGAATGACGGAAAACGCCCAAAGAATCCTGCAAAAAGTGCGATTTGACGGAAAAATTTTTGGAAATCCTATTGCAAAATTCCGCGGAATATGGTATATTATTATGTTAGGATATTGGATGCCTAACGAAATCATGAATCATAACTTAAAGGAATAGATACTATGTTAGAACTGAAACGCATTTCCTACCGCGTCTCCGAGACCACCCCTTCGGGTGCTCTGCGGGAGACCGACATCCTCACGGATGTGAATCTGACCATCGACGACCGTTTCGTGGCCATCACGGGCCCCAACGGCAGTGGTAAATCCACCCTGGCCAAGATCATCGCGGGCATCATTACCCCCACCGAGGGCCGCATCTACCTGGACGGCGAGGACATCACCGACCTCTCCATCACCGAGCGCGCCAACAAGGGCATCAGCTTTGCGTTCCAGCAGCCCGTCCGCTTCAAGGGTATCACGGTCAAGGACCTCATCTCCCTGGCCGCAGGCAAGAAGCTCTCCACGGGAGAGGCCTGCGAGTACCTGGCCGAGGTGGGCCTCTGCGCCAAGGAGTACGTGGGCCGTGAGGTCAACGCGTCCCTGTCGGGCGGTGAGCTCAAGCGCATCGAGATCGCCATGATCAACGCCCGCGGTACCAAATTCTCGGTATTCGACGAGCCCGAGGCGGGTATCGACCTCTGGAGCTTCCAGAACCTCATCGAGGTATTCAAGAAAATGTACGAGCGCAATAAGGGCTCCATTCTCATCATTTCCCACCAGGAGCGCATCCTGGACATCGCCGACAAGGTGGTGGTCATTGCGAACGGCCGCGTCAGTGCCGTGGGCACCAAGGAGGAGATCCTCCCCGAGCTGCTCCACGCCTCGGCGGGCTGCCGCTACACCGCCGCGCCCAAAGACGGAAAGGAGGCTTAAGCTATGGCAGAACACAAGGGACTTGACCCCATTCAGAAGGAACTTCTCGCGCAGGTAGCCGACCTGCATAAGATGCCCGAGGGTGCCTACTCCCTCCGCATCAACGGCAAGCTGGAGGGCAAGAACTCCTCCGAGCACATTCAGATCGTCAAGAAGACCGATGCCCCCGGCATCGACATCTACATCCAGCCCGGCACCAAGAACGAGAGTATGCACATCCCCGTGCTCCTCTCCCAGACGGGCCTCAAGGAGCTGGTCTATAACGACTTCCACATCGGTGCCGACTGCGACGTGACCATCGTGGCGGGCTGCGGTATCCACAACGCCGGTGACGGCGACAGCGAGCACAGCGGTATCCACCGCTTCTTCGTGGGCAAGAACGCCCGCATCAAGTA
>CAYRTP010000269.1:0-2102 GCA_964427175.1 uncultured Clostridium sp. | reverse complement strand
GCCCCACGTCCATGACGGTGTAGCCGTTGTCCTCGTTGCAGTAAATGATGTGCTCCACCGTCCCCTTGAGCTGGGTCAGCCCGTCCTTGGGCGGGGTGATCCCTCCCCGTTCGGATTCTCCCGGAGGCTCGGGCAGAGGGAATTCGAGCTCGTCATACATGGCTTGGTCCTCCTTTCGGTTGGTGCAAAAACTTGAACAGGAACGTGCCTCCGGCGGCCAAGAACCCTTTTAGAAAAGGGTTCTTGGAACTCCTAAAACCTTTAACAAAAGATTATAAGGGACGCGAGAGGTCACCAGGAGCCATAGAGGGCATCACCATGGGGCCCCTGCCCCATTGGTATATGGAAGGTGTATTCAAGTTTTTAATAGCATCATACATCGGGTGATGAATCCAGAAAGCTGACCTCCGCGCCGTAGCGGTTGGCCAGCATTTCGTATTCCTCGTATAGATGGGTCCCCTCGCCCATGCGTCCGTCCATGAGCGCGGGGTGGATAATCAGCGCAACGCCCTCCCCACGCCGTCGGTGAGGAGCGCGCCGCGCCTCGCAGAGCAGAATATCCAGGTCGGCGGCATCCTTCATGGTGCGGACCACCACGGCGGACACGATCTGCCGCGGGCGGAGTATCGACTCGAATAGTTCGTGTAAAATGGCGTAAAATCCGATCACCGCCAGCGCGGCAACCAGCACTTGAAGCAACACCTGCATGATGTTCATTCCCGACCTCCGAAATCACATTCTGTGGTCAGTATATGAGTCAGTCTGCAAATGTGCCCATATCGGGGATAGCTCTCCCATCGAAAAAAACTCGCCCCCCAAAAATATACCAGTGGGCAGGGCCCCACGGTGATGAGCGCAACAGCACCTGCTGTCCTCTCGGCCCTCCATAAATCCCCTTACGAAAAGTTTTAGGAGTTCCAAGAACCCTCGCAAACTTCGCCGTAGGCGAATTTGCCCCGAACGAAGTGAGGAGGTTTTCAAAAGGGTTCTTGGCCGCCGGAGGCACGTTCCCCCATCCTTACAGTAGCTCAGCCTTCAGCACCTCGGCCAGGTCGGTGGCCTCCCAGGGAGCGTTCAGGTCCTCGCGGCCCATGTGACCGTAGGCGGCCAGGTCGCAGTAGATGGGACGGCGGAGGTTGAACTTCTCAATGATGGCGGCGGGACGAAGATCCACGTGCTCCAGAACGGCGCGCTGGATGTCGGCCTCGGAAACCTTGGCGGTGCCGAAGGTGTCTACCAGCACAGAAACAGGCTTGGCTACGCCGATGGCGTAGGCTACCTGGACCTCACAGTGGGAGGCCAGACCTGCGGCAACCACGTTCTTGGCGATGTAACGGGCGGCATAGGAGGCGGAACGGTCTACCTTGGTGGGGTCCTTGCCCGAGAAGGCACCGCCGCCGTGGCGGGCGTAGCCGCCGTAGGTGTCTACGATGATCTTACGGCCGGTCAGACCGGTGTCGCCAGCGGGGCCGCCGATAACGAAACGGCCGGTGGGATTCACGAAGAACTTGGTGTTCTCGTCCAGCAGATGGGCGGGGACGATGGGACGGATGACCTTCTCGATCATGTCCTCACGGATGGTCTCCAGGGTCACGTCCGGCGAATGCTGGGTGGAAATGACCACGGTATCCACGCGGAGGGGCTTGCCCTCGACGTACTCTACGGTTACCTGGGTCTTGCCGTCGGGACGGAGATAGTCCAGCTCGCCGCTCTTGCGGACGGCGGTCAGACGCTTGGCCAGGGCGTGGGACAGGGAGATGGGCAGGGGCATGAGCTCGGGGGTCTCGTCACAGGCGTAGCCGAACATCAGACCCTGGTCGCCCGCGCCGATGTCCAGGCCGTCGGTGTTCCCCTCCTTGGCCTCCAGGGACTTGTCAACGCCCATGGCGATGTCGGGGGACTGCTCGTGGATGGAGGAAATGACGGCGCAGGAGTCGCAGTCAAAGCCGAACTTGGCGCGGGTATAGCCGATCTCACGGACGGTCTCGCGGACGATCTTCTGGAAATCCACGATGGCAGAGGTGGTGATCTCACCCATGATGGCCACGAGGCCGGTGGTGCAGAAGGTCTCGCAGGCTACGCGGGACATGGGGTCCTGACGA
>CAYRTP010000268.1:0-2136 GCA_964427175.1 uncultured Clostridium sp. | reverse complement strand
TGCCGGAGCTTCACGACAACCCCGATTTTAATTGGCAGATGTTTTACGGTGCATATGTGCGCACCTACATTGACCGTGACGTGAGAGAGCTTTCTGAAATCGGAGACACGGTGAAGTTCACGAAGTTCATGGTTGCCGCTGCGGCATCCACTGGTCAGCTTCTGAATCTCACCTCACTTGCACGTGACGTTGGAATCAGCCAGCCCACCGCCGAGCGTTGGTTATCTATCCTTGTGGCATCCAACATCGTTTATCTGCTTCAGCCCTATTCCAATAACATCACCAAGAGAGCGATCAAGACTCCCAAGCTGTATTTTCTCGACACTGGTCTTGCCGCGTATCTCACCAAGTGGAATACCCCTGATGTTCTCAAAAACGGAGCAATGGCGGGTGCGTTCTTCGAGAGCTTTGTTGTGTCGGAGATCATAAAGAGTTATTATAACAGAGGCATTATGGAGCCGCCCATCTATTTCTATCGGGATAAGGATATGAACGAGATCGATCTTCTTATCGAGGAGAACGGAACCTTGTATCCTATTGAGATGAAAAAGCACGCAGATCCACAGAAGCGCGACGTGCAAGCCTTCGCGGTGCTTGAGCGAATTCCGGGCATTCAGCGCGGTTCGGGCGGTGTGGTTTGCCTTTACGACAAACTCATAACCTGGCAGGGCATTGACAAGGTTATTCCCATCAATTATCTGTAAGGAGAGGTGGTTTTTGTGTTTGCAATAGAACCCGTTCCGCAATACTTTCAATATGATCTTGGTGGCATTTACTATTTTGAGGTCTATCCCGACGGCGAAGTGGTTTGGGCGACAAGCGACATCACCTCCGTCGGAGATCAAAAGTCAACCTCCGTTTACGGTTCTTATCATAGAGTCAAAAACAACGAATGCACCTTATATCTGTCGACCGTTTCCCAATACGGCGATGCAACGGTATATCGGGTGGATGATCCCGAAGCACTTGCGGATTCCTACGGTATCATTCGTCCGTCTGACCACGAGCATGATATTCACGCCACATACAGCGCGAGGGACGAAGGAAGCGGCAGGTATGCCGATATCGACATCGAGTTTCGCTGCGGATGCGTTCTCGGAAGCCATAACAAACGAATCATGATCAAATATCTAAAAGCAAAGTACGGTTGGGAGGTTGTCCTGAACAGCATTGACTCTCAACCGGAATCGAAAAAGCGGATCAGAGTCGAACGCAAAAGTCTTGCAAAGACACCGTTACCGTTTTAACACCGCGCCCACGGGAAACCCGTGGGCGATTTTCTTTCTCTGAAAAGCGTGGGGAGGTTGCGCTTACATTCTATGCGCAACCTCCCACAGGTCGATGTGTTATTTGAATTTACCGCTGTTCTTTGCCATGCAGATCCCGTCCACGATGCCCCGCTTGTAGCATAGCCAATGTTCAAGCGTTCGCTTTTCATTGTCTGTCTTGAGATAGCCAAGCAACGCTTCGGCATCCGCTTCGGTTAAGTCTACCGCTTTCCCGTTATGCATTACCGTCTGCAGCTTTGGGTGTTCTGCGAGGATACTGTCCATCTCTGCTATGCAACGTTTTCCGTCCTCATCGCTGTCGAGAGTTTGGATCGCTTCTCCGAGGTATTCGAACAAATAACTGTCGGTCAGAACGTCTGTGTACATAGAAAAAACTCTTTTTTTCTTAATTGTACCATATTCCAAACGGTTACCTGATTACAGTCAGTATTTGTTTTTGCGTAAAACAGCGTAATTCAATTACACAGAGTATCTGTTTATTGCTTGATACCGTGCGCCTGTTTCTTCTCGTCGATCTTTCGCTTGAGCTTGCGGTCGATGCCGCCGAGCTTCTCCTTGCGTTCGTCCTCCAATTGATTTTGGAGCATTCTTGCAAGGTGATGGAGCAGACGGAACGATCCCATTGCCGCCGACCAATGACGGTTACTCTTAACGCTGTGCAGGAGCTGCTTGGCGTAGGGGTTACCTTTGTCAGCTGCAGATTGCAGATATTCCATCGCCTTGTGATAGTCACGGTCGACCTCTCGACCGTAGAGGTACAGCTTTCCGAGTTGGTATTCTGCATAGTCGTTGCCGTTCTCCGCGGCGATCTCGAAGTTCTTGATGGCTCGGAGGATATCCTTGATAT
>CAYRTP010000267.1:0-2143 GCA_964427175.1 uncultured Clostridium sp. | reverse complement strand
TCCACGAGAAGTTCGGCATCGACTGCATGGAGGTCACCGACGAGGTCTTCGAGTCCCCCGCCTCCATCGTCTTCGACGAGGCCGAGAACCGTATGCACACCATCAAGGCCGTCATGGCCGCCACTTTGGCGTGATCATTTGATGCCGAAATCCCCACCCCGCAGGACCGCGTCGGTGGGGATTTTTTGAATTTTTTGTGAATATTGGAAAATCCGTTCCATATTTGGGGAGAAAAAGCGTCTATATAGGTGAAGGGAATGGATAACCAAGAATTTACGAAAAACACATTCAGGATGTCACTTATGAAAAAGATCCTTATTGCCGCCATAATGCTGTCATTCTTGTTAACAGGTTGCGCCCACAGTCTCCCCGACGAACGCCTCCCCAAGCGCACCGCCGAGACCAAGACCTCGGAAACCGCCCAAGCCGAGACCCTCTCCCCCGAGGAGCAGACCCTCGTTGACCGCGCCGCCGAGGCCCTGTGGGAGGCCTACGATCTCCCCGACCGCCGGCACTTCCGCCCCTCGGCGTACGACTACGAGAGCGCGGGCACCGTCGAGGTGATGCTCCGCCTCTGCATTGGCGGCTATCCCACGGGCGAACGCTATACCGCCCGCTTCTCCGCCGACGGCGAACTGCTCTCCACCGGTGCCGTCAATGAAGGGATTTTTCTCCCCTACCTGGAGGCCCTGACCCCCGCTGACCTGGCCGCCGCCGAGACCGCCCTGGCCGACTTCCTGGCCCCCTACGATGACTACAAGGGCGGTGCCTCTCTGACCATCGACGACGAAGGCTGCCTCTGCCTCTCGGGCGAGTTCATCGTGGAGCCGGACCCGCCGCCCCTCTCGGGCCTGTTTTCCGAGGGCGGCTGCGGCATCGACCACGATCACAAATTCTTCAACCACCGCATCTGCCCCGCGCCCTGATGAAAGGAGATGGGTTTTGTGGCTTTCGTTGTCTGACAGCAACGATTTTGTTGCGCAAAACCAGCCCCAATTCCCCGTAGCCGATGGCAAAATGCGATAAATTACAGTTTATTATGAGGCCCCCTCCGGGAGGGGGCTGTCACGAAGTGACTGGGGGAGCCCGCGAGGACAAGGGCGGACCTCGGATATTCGAGTAAACGGTAAGACCTCGTGTTCTCCCTCAGTCACGCTATCGCGTGCCAGCTCCCTCTCGGAGGGAGCCTCTGATTCGCGTCACCCCACCGACAAACCTCAATTTGAACATTTTGCCATCGGCTACCAATTCCCCATGAAAGGAGGGCTTTCGCAAACGAAAGCCATGATAATTTCTATGAAAAGAAGAACCATCGCCTTAACCGCCCTCACCCTGGCCCTTATGTCCGCCCTCCCCGCCTGTCAGAACGGCACCTCCGATCCCGCCGCCACGGGGGACAATATATCCCTCCAGACCGCCCACGTCATCGGCATCCGCCCCGCCGAGACCCGCGACCCGAATGAGCCCATCACGTTCCCCTCCGAAACCTACCCCGTGGTGGGTCCCGATACCGGTTTCGATATCGACCCCAATATGGGAGTCACCCCGCCCATCTCCCCCGTGACCCGGGAGGGAAGGGTGATCGGCGTCCCCTATCCCGTCGATAGTTATAGTGGCCGTCCCCCCGAGGATCTGCTGGGGGTGGTCCTGGTCACGCCCTACAGCTACACCCGCATGGTCCTGCATACCGCGTACGCGGAGGACTACGATCTCGGGGATCGGGTGACCGTCACCTACGACGAAGGGCAGGAGCCCACCGAGTATGTCACCGCATACGGGGATACCTTCTCGGTGCGTGAGGCCCTGGACGTGAGCCTCATGAACTCCGAGATCTACACCTATACCCTCCACGGCACCGTGACGGAGCCTCTCTATGAATGGATGGACGATCAAATGCTGGCCATCCGCATCTGGTACGACAGAGCCGAGCGGATCATGGTGGTCCGTACCGAAAAAGCCGCCAATTACTGCCCCGGGGACGATGTCTTCGTGGAATACGGCCCCACCGCGGAGCCGTGGGATACCTACGGGGACATTCCCGTGTGGGATGCGCTTCAGATCGGCTACGACGAAGTCGCCGTCGCCGAGAAGCCCGTCATCTACCTCTACCCCGAAACCCCCACCCAAGTCTCGGTGGAGCTCG
>CAYRTP010000266.1:0-2230 GCA_964427175.1 uncultured Clostridium sp. | reverse complement strand
AATTATTTCGACTTTTTTCATTTTAGGGGTTGACTTTTATTAGCAGGTCTTTCGGTTGTTTCTGATTGTATTATATCATATTTTCCGCGGGATTGCAATAAGGTACGCAAAAAAGATATAGGCGCGTTCGATTATCTTGCACCCCACGAAACATCTTCCGGTAGGGATGCCCCTGCGGGGCCGGGGCTTGCTCCTCCCGCTTTCGCCAATCCATTTCAGATAGCCTCGCTTTTGACAGATTTCGGGAGGAGCAAGCCCCTCCCCTACCCAAGGATATTCAAAGATTTTCATAGTAAATTAGTATTACAAGGTCGCCCCTACAGAACGGCATAACAAAAAGCCCTGCCATAGCAGAGCTTTTTGCATATAAGCCTCATCTCAGATCAAAGACACGCGGGCTCCCTCGCCTTCACGCACATAGACACCGCCAACAGACAGAGCGCGGGATAGTAGGTCCCCATGCAGGCATGGTCGGTCCAGCTCCACAGGCCGATGAACCAGTCGAAGACCAGCATCAGGTCTGAGAAGAAGAATAGCAGGCTGGCCAGGGCGATGAGGCCGTAGAGGAGGGTCCGCTCCCGCAGGAAGTTACCCGCCGCCTTGCCCAGCATGAGGGAGATGATGAGGGCGTAGACCAGGCAGACCACACGGAAGATGGGATCGTCAAAGGTCAAAAGGGGGCAGAAAAGCAGGAAGGCCGCGGCGGCGACAAACAGGATCCCGCCGATGGCCGCGTCCGGCCAATGCGGCTTCTTCATAAGGCAGTAGGCAACCACGAAGCAGACGTGGCCCAGGGCAAAGGTGCCCGCGCCCACGATGAAGTTGTAGCCGATGAGCACGTCGCCCAGCATGGCCAGCACCAATCCCGCCGCCATGCTGACGTAGACCGCCCGATGCGGCCGACGGGCAGCCAGGGCGTAGGCCAGGTTGATGAGTCCCATGAGGGCAAAGCCCCCGCTACAGGTGCATTTCAGGGTAAAGTCAAAGCCGTTTTTCTGATAGACGAAGTTCAGGGCGAGAATGGCCGCCATGAGAACCAGGTTCAGAATCAGCAAAGGCTTTCGGAGTGTTTCGGTTTTGTTCATGATAGCCGACCTCGTGGGACTCACATTTTCTCAAAGCCCACCAGTACGCCGCCCTTTTCGGCGTAGAAGCTGCACAGACCGCGGAGCTTGTGGATCTCCACCTTGGCCTTGTCGAACTTGGCGATGATCATATCCTTGAGCCGCTTGGCGGCATCCTCGTTCTGACAGTGAGCGATGCGGACCTTACCCTCGCGGAGACCGTACTTCTCCAGGTCGGACAGGATGGTCTCCAGGGAGCGGGCCTCACCGCGGCACTTGTGGGCGAGCTCCAGGGTACCCACGTCGCTGGCGCGGCCTACCATGCAGATGCCCATAAAGCCCGCGATCTTGGCCACCGCGGGGGACACACGGCCGTTGTTGGCGAAGTTCTTGAGGGACTTGAGCATGAACAGGAGTCCTGTGGTCTTGATGTACTCCACCACGCTGTCGCAGATCTCCTCAAAGGACAGCCCCGCGGCGATGCACTCCTGCATCTTCTCCATGGCCAGCTTCATCTCGGGACCCGTGGAGAGGGAATCCAGCACGAACACCCGACGGCCCTTGTGCTCACTCTCGTAAATATTCTTGGCGGTGCAGGCGGAGTTGTAGCTTCCCGACAGGCCGCTGGTAATGGTCACGCAGATGACGTCGTCGGCATCGCTAAAGGCCTCCAGCCAGTCGCTTACGTTGGGACAGGAGGACTTGGATTGGCCCTTGTAATTGTACAGGTACTCCACCATTTCATCCACGTCCAGATCGCGGTCATCGGTAAATTCCCGCTCGGCAGTGTTGATCTTCAGGGGCGCGTAGGCATAGTCCGTACCCTCCATCTCCAGAACGTCGGAGGAGGAGTCGGCTACGATCTTGATCTTTCTCATACAAAATCTCCTATTTTATGATGATTTTAGGTGATTGTAAAATGCAAAAATGTATTAAAACACAAAGAACTTGATGGGTTATTTCAACGGTAGTTTTCTCCGTTTTTGCCTTCCCCAGCGGGTAGCGAAGCGGCGACACGGTAGTGAATGACTGCCGGTGGCAGTCAGAGCCGTGGCGTGACCGAGCCCGCAGGCGAGACAAGGGGGACCATCCGAAGGATGGTGGATGAGGAGAATGGGGGCCCTCGAATAACTCGTTGCGACTCGTAAACCTGCTCTCCTCACCCA
>CAYRTP010000265.1:0-2353 GCA_964427175.1 uncultured Clostridium sp. | reverse complement strand
CCCGGCCACGCCGACTTCGGCGGCGAGGTGGAGCGTGTTCTGAAGATGGTCAACGGTGTTATCCTCCTGGTCGACGCGGCCGAGGGACCCATGCCTCAGACCCGCTTCGTTCTGCAGAAGGCCCTGGCCCTCAACCACCGCGTCATCGTCTGCATCAATAAGATCGACAAGCCCGACGCTCGCCTGGGCGAGGTAGAGGACGAGATCCTGGAGCTGCTCATTGACCTGGAGGCCAGTGACGAGCAGCTGGATTCCCCCATGCTCTACTGCTCGGGCCGTGACGGTACCGCTTCCTTTGACCCCGAGCATATGGGGGAGGATCTGACCCCCCTCTTTGAGACCATCGTGGACTACATCCCCGCCCCCGAGGGCGACGAGACGGGGCCCCTCCAGCTCCTGGTCTCCTCCATCGACTACAGCGACTACGTGGGCCGTATCGGTATCGGCCGCATCGAGCGCGGCTCCATCACCGTGGGTCAGGATGCTATGATCTGCAACTACCACTCGGGTGCCGCTCCCCGCAGAACCAAGATCGTCACCGTCATGCAGATCGACGGCCTGGTGCGTAAGCCCGTGGAGACCGCTACCGTAGGCGACATCGTCTGCTTCTCGGGCGCGGGTGAGATCACCATCGGTGATACCGTTACCGCCTTGGATTGCCCCGAGGCACTGGAGTTCGTCAAGGTCAGTGAGCCCACCCTGGAGATGACCTTCTCGGTCAATGACTCTCCCCTGGCGGGCAAGGAGGGTAAGTTCGTGACCTCCCGTCAGATCCGCGACCGTCTCTACCGCGAGCTCCTCAAGGACGTGTCCCTTCGTGTCAGCGACGGTGAGACCACCGATGAGTTCCGCGTGGCAGGCCGCGGCGAGATGCACCTGTCCATCCTCATCGAGACCATGCGCCGTGAGGGCTACGAGCTGACCTGCTCCAATCCCCGGGTGCTTTACAAGGAGATCGACGGCGAGCGTTGCGAGCCTATGGAGCACATCACCCTGGACGTGCCCAACGATTACGTGGGCCCCGTGGTGGAGAAGCTGGGCCAGCGCAAGGGCGATCTCATTGAGATGACCCCCCTGGGCTCGGGCAACCGTATGCGGATCGAGTACAAGATCCCCACCCGTTGCCTCTTTGGATACCGCTCCGAGTTCCTCACCGCTACCCACGGCGAGGGCATCATGAACACCCTGTTCGCGGGCTACGAGCCCTATCGCGGCGAGGTGGTCATGCGCTTCACCGGCTCCCTGGTGGCATCCGAGGCGGGCGAGACTACCCGTTACGGTCTGTACAAGACCCAGGAGCGCGGCCAGATGTTCGTCGGTCCCCAGACCCAGGTTTACGAGGGCATGATCGTGGGCGAGAACCCCAAGAACGACGATATCGCCCTGAATCCCTGTCAGGCCAAGCACATGACCGCCGTCCGCTCCACCGGCGCGGATGAAAAGCTGCTCCTCACTCCCCCCAAGGTCTTCACCCTGGAGGAGGCCATCGAGTACATCAACGATGACGAGCTCATCGAGGTCACCCCCAAGTCCATCCGTCTCCGCAAGGTGATCCTGGACACCGAGACCCGTATGAAGGAAATGATGCGGAAGCGGAGAGCTTTGCAGGGGAAGTAATGGCGTTGTACAGTGAAAACTGAATCGCAAATAAGCTGCCCAAAAAGAAGAACGGGATTCCGTACTGGAGTCCCGCTTTTTTTTTATATATTGCGGAGGCCGAATTTGATCGCCGACGGGACGAGTGCCACAATGACAAAAAACTCACCAATCGAAAAATGCCGCGGCATCGAAATGGCTATTTGCGGAAAAATAGTTGAAAAGATGCAAAAAATGTGATATAATAAAGCATAAAAATTTGCGGCTTGGGGGTACCCCCAAGTTCATTGATCCTGACGTATCAATGAAACAACACCGATAACGAAAAAACAATAATGAATGGATAGGGGCATCCAAGGCTCTCTATAACTACGGTGTGAGTGCGGAGGCTTATGATCACGTAAAGACGGGCGAGGGTGAGCATATCTATGTAGATGGTGAGTGCGCTTGCGGTGTCATCAGTTACACCTATGACGAAACAACCAACACATACACAGTTTACACGCACAATGGGTTGCAGGCTGCATTGGCAAACGGCGGTACGATTGAAGATTTTGAATTTTATTACACTGTGGTCATCACCGGCGGCACTCACGGTTCTGATCCTACAAGTTATGTGGATACCGCAAACTACACCGTGACCAACAACGGCAACGGTACTTATACTGTAATACTAATTCACAAACAAAAACTTGAAAGGGAGAGCGTGCCTCCGGCGGCTTAAGGGGCTTTTGCAAAAGCCCCTTAAGAATCCCAA
>CAYRTP010000264.1:0-2369 GCA_964427175.1 uncultured Clostridium sp. | reverse complement strand
TAGTCTTGAAAACTTTTTGTTTTTTCAAGTGTCTACTCTAAGGGGATTATATCAAGCCTTGCGCGGGGGCATATTTTTGGGCGATCATTGGTCGGCATCGGTTTCGGTCGGCGCGTAGAACCGCACGAAGGTGAAATAGTCTTCGACATCATCGATCGTAAAATTTCTTCTTTTCGACTGCGGATAGCGAACCTGAACGTATTTTCCGTCATCGTTATATACCCACATATCGATGAAGCCTGCCACGCCCTCCTCTACTTCTACAAGGCCGTATTCTCTCACAAGTCCATCAAAAGACCCGGGACGCTCACAGATGCAAACGCAAAAGCAATCCTCCTCGTCATACCAAGGCAATTCCTTGTTGACTGGCAAATAATAAAAGAAAATATACTCTCCGGTATCGTTTATTTCGGCCAAATAATAATTCGGTGATTTCATGACGGGAATGAGTATAGAATCATGTTCTACTTCATTGGCGGTCCACCATTTATCGAGAAATTCCTCCATACTCAAATATACGTCCATAAAGGATACCGCAAATTCGGCCTCGGTTTGACTTTCCGAATTCACTTTTGTTTCCTGCGTAGGTCCCTCCGTTTCCTCTGCCTCGGTCGGCTGTTCAAAAGATTCAGAGGCATATTCTTCCGAAGCCGTATCCGAAGCCGTATCCGCAGCCACAACCATAGCTGTTATCCGATCGCCGCCAATCTCTTTTGACGGTTCTTCGGCTGTCTGGCAACTCATCATACCGAGCACAAACAGCAGGCAAACAACCCATCGAATTTTGCTTTTTTTCATCATACGCTCCTCCTTTCATGGTGATATTGCTTGTAATCTCAAAATAATTATACCATTTTTTTCTATTCTGTCAATATGTTATACTAATCCTTGTTCAAAATATTGAAACGATCCGGTAGGGGCGCACCTATGTGTGCGCCCGTTTCAACCCACAAAATCACGGGCGCACACGCAGGTGCGCCCCTACCCCAATCAAGATTTTATTCAAGGATTAGTATTATCTCGTACAAAACAATCACCCCCGCGCAAAGGTTGTCGCTTTGCGCGGGGGATTCTTGGTTTATACTATTTTACAATAAAAAACTTGAATACAGACCCCATATACCAATGGGGCAGGGGCCCCATGGAGATGTCCCCTATGGCTTTTGGTACCCTCTCGCATCCCTCATAAATCCCTTTTCAAAGTTTTTGGGATTCTTAAGGGGCTTTTGCAAAAGCCCCTGACAGGCTTGCCTGTCGGACGCCAGGAGGCACGCTCTCCCATTCAAGTTTTTGTTTATGAATTAGTAGAAATTACTCACCGACGTAGAGCTTTTTCAGCACGGCCACGTCGCCGTCATTCAGCGCGCGGTTGGCGATGACCAGGTCATCGATGAGGAGGGAGAGGGGACAGCCGTAGGTGCCGGTGCCGTCCTGGCCGATGCGGACGGGCATATCGGTGTCGAAGGAGACACCCTTGTACTCCTCGGGCATGGGGCGGATCACCATGGGCTCGAAGTCGATGGACATACCGATGGTGTTGGCCTCGCGGTCAACCGAGCAAATGATGTAGACCCAGCCCTCCTTGTAGTCCAGAGGGAGCAGGGAGCCGGTATCGAAGCGGCGGTGACCCGAGGCGGCCACGTTGAAGAAGACGGTGGTGATGGTCATACCCAGGATAAAGCCGGGGGAGCCGCCGCTTCTCCAGCTCTTGTTGGACACGACCGGCGGGTCGCCCGCGGCCAGGCCGTTCTTGAACCAGTAGCCCACCGAGAAGCTGTCGGCACCGGGCTTGAAGCCGGAGATGGTCAAAAATCCGTCATCCATGCGAACGCCGCGGTCGAAGTAGCCGTCGATGTGGTAGAACTTACCGCTTCCCTCCACGGTCACCCGGCCCGTCACGTCCTCGTTGTTGCCCTCAAAGGGGAAATAGGCCTCAACGCTGTCGGCACCCAGCACGTCCACAACGCTCTTTTCGGGGTTGGGGGAGGTCTTGTGGCCTCTGTGGCCGCAGGTCACCTGGACGCTGTACTCGGGACGCTCGCCCGCCTCGACACCCTCGAACACGCCCGAGGGGACGATGGAGGTCCAGTTCTCATGGCCCTGATAGCCCAGGGCGTGGAGCACGATGGAGGCCGAGTCGCGGATCTGCATATCCACGGCCGCGCCGCCCTTAACTACGGTCTTGCCCTGCAGGGCGAACATGACCCGCATCTCCTCCTCGGTCTTACCGCCGTGATCGTGGCCGAAGCCGCCGTGGTCGGCGGTGACGATGAACAGGGTATCCTCGGCAAAGCCGCGCTTGACGTAGGTATCCCAGATGCGGCCGATGTAGCCGTCCTCGACCGAGATCTGCTGGAGGTGCTTCTCGG
>CAYRTP010000263.1:0-2388 GCA_964427175.1 uncultured Clostridium sp. | reverse complement strand
GTCGGATCCCGATTGTGGGAACCATCGTGTGCGGTTCGCCCGAAGACAACCGCCAGGAGATCCAAGGCTATGTGGCGATCCCCGAAGATTGGGTGGACGGTGATTGTTACTTGCTCCGCACATCGGGGGATTCCATGATCGATATTGGGATCGACGACGGCGATTTAGTGCTGATCAGGCAGGCCACAGAGGCCTTTGACGGGCAGGTGGTGGCGGTGCTTACCGATGAAGGCACCACACTCAAACGCCTCATGCGGAGCGAAAATGGGCGTCCCTGGCTTCTTGCCGAGAACAAAACCTATCCCAAAGAGAAACGCGAATTGGCACCTGATCTTATGGAAATTCAGGGGATTGCGCTGAAGGTCATTAAAGACATTCGTTAATTGAGGGGTTTTCCAATTGCAATATATTAGACGTGTTCGATAACCCCGTCCGGGGTGTAGGGGAGGCGTTGCGCCTCCCGCCAACATACGGCGTAGGACAGGTCATTCGGGAGGGGAAACCCCTCCCCTACGGACAAAATTTTTGAAAACAAAGAGTTATCGAACACGTCTATTTTATCTTTTCGTCCCGCACATTTGCAAACCAACCAAACATCTGCTATACTCTTGGCAGAAAGGATGTGATCCCATGAAAAAGAAACCCACCCACGATGCTTCCCTGCGCGCCGTGATCTACGCCCGCTATTCCAGCGAGAGTCAACGGGAGGAGTCCATTGAAGGTCAACTTCGTGAATGCTATGCATTTTCCCGCAAGAACGATATTTCGGTAGTCGGAGAGTATATCGACCGAGCCTTCTCTGCTAAGACAGATAAACGCCCCGATTTTCAAAAGATGATCAAGGATAGTGCCAAGCGAAACTTTGATTTGGTCATTGTTTGGAAACTCGACCGCTTTGCCCGTAATCGCTACGATTCTGCCAACTATAAGGCAGTTCTCAAGCGGAACGGTGTCAAGGTCATGTCCGCAACCGAATCCATCTCCGAAGGCTCCGAGGGTATCCTGCTGGAATCGGTGTTGGAAGGCATGGCGGAGTATTACTCTGCCGATCTTTCTGAAAAGGTCATTCGCGGACACACCGAAAATGCGTTGAAATGCAAGTACAACGGCGGAACCCTGCCTGTGGGATACACCACCGACAAAGAGCAGAATTATCACATTGACCCTGTCACAGCCCCCTTCGTTCTGGAGGCCTTTCAGAATTACGACGAAGGAATGACCATGAGTGAGATCGCCGCGATTCTGAATCAGCATGAAGTCAAGAACACCCGCGGTGGCCGTATGAGTATTGACAACGTAGCCCGCCTTTTGAAGAATCGGCGTTACACCGGTGAGTACATCTACCGCGACATCGTTGTTCCCGACGGGATTCCTGCCATTGTTCCCAAGGATCTGTTCGATCGGGTGCAGGAGAAGATCGCCAAGAATAAAAAAGCTCCCGCACGTCACAAGGCGGAAGACGATTATATTCTTACCACAAAACTGTTTTGCGGCGAATGCAAGTCCCTGATGGTCGGAGAATCCGGCACCAGCGCCACAAAGCAAGTGTACCATTACTACAAGTGCGTGAGTGCGAAGAAACACACGGGCTGTCACATGAAGCCCATCCGTAAGGATTGGATCGAGGATCTCGTCATCCACCACGTCAAAGAGGCTCTTCACGACGACAAGTTGATCGAGGACATCGTACAGATGTTTCTGGAGTTTCAGCAGAAGGAGAACACGGTCCTTCCCTACTTGGAGCATGAGCTGGCCGAAGCTGAAAAGGCGATCAACAATATGCTGAACGCCATCGAGCAAGGCATCATTACGCCTATGACGAAAAAGAGGTTGGACTCTCTTGAAGAAAAATACCGCAACATTGAAACTGACATCGTCAAGGAAAAGATGAAGCGGCCGCAACTGACCGCCGAGCAGATTCGATTTTGGTTCGAGCGGATGCGCGAATACGACATCACGGTATTGGAACAGCGCAAACGCCTGATCGACACCTTTGTCAACGCCATCTTCATCTACAACGATCGCATCATTTTCACGTTTAACTACAAGTCCGATGCAAAAACGGTGCTGTTTTCGGAGCTAAATAGTTCGGATATAACGAGTGGTGTTAGACCATATCGAGTGTTCATAACTGATGTTAGGAACACTCGATATTTTTTTGCCTGTATTTACTTAATATTTAGTTGTTTGGGAGCAGATTCGTCTGCTCCTTTTTGTTTTGTGGTTATACTGCGCTTGGGAGGTATTCGATTGCCACTCCCTGCCGTGAGTCGAGCTTGTAGGTGTGCTTGGGGACGATACTTGGTAGATCAATGCAGCCGACAAAGCGGTAATGGATGACGAGCCGTTGTGTTCTGTTCTTACCCGTTCCCTCAATTGGAAAGACTT
>CAYRTP010000262.1:0-2438 GCA_964427175.1 uncultured Clostridium sp. | reverse complement strand
GCTTAAGGGCCTTTTACAAAAGGCCCTTAAGAATCCCAAAAACTTTTAAAAAAGGATTATGGGGGCTACAAGAGGACACCAAAAGCCATAGAGGGCATCACCATGGGGCCCCTACCCCATTGGTATAATATAGACGCACGCTCGCTCTTGTGCTCAATGCTCTTATTGGAGGATAGTATTGGATATCCAAAAGGCTCCCAAAATATAAACATTTAATTAAAAATACAACCCCGAGATTAAGTCTCGGGGTTAATTTTGTTTTATTCGTTGGGGTCGATGGCGAACTCCTCCACGACACGATCCTCGATCAGCCTGGTCGTACCGAGGATACCGTTCTCCCAGTCGCCCTTGACCAGCTCATAGACACGGCCGTCGGTGGTGACCAGGTGGCATCCGCCCCAGGTGATGGGGTGGTGGGTGCCCATCTCCGTGGCGTTGGCGTTGGGGCAGTTGGGGTCGGCGTGGCAGTAGCTCAACCGACAATTCTCACTCTGCTCAGCGAGATACTCGGCCCAGGTCCCGTCACCGAAGATGATGAACTCACGGTCACGGCCGTCCTGATGGTGGGTACCGAAGAAGGAGTAATCATTCTCACCATACATGCCGCAGTGGCCTCCGAAAATGTGGCCCTCCTCGGCGAACACCTGCGTGAGGATCTCGGCGTAGACGGCGAACCGCTTTTCCAGGGCGGTCACGGGGGTGAAGTCCATATCGGCCCTGGCGGCCTCGGCTCCCGCCTCGAAATCAGCGATCAGCTCGGCCACCTGCTCCTCGGTCACGGCTGCGGGGTCGGTAAAGCGCACCGAGCCCAGCACCGCGGCACGGGTAAAGTGGGGATTCTTAGCGATGAACATATCGTTCTGCCGCATCTCGCTGCTCAACAGGTAGTATCGGGTGACGCACACGCTTCCCGCGCCGGTGATCTGTCCCTCGGCGTTTTTCAGCGTAAAGGAGATCACGCCCTCGTCGCGGTCGGTATCTCCGGCGCGGAGCCGCAGATACACGCAGGAGACAGCGGGGTCAAAGGTCACGGTGTTTTCGAAATAGGTGCACTCCACGGGGCCGTCCTGGGTGGAATAGTAGACAGGATGCTCGCGCCTGTGGGCACATTTCCACAGCTCCAGCCCGTAATCCAGCATACTGTCCTGCGCCAGCACCTCCTCGTAGGGCTTGTCGATGACCAGCAGGCAGTCGGTATCGGCGGTCAGGGTCACGGTCTCCCCGGGCTCACAGTCCGGAACCAGGAAGGAGTAGTAGCTGAAAAAATCATCCTGGCTCGTGACCTGTGTGGACAGGGGTTCGGCGGAAATAGCGGGGGCGGTGATCTCGGCGGTCTCGGTAGCCGACAGGCGGCTGACGCGGACCAGGGGGGTCTCTACGTAGAAGGGCAGGCCATCCTCGGTGGTGACGGTGACGGGGGGCCTGGTCTGGCTCGGCTCGTCCGCCGTCAGAAGCGGTACGGCGAGGATGGCTCCCGCCATGAGGGCAAAGGCCAGGCAGGCCGCCGCCAGCATGGCGAACCGACGGCGGATCACCGCCCGACGGGCCAGATTGGCCGCCTTCAGATTCTCGGTATGGGTCATGGTTTCCTGCACGAGGTCCTGATCCACCATCCCCAGCGCGTCATTGAGCTTATCTTGGTTGGTTTTCATAGTGATTTTCTCCTTTCATAGGTGGTATCAAACCGAAATTCCCTCCGCCTCCAGGGTTTTTTTCAGTTTCTTGCGGAGGCGGACCAGCCGCATGACCACGGCGGACTCCCGCAGGCCGCAGGCCTCGCCGATCTCAGCATTGGACAGGAAGCGGAAGTAGCGGAGCATGAACACCGCGCGGTCCTCCTCCGAGAGGTTCCGCAGGAACCGTCCGAGGCAATCGCGGATGACCAGGGTATCCAGGTCCGACTCCCCGTGAGGGTCAGCCAGGCACTCGGCCAGCTCCTCCATGGAGCCCTCGTACTCCTGCCCGCCCCGACGGAGGGCGGTCTTGCGCCGTACCCGATCCACCGCCCTGCGGCGGACCAGCATACTCACGTAGGCCAGCGGATGGGCGGGGCGGTCGGGCGGAACCGCGTTCCAGAGGTCCAGGAGGGCATCGTTGACACATTCCTCCGCGTCCGACTCCGAGCCCGTGATGTCGCGGGCCAGCCGCCGCAGGAGCTTGCCGTATTGCCGCGCCGCGGCCTCCAGGGCCGCCTCCTCATGGCGGTACAGTCCCTCGCAGAGGCGTTCTTCACTCCACGGGGTACTTGGATTGTTGGACATGATGTCTCCTTTCGTTTTGTCGTTGAAGCGCTTCACCCATTATGTCGCAAAATGGGCCGGGGGGACAACGGGGTTTTTGAAAAAAATGGAGAAAAAATAGGAGAGCGTGCCTCCGGCGGCCAAAACCCTTTTTGAAAAAAGGGTTTTGGAATCCCAAAAACTTTGAAAAAAGGATTA
>CAYRTP010000261.1:0-2440 GCA_964427175.1 uncultured Clostridium sp. | reverse complement strand
GGGGAGGGCAAGAAAACACGCCACTTGTCTTTATAGAGTTTTACAATTGTCTAATGTTATTTCAGTATAGAAACGAGTGCTTCCGAGATTTTCTCGGCTTCCTTGAGGTATTGCTTTTTGCCAAACGAGATCCGAACGGTTCCGATCTCGTTGGTGGCCGCGCAGATCAGCCGCTTCATACGCGGTCCTTACGTGAACAGGGTACAGCCTTCCGCCTTGAATTCCCGGAGCTTGGCCACAAGCTCCGCTTCGTCGGCTTCAATGAACTTCGCCAGGCAGGGAAGGCAATAGAATTTCACCGCTTGCTTGTCGATCAGCTTCTTGGTCATCCCCATTTCATCCCGACTCAAGGGTGTTTTGCCGCAAACACGGCACTTGTTGGTTTCCATCATGGTGCAACGGTATCCTCTCTTACGTCAAAAATGGATCGAATCATACGGATTCATTATATCACAAACCCCGCGAGAATGCAAGTGATGAAGGCCAAATTGTACCTGAATTTGTGGGAACCGTCGCGGTGATTGCGGGACGGCAGATTTTTTGTGCCCGAGGTACTTGCCATATTCGCCCGGGTATGGTATAATAGACAAAAAGACGAGATAGCCATGATCGTCAAACGTACAGGGAGGAAACAAACATGAAACGAATCGGACAGGTGATCCGGCTGAAGCCCGAGATGGAGCAGAAGTACCGCGAGCTACACGCCAACGCATGGCCCGAGGTGCTGGCGAAAATTGAGGACTGCAACATCCGCAACTACAGCATTTTCCTGCGTGACGGCTTCCTTTTTGCCTACATGGAGTACGTGGGAGAGGATTTCGCGGCGGACATGAAGAAAATGGCGGCGGATCCCATGACACAGCTCTGGTGGAAGGAGACCGACCCCTGCCAGATGCCCGTGGAATCGGCGGCAGAGGGCGAGTGGTGGGCCGACATGGACGAGGTCTTCCACTATTGATCTATGAATCATGAAATGAGGGCTGATTCGCGCTTGGCGGATCAGCCCTTAAAGTTGGTGGAGGTTATGCCCGGGACACAGCCACGTTGAGCGCGACGGTCATCATGTCCGTGAAGGTGTTCTGCCGCGCGTCGGAGTCCAGGGCCTCCCCGCGGAGGATGTGGTCGGACACGGTGCAGATGGCCAGGGCCCGCTTGCCCGCGGCGGCGGCGTTCATGTAAAGGGCGGCGGCCTCCATCTCCACGCCCAGGACCCCCATCTTGTACCAGCCCAGGTTGAAGTCGGGGTCGGCGTGGTAAAACACGTCGGAGGACAGCAGATTGCCCACCTTGTACCGCACACCCAGGGACTCGCACTCACGGACCGCGGCGCGGAGAAGCTCGAAATCGGCGATCGGTGCGTAGTTGCCGTTCAGCTTGTACTGGGCGGCGTAATTGGAGTTGGTGCAGGCACCCATGCCGAGGATGATATCGCGGAGCTGAATATCGTCGGCCAAACCGCCTGCCGAGCCGATGCGGATGATATTCTCCACACCGAAGAAGTTGTACAGCTCGTAGGAGTATATGCCGATGGAGGGCATACCCATGCCGCTGGCCATGACCGAGACGGGGGTACCCTTGTACAGACCCGTGTAGCCCTGGATCCCGCGGACGTTGTTGACAAGCCTTGCCTCGGTGAGGAAATTTTCGGCTACGAACTTGGCGCGGAGGGGGTCGCCGGGCATCAGCACGGTCTCGGCGAAGTCGGCGGGGGTGGCTTTGATATGAGGAGTGGGGTAAAGGTTAGACATAAGGGACCTCCCGATTTCATGGATTGGGGAAGCGGTACGCTTCCTCCTTTATTATACCATACTCCCCGAAGAAAATAAAGGGAGTTGTGTGAATAATTCGGCAGGGAAGGGAAATTATTTTCTTCGATATGCAAAAAAAACTTGATTTTCACGCGGGAATGTGCTATAATGTCGATAACTGTAGGGAGCCTGTGCGGCTTCCTCCGCAACAGCGGAAAATCATTGGATGTGTTCGATAACCTCATCTTGTAGGGGCGGGGTTTCCCCGCCCGCTCACGCGAGGCTTCCGAAAATCTTCGGGAGGCGTAACGCCGCCCCTACACAGAAAACGATAGGGCGGCCATTGGCCGTCCGCGGACTCTCTCCTCCCTACGCGGCGGACGAGCGATGCTCGCCCCTACGTTGGCAAAATGGGGATCGAACGAATCTGTCGGAATTTCAAAACTTATGAAAGAGGTGCATTCATATGGCAAAGAGCGTTCAGGACATTCTGAACCTGATTCAGGAACAAAACATCAAGATGGTGGATTTCAAGATGGTGGACATCAACGGTCAGTACCGTCACGTCACCATTCCCGCCGAGAACTTCTCGGAGGACACCATGAAGAGCGGCATCGGCTTTGATGCCTCCAACTACGGCTACGCCGTGGTGGAAAAGAGCGACATGGTCTTTATCCCCGACCCCGATACCG
>CAYRTP010000260.1:0-2445 GCA_964427175.1 uncultured Clostridium sp. | reverse complement strand
GGAGATCCACGATCGATTCCGTGTGGACTATGCGGGCAAGGGTTCCTGGGACCGCATCGTACCTAAGTTCCAACAGCTGGTGGAGGCGCGGAACGGCCAGGGCTACTACATGAGAGGCACCTTCACCCACGCCAATCCTGATTTTCTGAACGACATTCAGGTGATGCTGGACCTGGGCTTCAACGAGCTGTCCATGGAGCCTGTGGTGGCGGCTCCCGACGATCCTTCGGCGCTGACCGAGGAAGACAAGGCCATCGTCATGGAGCAGTATGAGAAGCTGGCCATGCTGATGCTGGACCGTGATCGTGAGGGCAAGCCCTTCACCTTCTACCACTATATGATCGACCTGACGGGCGGTCCCTGCATCTACAAGCGGATCTCGGGCTGTGGTTCGGGCACCGAGTACATGGCTGTGACTCCCTGGGGTGATCTCTACCCCTGCCATCAGTTTGTGGGCGAGGAGAAATTCAAGCTGGGCGACGTTTGGAACGGGGTAAACAACACCGAGATCCAATCGGAGTTTGCAGAGTGCAACGTCTACGCTCGTCCCGAGTGTCGGGATTGCTGGGCACGGCTTTACTGCTCGGGCGGTTGCGCCGCTAACGCTTACCACGCCACGGGCTCGGTCAAGGGCGTTTACAAGTACGGCTGTGATCTGTTCCGCAAGCGCATGGAGTGCGCCATTATGGTGGCCATCGCGCGGCAGTTGGGAGAGTAAGGGGGAGCGGGCCTCCGGCGGCTTAAGGGACTTCTTGACAGAAGTCCCTTAAGAATCCTCAAGAACTTGAACAAATAATGGGAGGGGTGGATAGAATGAAGATGACGACACCTATTATGGATTTTGTTCACGATTACGTGGTCAAGCGTCCTCTCCGTCTCCATATGCCGGGTCACAAGGGAATGCTTCTCACGGGCTTTGAGACCTTTGACATCACCGAGGTGGTGGGGGCGGACAGTTTGTACGAGGCCGACGGCATCATTCGGGAAAGTGAGGAGAACGCTTCCCTGCTGTTCGGCTGTCCCACCTTTTACTCCACCGAGGGATCATCCCAGTGTATTCGGGCCATGCTGTATTTGGTGACGGTTCACGCGAAATCCAAGGGAATGACCCGTCCGCTGATCTGGGCGGGGCGGAACGCCCACAAGACCTTCCTGTCGGCGGCGGCATTGTTGGATCTGGACATGGAGTGGCTCTATCCCGAAGGAGATGCAGGATATTTAGCCTGCAAGATCACCCCCGAGCAATTGCGGGCGGAGTTGGGCCGTTGCGAGGCCAAGCCCGCGGCAGTGTATCTGACATCCCCCGATTATCTGGGGAACGTGGCGAATATTGCGGGGCTGGCGGCGGTCTGTCACGAGCACGGCGTGCTGTTGGTGGTGGACAACGCCCACGGGGCGTATTTGAGATTTCTCTCCCCCTCCCGCCACCCCATGGATCTCGGAGCGGACCTCTGCTGTGATTCGGCCCACAAGACCCTGCCGGTTCTGACGGGGGGCGCGTATCTGCATATCGGCTCCCATCTGCCCGAGGACTTTTGCGGGCAAGCCAAGCAGGCGTTGGCTCTGTTCGGGTCAACCAGTCCCTCCTATCTCATTCTGCAATCCCTGGATATGGCCAATTCGGTTTTGGCAAGCAAGAAATATGCGAACGCTCTTTCAAAGACTGTCAAATTGGTGGAGACCTGTCGGCGCAGGCTGGAAGCGAACGGGCTGTACACCTCCAACCAAGACGAGCCCCTTAAGCTGACTCTGTGCCCCCACGGCTACGGCTACACGGGGGAGGAATTGGCCGGCTACCTGCGTGAGGGGAGCATCGAGTGCGAGTTTGCCGATCCCGATTATTTGGTCCTCATGGTCACTCCCGCCATTACCGAAAAGGACATGGAGCGGCTGACCGCACGGCTGTTGGCCCTTCCCCGCCGTGAGGCGTTGGCCATGCGTTCTCCCGCGTTGGTTCGTCCCAAACGAGCCATGACCATCCGTGAGGCGGCACTGTCTCCTTCCGAGACCCTGCCCGTTGAGGCTTGTGTCGGGCGTATCCTGGCGGCGGCGACGGTAGGATGCCCTCCCGCGGTGCCCATCGTGGCCAGCGGCGAGGTGATCGACGAGGGGTGTCTGGAGTGCTTTGCGTATTATGGAATTGAAACCTGCTCAGTTGTCAAAAAATAAAAAACAGGAGAATCGCTTTCAAACGCGGTTCTCCTGTTTTTTTGAATCGAAAATCAGCGGTTGAGGATCAGCTTGGTCAGCTCAACGGGCTCCACGATCTCGTCGCCCTTGTAGACGCGCATATTGCCGGATGCGATCTCGTCGATCAGGACAACCTCGCCGTCCTTGGTGTAGCCGAACTCAAACTTGATATCCCACAGATCCAGGCCGATGGTCTTGAGGTCGTCAGCCACGATCTTGGTGATGGCAATGGTCTGCTTCTTCATGGTCTCGAAC
>CAYRTP010000259.1:0-2536 GCA_964427175.1 uncultured Clostridium sp. | reverse complement strand
GGCCACTTGAGCTCCTGATCGTCGAACTTGGACTTGGTGAACCACAGCACGAAGTCAGCCTTGTTGCGCTTGTTGTCATCGGCCTCTACGCCCTCGCGGACGCCTACCTCCAGGTCTTCCTCCTGGAAGTCATTGAAGATGTAGTACTTTTCCAGCTTGGCGGTGTCGAAGTAGATGTTGCCGCCCGCCTCGTAGGCGTAGCCCTTCTCCATCAGGGTCTCGATGAGGTGGATGTACTCGTCGATGCAACCCGTGGCGGGCTGGACCACGTCGGGGGTCTTGATGTTGAGCTTATCGCAGTCGGCAAAGAAGGCATCGGTGTAGAACTTGGCGATCTCCATGACCGTCTTCTTCTCGCGTCGGGCACCCTTGAGCATCTTGTCCTCGCCCTCGTCGGCATCCGAGGACAGATGGCCTACGTCGGTGATGTTCATGACGCGGGTCACGTCATAGCCGGCGTAGCGGAGGTATTTCTCCAGCACGTCCTCCATCATGTAGGTGCGGAGGTTACCGATGTGGGCGAAGTGATAGACCGTGGGGCCGCAGGTGTACATACTCACCTTGCCTGGCACGTGGGGAACGAATTCTTCCTTCTTATGGGTTGCAGAGTTGTAAAGTTGCATAATCTTGCCTTTCTATATGGAGGTTTTCAATTTTTTGTTTTACAGAAGCCCTGCCAGCCGTCTTGCGGCGTGGATGGCCATTTGGGCGTGGGACAGACGGACCGAACGGTCGGTGGGGAGATCCGAGGTCTTGAGCTCCAGGTTGAGACAGCGGTTGGAGTCGGACAGGAACCCGCAGAGCCGCAGGCCCTCGGCGGCATCCTCCCAATCAATGGCGGCCCCCGCAGGTCCGCGGTCGGCACAGGTAAAGGGGATGCGGTGGCTGTCGGTGACACCGTCATTATCGTGGACGTGGACTGCCTTGACCCGCCCGCGGAGGATTTCCAGCTCGGCGGATTGGCAGAGGCCCGTCAGGTTGGCGTGGCCGAAATCCCAGCAGACCGCGGTGTCCAGAGCCTCGGCGAGGAGGGAAATCTCCTCTGCCCGACTGCCGTAGACCGCCTCGGCGGGATGGGCCGCGTAGGGCTTGCCCGCCATGTTTTCGATGCACAGGCAAATGCCGAGTTTCCCCGCCAGCTCGCGGAGAGGGGTTAAGAATTGGATATTTTCAGAGAGCCAGAGCTCCCGACATCGTTTGCTTTGGTGGCGAACGATGGGATGGACCACCGCGCAGGGGATCTTCAGCATGGCGGCGGCGCGGAGGCCTGCCGTGATCTCACGGGAGAAGCGGGCCATGGCTATCACGTCATCGGGGCTGGGCATATAGAAGGGAAGATGGCACATGGGCAGGCAGAGTCCTCTGGCCGCGGCACGGTTGCCGAAGCTGTAGAGCACCGAGCGGAGCACGTCGTCGCCGTCGGGCTCCAGCCGATCCAGGGACAGATCCGCCCCGTCAAAGCCTGCGTCCGCGAGAAAATCCGCGGCGGCGGTCAGGGAGTATTTGCTCCCGTCGGCGGTATAGGCGTGGTAGCGGGTGGGCACCGTCACAAGGACGCGCTCGCCGCTTCCCGTCAGGATTCCGTGAGCCATGGGGTCACCTTCCTTTCATCAAACATATACTTCATTATATCACGAAATGCCGTATTTGTCAAATGGTTTTGGGCTTATCCCATGATTTTTCCAAAAAAATTCACGATATTTCAGCCCGTCTCGGAGAACACTATGGGTAGGAGCGGCACCGCCTCGCGGTGGACTCCCAAAAATTGAAAGGAATATTCCGCCATGCTCGATATAACCGACAACGCTACCCCCGTAGCCACCGCCAACGAGGTGGTGACCGCCGAGGTGAAGGTGGCCCAGAACCACCACGCCGACACGATTTCCCCCGATGCCCGCAAGCTGGCCGAGGAGATGTACAAGAACCTCACCATGGGGTGCGACTCCTACCTGCATATGCTTCCGCGGGTGGAGGATAACCGCATCAAGACCGACATGACCGCCGCCATGTGCTACTACGAAAAGCTCATCGGCAAGATCAAGCAGTACCTCCTGGACCACGGCGTTCAGCCCGAGGAGCGGGGGATGATGGCCCGCATGGCCGCCCACGCGGGCATCGCCATGAACACGGCCATGGACCACACCAACAGCCACATCACCGAAATGCTCATCGAAGGTGCCACCATGTCCATCACCACCGCCGAGAAGCTGGCCAACCACGCCGAGGGCAAGCCCGATTGCGCCGACCTCGTGGACTACTGCCGCGACTGGGCAAAGTTTGAGCAGAATCATATTGATGCTTTGAAGAAGTATCTGTAATACGGATTTGCAAACAAAACAAGAATTGAAGAACGTGCCTCCGGCGGCTTAAGGGCCTTTTAAAAACCTCCTCACTTCGTTCGGGGCAAATTCGCCTACGGCGAAGTTTGCGAGGCCCTTAAGAATCCCAAAAACTTTAAAAAGGGGATTTATGAGGGATGTAAGAGGACACCAAGAGCCATAGGGGGTATCACCATGGGGCCCCTGCCCCATTGGTA
>CAYRTP010000258.1:0-2634 GCA_964427175.1 uncultured Clostridium sp. | reverse complement strand
CCCAACAAGAGATCCTTCGACTACGCTTCGCTCCGCTCAGGATGACTCTACCAGGGGACGATTCAATGTTTTTAAGAAAGATTCGTATAAAACATTACGTTCTCCCTAAAAAAGAACGTATCCCAAGGCCAACGCCAAAGGATACGTTCTCTTTTTTTATTCAGATCAGAGATTCTTCTTCCGAATGACAGGTGCCACCGAGATCAGATCCTCGATCTCCATCCCGCCGCCGTAGAGCTTAGGGATCTCCACCTCACCCAGCTCGGAGAGAGGCAGGACCAGGGACCCGCCCGTCAGATCGAACTCGCGCACACCCTGCTTGCTCGTCAGGGTCATGGTGTAGGTATCCGAGGGGACGAATCCGGGCTTGTGAACGTCGCAGAGCTCGAAGCGAATCGCGTCGCCCTCTGCCGTCCAGTTGAGCAGGATACCCTTGGAGAGCCAAGTTCTCTTGGCGGCCAGGGCCGCGCGGAGCTCAGCGACAGCATCTCCGCCCTCCACGCCCTCGGCGTAGGTACCAAACTTCATGGCCAGGGGGGTGGACTTCCGATGGAGATCCATGCCCGCGCAGGCGGCGATCTCGATGCCATTCAGGGTCAGCTCCTCCCACCAACGAATGGCAGGGGCGTTGACCTCCCGCATGGGCTCGGCGTTGTTGACGATCTCGATGTAGTCCACGTTTGAGAAATCGTGGATATCCATCTCAAACCGACAGCCCTGGGCGAAGGGCGCGTAGTAGGCAAAGGGGTGGGCGATACCCGTGATGGCCCCCGCCTTCTTGCAGGCCTCGAACAGGAGCTCGGGCTTGTGGCGGTCGATGGAATCCCAGGGTACATACTTCTCCAGCACGGGGCAGACAATGTGGCCGTAGTAGGTGGTGTACTCCATGCCGTACATACACTGAAGGGGGGGCTTCTCCTCCTCCATGATCTTGCGAAGGACAAGCTGGCTGGACACGGTATTGTGATCGGTGATGGCAAAGCAATCCACACCGTCGGAGACCATCAGATCAAAAAATTCACGGCAGGTGATTTTCGCGTCGGAATGGTTGGTATGGTTATGCAGCTCATAGCGTTTAAACATGGTAACCCTCCTTACTTCGCGCTGACAGTCAATGTGTAGTGGGTATTGTCCTTGACCACGTTGAAGACCAGCACCGTGATCTTCAGAACACCCTCAAATTTCTCCTGGGGAATGCAACCCTCGGTAGCAAAGTCGCCCTTGAAGATCAGGTGTCTGTCGGGGATCTGACGGTGCACACAGCCGATGAACTCGTCATTGAGCATGACCAGGGGATGGATCTCGGTCTTGAGGTCGATCTCGTAGATCAGGATCTTGCGGACCCGCTCATCGTCGATGTCGCAGCCGCTCATGATCTTGACCGCCTTTTTGGTCTCCTCGGCCACCTTGGGAGTAATCAACGGGATCGAAGCGGGTTCGCGGTTGGGCCCGAAGACCTTGAGGAATTCCTCGTCAGACATATCTTCAGTCCGATAGCGAAGCTCGTCAAAATCGTAAGTCAGGTGTATATCCATTTCGGTGTAGGGCTTATCCAGGCTGACCATATAGGTGATCTGGCCCACGAAGCCCTGGTTTACAATTCCTTCCACATGATAGATTTCAGTCATAATGTCCCCCTTTTCTTCCAATATATGTAATGGATGTGTATGGGTTTATTCCACGACCTCGGCCGTCACCTTGTTATCCATGTAACGGAAGGTGAAACGGACGATGGAGTTATCCCGTTTGGTCACGAAACGCGCCTTGGGGCCGGAGCCGCTGGCGGCACGGTAACTGCGGGCGGTGTAAACCGCGGACAGGGTACCGTAGGTGGAGACGGCGTAGTTGTACTCACCCGCGAAGGGGATCACCACCGTCAGGGTGTAGGTGTTGTCGCCCACGTAGTACATACGGGTGATCTCGCTGTTGGAGTCATCCTCCACAGCACCCACGTAGGGCTGGAAGCTACCGTAGACCACCACCTTCTCAGGGAGCTTGAAGCCGGTCTCGGGATCGTACTGCTCGTGGCAACCGTAGCGGATCAGATGCTCGGGGTTGGCGTAGCCCTCGCGGAGGCGGTCGCCGTCATCCCAGCAAGCCTTGACAATATCCTCCTGGCCGAAGCCCATGGGGCAGGCGGCGGACTTGTTGTTGATCTGATACTCGGGGTTACGGTCGATCTCGCCGTTGTCGCCCCGCTCGAACTGCACCGAGGCGTTACCCAGGGTACGGCGGAAGGGCACCTCGAAGAAAGCGTGAGGATTGTTCACCTGGGTCCAGCGGTAGGAGTACTCGATCATGTGATTGCGGACATCCTCGGGCTGGTTGGCGAAATACGAGATCTGATCATAGCCCCACCACTGCATATGGGCCAGCTGATGGCGGGTAAACTTGGAGGCATCGTCGTACTCACGGCCGCCCCAGTTATCGTACTCCATGAGGTAGGGCATCTGCTCACCCGACCAGCCGTTGGGGTTCTCACCGCCCTCGCTGAAGCCCTCGCGGACGAAGACCAGACGCTCACCCTCGTAGTACTCCAGAGGAGCGCGGGTAAAGGGCATGGCGTGGTAGTCGAACAGGAGCTTGCCGTTCACGCTCACACCGTGGGTATGGGCATCCATGAGCACCTTATGA
>CAYRTP010000257.1:0-2657 GCA_964427175.1 uncultured Clostridium sp. | reverse complement strand
CCGTGAGAAGCAGATCGCCGAGGCCGAGGCAAAGGCCAAGGCCGAAGCTCCCGTGGAGCGTCCCGAGGGCGTGGCCCAGATCGGCATCGACGACTTCATGAAGGTGGAGCTCCGCACCGCCAAGATCCTGGCCGCCGAGCCCGTCCCGAAGGCCAAGAAGCTCCTCAAGCTCCAGGTGGACCTGGGCTACGAGCAGAGACAGGTGGTTTCGGGCATCGCCAAGTGGTACAAGCCCGAGGACCTGATCGGCAAGAAGATCATCCTGGTCTGCAACCTGGCTCCCGCCAAGCTCTGCGGCGTGGAGTCCAACGGTATGATCCTGGCGTCGGGTGAGGAGGATGTGAGAGTCGTGTTCCTGCATCCCGATACCCGCCTGGGTGAGAGAGTGCGGTAATCCGCCAAATAGCCTCGTTCTGTAGGGGCGGCCATTGGCCGTCCGCAGACCATCCCTGCCTCACGTGGCGGACGAGCGATGCTCGCCCCTACGTCAAACGGTAATCGAATCCATCTTTCAAGGAGCCCTGTGCAATGCATGGGGCTTCTTTTTAAGTGACAAGTGACGAGTGACAAGTGACAAGATACTGAGATACAAGATACAAGATATAAATCAGGTGGGCTCGGTAATCCGTTTGTAGGGACCGGCCTTCGGACGGTCTGTTTCTCAAGTGACGAGTGACAGCGGGGCTCTGCCAACAACAACAACCAACCGACCTGACCATACCGCTCCCGCCGCAAGCGGCGTAAGATACGGTTATGTTTTGTTAGTTGTTGTTGGAATACGATAAGGATAAGATACGATTTGATTTGTTTTGTTTAGATTAGATAGGGTACCACCGAAAGTCTACCGAAAAGCTACCGTTGGTGCGACCGTCGGTGCTACCGAATCGGCTACCGACGCTTGGTTTTTCGGTGCTACCGAGGGTATCACCTGACGGTGAACCGTCGGTGGACCGTCGGTGGACCGTCGGTCATACCGACCTTTGGTTTTTTGGGGGAGGGGTAGGGCTCTGGGCCACGATCTCCAGCCACTCGGGATCGCTCTCCAGGGCCTTGGCTTCGGCATCGAATCTGCGCTTGAGCTTGATGTAGTCGGTGTAGGGGAAGCTCTGCACCTCATCATTGGACAGGAAGTGCAAGCCCGCCCCGCTCGAGGGGGCTTTTTCCTTTTCCCCGCAAGGCTTTTGGTGGGAGGGCGACCCGCCCAGCCTGCCGTTTTCGGAGTTGGTCTTGGACCGTCTGAGCTGGGCCATGATGACGAACTGCAAGGTCCCCGCCTGCCCGTCCATGGGGGTCGGCTCCACGCCGTCGCGGAGGTAGTTTTTCATGTTCGAAATGAGGGCCATGGCCTTCTTGGGGGGAAGCTCCTCCAACGCCTCCACCCAATCGTAATACAGGTAAAAACCGGGGTATTTTTTGGACATTTTTGATCCTCCTTTTTTTTGAAAAAATTTTTGAAAAGTTTTCGGATTTTTTTCCACATTCTTTCCACTTTTTTCAAATTCCGTCAAGTTTTTTGAAAAAAATGAAAATTTTTGAAAAAATTCCGAAGCTTTTTGGCTTGTGTAATATATTATACCACACAATTTTGCATTTGTAAACCCCATTTTGAAAGTTTCCTTAACATTTTTGAAAATAAACACATCTTTTTGCAAAATATCCAAAAAATCCTTGACAAATTCTGTGAAAAATGGTAAAATAGTTATGTATGCGGACAGCATGACAATTTATTGAAAGAAAAGAGGAAAACACCATGTCCACCCAAATCTCCGCTCACATCACCGAAGTTTATTCCAAGATCAAGGATAACGTCGGCAAGGTCATCGTCGGTAAGTCCGACACCATTGATATGCTGATCGTTTCCATGCTCTGCGGCGGCCACGTGCTTTTGGAGGACGTGCCCGGTACGGGTAAGACCGTGCTCATCAAGTCCCTGGCGGCCTCGGTGTCCTGCGAGTATAAGCGTATCCAGTTCACCCCCGATCTGCTTCCTTCCGACATCACCGGTGTTAACTTCTTTAACATGAAGAAGTCCGAGTTCGAGTTCGTGCCCGGCCCCATCTTCGCCAATATCGTCCTGGCCGACGAGATCAACCGCGCTACCCCCAAGACCCAGTCGGGTCTCTTGGAGTGCATGGAGGAGATTCAGGCCACCATCGACGGCAAGACCTTCAAGCTGGCCCAGCCCTTCATGGTCATCGCCACCCAGAACCCCGTGGAGTCCATGGGTACCTTCCCCCTGCCCGAGGCACAGCTGGACCGTTTCCTCATGAAGGGTAAGATGGACTACCCCAACCACTCCGAGGGCGTGGACATCCTGGCCCGCTTCGATAAGTCCTCCCCCCTGGAGACCCTGCAGCCCGTGGTCACCGCCGATGAGCTGGTCAAGGCCATTGCCGAGCTCCCCAAGGTCTACATCTGCCGCGAGATGATGAGCTACATCACCTCCATCATCGAGAAGACCCGTAGCTATCCCAAGGTGCTCCTGGGCGTATCCCCCCGTGGTGCCCTGTCCCTCATGAAGGCCGCCAAGGGCTACGCCGCCATCGCGGGCCGCAACTACGTCACCCCCGACGACGTCAAGCGCGCCGCCCACCCCGTCCTGGATCACCGTCTCACCCTGGAGAACGCCGCCCGCATCAAGAAGAACGCCGCCTACG
>CAYRTP010000256.1:0-2699 GCA_964427175.1 uncultured Clostridium sp. | reverse complement strand
CCACCCTGGTCCGCGGGCTCCATACCCCCGAGGACGTCCGCGCCATGGGCCAACGGTTGGCGGGCCCCGAGGCCTTCTTCCTCCAGACCTTCAAGGATTCGGGGGATCTGATCGCAAGCGGGGAAGCCTTTACCCCCTCCGAGACCCGCGTCATGCTGGCCGCCCTGCAGGAGAATGTACCAAATGCACAAATCCGAGGGGAGTAACACTATATATAGTTCCGAATTTTGTAAAAATGTCAACATTTTGTATTTTGCGTATTGACAAATCCCTCCCGATGCTGTATAATATGTGTACGCTTCATCGGGAGGGTCCGACTAAACCGTACCCCCGACCGCGACGCGCCGCCGGTTCTGGCCCACGTCACGGTTTTTTTAGGCCAAAAATCCTCTCGAATCAAGCTGTGGAAAGGAGATTCCCATGAAAAAACTCTCCAAGCTCCTCATCGGCATATATGCCTTTGTAACCGTCCTGACCGTCGCGGCAACCGTTGTTTACATTGCCAAGCAATACGTGATCGGCCAAGAAGCCTTCGATGGCATCTGCCTGTTTCCTCTCTTTCTGCTGATCGCCGCAGAGGTGACGGGGCATACTTGGTGGAAGAACAACCAAACCCGTCAGCGATGCAAGGAGTTCGTAGTCGGAAAGGTCGTCGGACGCAGATACGTCCACAACGGAAACCAGGGAGGCTACGCACCGGTGGTTCGCTTTGAAGCCAACGGCGAGGCATACACCGTAGAGGTCAACCTCATTTCCAAATCCGCAGGACGATCCACGAACTGTACGGTGGGTGAAGAATACTACCTGCTGTATAATTCAGAAAATCCTCGGGAGATCATCCCCTGCTCGTCGGGGTTCGATGATTTCCAAAAATTTCTCAAGATCGCTACCATTGTACTTCACGCGGTCTACGTCTTTGCCATCATGATTTTGATGGTCTCTATCTTCTGAAAATCGTAAACTGTCTGACGGAAAAGGCGGTGACACGGTCCACCCTCATCCGTCACGCTTCGCGTGCCACCTTCCCCCGCGGGGAAGGCAAGAAATAGAGGGCGGCACGTTCCCCGCTCCCTAAATAACCCAGTGGGCAGGGACCCACGGTGAATGCAACTACTTCCCGTCAAACAGCAAGTAAACACACACACAACCATTTTTTTAAAGTTTAGGGGATTCTTAAGGACCCTTTCCAAAGGGTCCTTAAGCGGGTCCAGGGCAGAGCCCTGGCGCTCCCCATCCCCTTCCACCATACATCAAATACAAGGAGGAACACTATGTATACCGTACTCAAGCGTGATGGACGCATCATCAATTTTGACATCCAGAGAATTGCCAACGCGATCAAGCTGGCTTTTGACGCGCAGGAGCGCAACTACAATCAGGACATCATCGACTTTCTCGCGCTGAAGGTCACCGCGGATTTCGAGCCCAAGATCAAGGACCACTCCATCGCCGTGGAGGACATTCAGGACAGCGTGGAGCGCGTGCTCAGCCTGGCGGGCTACGATGACGTGGCCAAGGCCTACATCCTCTACCGCCGTCAGCACGAGAAGATGAGAAACATGAGCTCCACCATGCTGGACTACAAGGCCATCGTGGACTCCTACGTCAAGGTTGCCGACTGGCGCGTCAAGGAGAACTCCACCGTCACCTACTCGGTGGGCGGTCTGATCCTCTCCAACTCGGGCGCGATCACCGCCAACTACTGGCTCTCCGAGGTCTACGATGACGAGATCGCCAACGCCCACCGCAACGCCGATATCCACATCCACGATCTGTCCATGCTCACCGGCTACTGCGCGGGCTGGTCGCTCAAGCAGCTCATTCAGGAGGGTCTCGGCGGTATCACCGGTAAGATCACCTCCGCACCCGCCAAGCACCTGGCAACCCTCTGCAACCAGATGGTCAACTTCCTGGGTATCATGCAGAACGAGTGGGCAGGCGCGCAGGCCTTCTCCTCCTTCGACACCTACCTGGCTCCCTTCGTCAAGGCCGATAACCTCAACTACGATCAGGTCAAGAAGTGCATCGAGTCCTTCATCTACGGCGTGAATACCCCCTCCCGCTGGGGTACGCAGGCTCCCTTCTCCAACATCACTCTGGACTGGACGGTTCCGAACGACCTGGCCGAGCTCAACGCCATCGTGGGCGGCAAGGAAATGCCCTTCAAGTATAAGGATTGTAAGAAGGAAATGGATATGGTCAACAAGGCGTTTATTGAGATCATGATCGAGGGTGACGCTAACGGTCGCGGCTTCCAGTATCCCATTCCCACGTATTCTATTACTCGCGACTTTGACTGGTCTGAGACGGAGAACAATCAGCTTCTTTTCGAGATGACCGCTAAATACGGTACTCCTTATTTCTCAAACTACATCAACTCCGATATGGAGCCGAGCGACGTTCGTTCAATGTGCTGCCGTCTGCGTCTTGATCTTCGTGAGCTTCGCAAGAAGTCGGGCGGTTACTTCGGTTCGGGTGAGTCGACGGGTTCTGTCGGCGTAGTTACGATCAATATGCCCCGTATCGCATATCTCTCCGAGAATGAGGAGGACTTCTACAAGAGACTGGACAAGCTGATGGATATATCGGCGCGCTCGCTCAAGACCAAGAGAACGGTTATTACCAAGCTTCTTGAAGAGGGTCTTTATCCCTACACCAAGAGATACCTCGGCACATTTAACAACCACTTCTCGACTATC
>CAYRTP010000255.1:0-2795 GCA_964427175.1 uncultured Clostridium sp. | reverse complement strand
GCGATACCGTAGTGGCAGGAGTTGCGGACAACAACCATACCCATGCCGTACTTCTTGGCCTTTTCGATAGCCATGTTCATGGCCTTGTAGCCGATGACCTGACCCATACCGTCATGGCCGTCCACAACCGCGGTGGTCTCGGTCTCCTTGATGATCTCAAAGTTGGTGATGGGGTTCTGGATACCGGCCTTGATGCGGTCCAGGTAAACGGGCTTGAAACGATTACAGCCGTGGGACTCGATACCGCGCTTGTCCGATTCCAGCAGAACGTCAGCGCAGATTTCGGCATCCTCGCGGGGGATACCGTATCCAACGAAGGAGTCAATAACAAAGTTTGTGATGGTTTCCCAATCCACAATGTTGGTCTTAGGCATAGTATATGTTCCTCCATAAAAAAATTTCTAACTATACATCATCATTATACCACAGAACCTACAAAAAAGCAATATCTATTTCTAAAAAAAAACATATCGGAGGAGATTTTTTCATCCTCCGATATGAACCCTTGAGTAAAATTCACCACAGGCCGCCGACCAGCCTTACGGCACCCGCGCTGTCTTCTGACAGACGGGGTCTCGGGAAGGTACGAGGGTCATTCCCACCGCCCGCGTCCCGTGTCCCCCCCTAATTGTTTTACAACAGGAACACGGAAACGGCGCGGCGGGTAGGTATCCTCATGCCTCCCCGCGGAGAGCATCCCGGATCAGTCCTTCTTCTTCAGAACCACAGCAGCGGCGGCCGCGGTCAGAATGGCAACCGCACCGAAGCCAACGACGGAAGCGCAGCCCTCTGCGGGAGCATCGGTCTCAGCGGTCTTGTCATCGGTCTCGGTCTTGGGCGCGTCGGTCTCATCCTTAGAAGCATCGGTCTCATCCTTGGGAGCGTCGGTATCGGGCTCCTCGGTCTCTACCTTGGGAGGATTGGTCTCAGGAACGTACTCCTCACCGGCGTAGTCGTAAGCCTCCTCGGCGGTCTTGAAGATGGCCAGCTCGTACAGGTCAAGAACCGTAGTCTCGTCCCAGCCACGGGGAGTCAGCAGGAAGCTGTTCAGGTCGCCCTCAAAAATGCCCTCAACGTCGTAGATCAGGTACTGGATCTCCTCGCCTGCGTCGGGATCAATGCCGCCGTAGATGGAGCCGGTGCCGTATGCGCCGCGATAGTAGTCATAGATATCGCCAACGCAGGTCCACAGGTTGATGTCCTCGAGAGGACCGCTGACCTTCAGCTTGAGCACCACGTAGTTGACGCTCTCACCGGTCAGGTTCTCCAGGCCGTTCATACGGGCGAACTTCTGGTAGTTGACGTTGATCTCGGGGAAGGCATCCTCGCCGGGGTTGGTGTAGTTGGCGGGATCGTTAATGGTGGGGTTGGTCACCTGGAAACGGCCGAAGTTCTGATTCTCCTCATGGAAGTAGACGTTCTCGGCGTAAGCCATGTTCCACTCCATGACGTTGGAGAGAGAATCCAGGGGAACCAGGTCGTTCTTGTACTCGGGACGGACCACGGGCTCCTGGCCGTCATCGGGCTGGGTCTCCTCGCCGTCGCCGCCGAACTCAACGGTGGGCTCAAACTTGTTACCGTTGCGGTAGTTCTTCTGGTCAGCGTCGGCGTTGTCCAGGATCTCGTCAGCGGACAGGGCTCTGTTGTAGAAACGGACCGAGTGGATGTCACCGCTCCAGGATCTGGAGGGATCCTCGTGGCAGAACATCAGGGTATCGGCCTGGTTGGCCAGGGTGCTGTGACCCTTGGCGGCCTCTACACCGTTTACGTACATGATGATGGGGTAGACGTTCTCCTCGTTGAGAGGATAGTAAACGATGGACAGGGTGGCGTTATTGGCCAGCGCGCCGCCATCCTCGGCCAGGGGTCTGTTCTCGGCTCTGTTCTGATACTTGAACTCCAGCTTACCGTCGGACTGGCGGATGAACAGGGAGAACTTATCGTTATCAGACATAGCGAAGGTTACGTAGTCGATGCCGTTGTAGGCCAGCTCACCGAAGGCGAACTCAACCGTCCAGCCCTCGGCGTTGACGGTGTCAACAGCGGCCTGGGGGAAATAGTGGGCCTTGGAGTCCACGTGGAAAGCGTTGTCGGTCCAGTAGTTCTTCTCATCGAGATGAACCGTCAGATCGTTGCCGTTACCGGTCAGGTCGGTCCAAACAGCGGTCTCCAGGTTCTGGGTACCGTTGGAGTTGTTGGAGCCGTCGTACCAAGCCACCAGACCGTCACGGACGATGTCGGTCTTGGAAGCGGCGGAGGCACCAAAGCAGAAGGTTGCGAAGCAACCCAGCAGCATGGTTGCGGCAATCAGCAGGGTTACGGCCTTCTTGGCCGTATTGGAATGGAATTTCATAGAATCCTCCTTGCGTAATATGGGGAATCGAATAGGCTTCTGTCGAACCCAAATTGCACAGGAACAAACTTTATGGCGGATAAACGAATAATATCCTATTTAGTTTTATGCAATTCGAATCCCCAAAAAATAATAGCGAAAATTCGGGTATTCACTTGATGGCTTATGGCTCCGACCGAAGGCTCCGACGCACATGGGCGCGGGCCTTCGGATGGAATCACGTGAGGGGTGTCTGCGTCAAAAAAATCGAAGCTGTCTAACACCGTAAGGCCGATCGGCGGCCTGTGGTACATTCCGCTCAAGGTTTTTGCGGGTGGGACTGCACGCGGATCAATCCAGCACGCCGTGGGGCAGGCCTGTCGCCAGGGGAGGCTTCCGTTCGAAGGAGGACTCCAGATCCAGGTACCCGCCGTTCTTGACGGCGCGCTCAAAGCCGGTCAGC
>CAYRTP010000254.1:0-2804 GCA_964427175.1 uncultured Clostridium sp. | reverse complement strand
GGCTACATCAATCAGAACGACCAGGCCGTGACCGCCGACGGCAACTGGCAGCAGTATTTCCCCACCCAGCCCGCTCCCTTCCCCCGCGCGGCGCAGAGAGCCTACCTGGATACCATCTCGGGCGTAGCCCTGGGCTCCGACGCCTTCTTCCCCTTCAGCGATAACATCGAGCGCGCCAAGAAGTCGGGTGTCTCCTACATCGCCGAGCCCGGCGGCTCCATCCGCGACGACCTGGTCATCGAGTGCTGCGACAAGTACGGCATGGCCATGGCGTTCACGGGGATGAGACTGTTCCACCATTGATGGAGTGACGAGATACAAGTGACAAGTGACAAGACAAGATTTGAAATTTGATTTTTGAGGATTATGGCGACTGAAAGTATTCTGAAGCAAAAGAGCTTGGAGTTCGCGAAACGAATTGTACGCTTATATGGGTATTTGATTAAAGAATACCGTGAGACTGTTATGTCCAAACAGATTTTGCGTAGCGGAACCAGCATCGGTGCAAATATTGCGGAGGCACTTTACGGCAGTAGCCGCAGAGATTTTGCCGCAAAATTGCAGATAGCCCGTAAAGAAGCCTCCGAAACTGCCTATTGGCTGGAGCTTCTGTACAATTGCTCTTATTTAACCGAAAAGCAATACCGTTCCATGAAAAAAGACTGTCTGGAACTTCTGTCTATGCTGACAGCCAGCATTAAAACCTGTGAAACCGAAAAGTGACAGGCTCAAATCCCCGTTCCCCCATCTTGTCACTTGTCACTCGTCACTTGTCACTTCCCAAAAACCAAGGAGGAAACCATATGAATATCTTAGTCATCGGCAGCGGCGGCCGTGAGCACGCCGTCATCAAGTCCATCAAGAAAAACCCCGCCGTGGAGACCATCTACTGCCTCCCCGGTAACGGCGGTATCGCCGCCGACGCGACCTGCGTGAACATTGGTGCCAAGGACATCGACGGTATCGTCAAGTTCGCCACCGAAAACACCATCGACTACGCCATCGTCACCCCCGACGATCCCCTGGTGCTGGGCTGTGTGGATGCCCTCACCGCCGTGGGGATCCCCTGCTTCGGCCCCGACAAGAAGGCCGCCATCATCGAGGGCTCCAAGGCATTTTCCAAGGACCTCATGAAGAAGTACGCCATCCCCACCGCCGCCTACGAGATCTTCGACGATATGGACAAGGCCATCGCCTACCTGCGGGACAAGGACCTCCCCATCGTCATCAAGGCCGACGGCCTGGCCCTGGGTAAGGGCGTGATCATCGCGGAGACCCTCGCCGAGGCCGAGGAGGCCGTCCGCTCCATGATGGCGGATAAGGTCTTCGGTGCCAGCGGCGACCACATCGTCATTGAGGAGTTCCTCACCGGCCCCGAGGTCTCGGTCCTGGCCTTTACCGACGGTAAGACCCTCATCCCCATGGTCTCCTCCATGGACCACAAGCGCGCCCACGACGGCGACGAGGGCCTGAACACCGGCGGTATGGGTACCGTAGCCCCCAACCCCTACTACACCGCCGACATCGCCAAGGTCTGCATGGAGACCATCTTCCTCCCCACCATGAACGCCATGAACGCCGAGGGCCGCACCTTCAAGGGCTGTCTCTACTTCGGCCTCATGCTCACCCCCAAGGGACCCAAGGTCATCGAGTACAACTGCCGTTTCGGCGATCCCGAGACCCAGGTGGTCCTGCCTCTGCTGGAGTCCGACCTCCTCACCGTCATGCGGGCGGTCACCGAGGAGCGTCTCGCTGAGGTGGAGGTCAAGTTTGCTACCGACAAGTCGGCCTGCTGCGTCATCATGGCTTCCGAGGGCTACCCCCAGAGCTATGAGAAGGGCTACGAGATCACCATCCCCGCCGACGTAGCCGACAGCGTCTACGTGGCCGGCGCCGCCCTCAAGGACGGGAAGCTGGTCAACAACGGCGGCCGCGTCTTGGGTGTGACCGCCATCGCGGACACCCTGCAGGATGCCATCACCGCCGCCTACGCCAAGGTGGACACCATCCACTTCGACAACGCCTACTGCCGCCGCGACATCGGTCAGCGGGCACTGAAGGCGATGAAGTAAGATACAAGATACAAGTGACAAGATACAAGATACAAGATACAAGATACAAGATACGAGATACAAGATACGAGATACAAGATACGAGATACAAACTCACTTGTCACTTGTCGCTTGTCACTTGTCACTCGTCACTTCTCACTCATCCAAATCATGACGAAAGGAAAGAAACTGTTATGGTTTACAGAATATTCGTAGAAAAGAGACCCGAGCTGGCTCATGAGGCCAACGGCCTTCTGAATGAGCTCAAGAACCTGGTGGGCATCAGCTCCCTGGAGTCTGTCCGCCTGCTCAACCGCTACGACGTGGAGAACATCGACGAGGCCCTGTTCGCGCAGGCCTCCCGCACGGTTTTCTCCGAGCCCCAGCTGGATACCGTCACCGATACCCTGACCTACGCCGAGGGGGCCACCGTCTTCGCCGTGGAGCCCCTGCCCGGTCAGTTTGACCAGCGCGCCGACTCCGCCGCCCAGTGCATCCAGCTTCAGAGCCGGGGCGACCGCCCCACCGTCCGCTCCGCCAAGGTCTACGTCCTGGGCGGTGAGCTGACCGAGGCCGACGTAGCCGCCATCAAGAAGTACGTCATCAACGCCGTGGAGAGCCGCGAGGCCTCCATGGATAAGCCCGAGACCCTGGCCATTGAGTACGCCATCCCCGAGACGGTTGCCACTGTAGAGGGCTTCACCACCCTGGATCAGAAGGGCCTGTCCGATCTGCTGGACTCCCTGGGCCTGG
>CAYRTP010000253.1:0-2836 GCA_964427175.1 uncultured Clostridium sp. | reverse complement strand
CCACGCGGTTGACGGGAGCGGTCTCGGCGTACTCCACCAGGGCGCGGGTGCGGGCCTCCACCACGGGATGGCGGCGGATGGCGTTGGCGGGAGCCATGATGTACTTCTGGGGCTCCTTGACGTAGGGCTTCACGGGGATATCCTTGCGCTCGTCCACGGTCAAAAGGCTCTGGGAGTGGGCGATACGGGTACACATACGGAGCAGGAAGGGGGTATCGAACTGCTCGGAGAGCTCAAAGGCCAGCATGGCGAACTCCCGTGCCTCGGCGGAGTCGGAGGGCTCCAGCATGGGGACCTTGGCGGCGATGGCGTGATGGCGGGAATCCTGCTCGTTTTGGGAGGAGTGCATACCGGGGTCGTCGGCCACGCAGAGGACCAGACCGCCGTTGACACCGGTGTAGGACATGGTGTAGAGGGGGTCAGCGGCCACGTTCAGACCTACGTGCTTCATGGCGCAGGCAGAGCGCGCGCCCGCCAGGGAAGCACCGAAGGCGACCTCCAGGGCGACCTTCTCGTTGGGAGCCCACTCGCAGTACAGGTCGGGGCAATCGCCGCAGTATTCGGCGGCGTATTCGGTGATCTCGGTGGAGGGGGTGCCGGGGTAGCTGGACACCAGGCGGCATCCCGCCTCGTACAGTCCCCGCGCTACGGCCTCGTTGCCGAGCATGAGTTGCTTCTTCATGATTACAATTCCTTTCGTGTATGTAGTGTCATATTTTTCCTGAAAATACCCCGAAAAACAGAAAACCCCTTTGCCGGGCCAAAGACCTGCAAAGGGCGAAAGTTCATTTCGCGGTACCACCTTTTTCACTTTCCAACAGTACGGGTATGGGAAAGCCTTACGGGACACGGATATGCCCCCCTTCGCTGTAACGGGCGGTCCCGTCGCCCCTACCCGGCACAGTCCCCTGCGCGTGTGTTCAAGGCGCGGCTCTCGGAAGGAATTCACTCGGCGGCGTGGCTGTCTCGCACCTGACGACAGCTCTCTTGACACGCGCGGCCCGACCTACTGGTTTCCGGTCAACGTCGATTTTCTCATATTATAATAGATATTTTTCGATTTGTCAAGGGGGTTTTGTGAATTTTTTGACGATTTGGCGAAAAAGTAGCGGAAGATCGAGGAGACCTTCCGCCGGATTCGGTATTAACTGTGGCGCATCGTAAAATATAAGGTTTGATCGAATCGTCGTTCCGGACTTAGGCGATCAATATAGCCGGGCTCGATAATTGAGTTGAGAACCGATTTGTTCAGAGCAGGAGAAGCGGTTCGTTCACAGGAAACATAAGACTTCCAGTTGACACCGGCAATCGCAAATTCTTTGTCGGTTTGGTTTCCAAAAGCCATTTGCCTGTATATGTCGGCCATTCGAATTTTTTCGGATTTGCTTAATTCCCATAGGCATCTGGCAAGACGAGCTGATGCGCGCATGGGACGACTCATGGTAGGCTCTATATCATAGGAATTATCGATAAACAACCGCGAGAAGGCATAATCACTCCAAATGACGATATCAAAAGCTTGCTCTGCCAAAAACGGGGACTTCCCTTGGGTTTTCCAAATGGTTTGCATCAACAGTGGCTTTTGGTGCTGGTAGTATTTCTTTTGGAAGTTATCGAGACTGGCACACAACTGTGGGGTTTTGTGTGTCATTTCAAAATCATTGTCCCAACTTTGAATTGAAGAACAAGCGGCTTCGAAAATTTCTCGGATATCGTGTCGATCGCCTTTAACGGCATCGAACATACCTAAGGCACAGTAGGATGTGGTTGCGGCTCGAATGACGATTTCGGATCCCCACTCCGGCTCGGGCTTTTTATAGGTTGTGCTGTCCGGCATCACAGTCAGCTTGACCTCTAACGGTGCAAGATAATTTCCTTTGAGATCCTTTATGACCAGGTCGATTCCATCAATTGTATCAAAGGAGTATTGTTGATAGGGGGAATAGATACTTTCAAACGAATAATAAAGTTCGGAGGGGTGTAGATCTCCGCTACAAAATACGTCTCGAATCGGTATGACAGAGGGCACAACTTTTAGAAAACCGTCTTCTTCCACTAACTTTATGTAAATGGCTGAGATGTCATTCGTTAACATATAATTTGCAACTGCGGCAGGAAAACTGGAGTTAAAACAATTTTTGCCCCAATGGCTTGCGGGGGATCGGTTCGAATGTTCAATACCAAAAAGACCGGAAGACATAATTTTTCACCTCAAAATGACGTCAACTACTTGACGTCGCAATCGTATTGTGATATAATAATATGGGGGAAGCAGGGAAGATGCCGCATATATTATACCATAAAAAAGGCGATTTGTACAGGGGGAGATGAAAAAATGTTGAATGCTGTAGATTTGTTTTCGGGGTGTGGAGGATTATCGTTGGGATTTCAAAATGCAGGAATCCGGATTCGAGCTGCGTTTGAATACTGGGAGACAGCGGCGCAGTGCTATGAAAAGAATTTTTCACATCCTGTTTTTCGACTGGATTTGTCGGATACGGAAAATGCGATAAAGGTGATTTCAGCATATTCTCCGGAACTGATTATCGGCGGCCCTCCGTGTCAGGACTTTTCCTTTGCAGGTAAGAGAATTGAGGCAGATCGTGCCAGTTTGACGGAGTCCTATGCGAAAATCGTGGAGAAAGTACAGCCGAAATACTTTGTTATGGAAAATGTTGACCGCGCCAGACAAAGCCGTGCATATTCTTCTGCGCGGGAAATATATAAAAAGGCCGGGTATGGTTTGACAGAAGTTGTGCTTGATGCGAGTCGATGTGGTGTACCTCAAAAACGCAAACGTTTTTTCTGTATTGGTGTGTATGGAGCGGAAGATAAC
>CAYRTP010000252.1:0-2843 GCA_964427175.1 uncultured Clostridium sp. | reverse complement strand
TCAGGGAGTTCTTGAAGGTCTGCTCGAAGGCCAGGAACTTCATGATGGACAGGTTTACAGAGGGATGGAAGCGCAGACCGCCCTTGTAGGGACCGATAGCACCGTTGAACTGTACGCGGTAGCCGGTGTTGACCTGAGCCTGGCCCTTATCGTCAACCCAAGGAACACGGAACATGATGACGCGCTCGGGCATGGTCATGCGCTCCAGCAGAGCTTCCTTGCGGTACTTCGCCTCGTTTGCCTCAACGATGGGGCGAAGGGAGTCCAGAACCTCCTTAACGGTCTGGTGGAACTCGGGCTGGCCGGGGTTCTGCGCAATTACTTTGTCAATGATCTCATCAACGTAAGACATGATTTTATCTCCTTATTATGTATGGATTCGATACACCGAAACGGTGTCCGTCTGGGTGAAGACGGATACCGTCTCATCCTATGCGCTCCATTATACACCATTCCCGAAATAATTGCAAGTACTTTTTTCAAATTTGCAAGAAAAATTTTTCAAATTTCATTTTCGACGGGATTTTTTTCGATGCGATTGGATTTTTTGAGCCGTTCTTGAAAGTTTCAGCTCACCCTCTCCCACAAAAGTCGAAAAAATGTCGAAAAGTTCCCCGTTTTTTTGTTTTTGCCCCTTGAAACCCGCAGAGATTTGTGCTATAATGTATCAACGCTATATTTTTTCTTACACGAGGAATTTTACCATGTCCCATTTCGATTATTCTTCCGCGGCTACGGCCTCCGTCCGCGTTTCTGTTCCCGCCCGTGCCCCCCACGGGTATGATATTCCCATCGGCCGCAGCCTTCGTCTGCGGGCGGGCGAGCTGATCTCCGCCGTTGTCAAGCCCTGCCGCCTGCTCCTTTTGACCGACGATACGGTTGAGGCTCTGTACGCCGACGGGGTCACCGACTCCCTCGCCGAGGCAGGCTACACCGTAGTCCGTCACGTTATCCCCCACGGGGAGGCCTCCAAGTCGGCGGCCAATCTCATTGCGCTTCTGGAAAAAATGGCCTCCGAACATCTGACCCGCTCCGACCTGCTGGTCGCCCTGGGCGGCGGCGTGGTGGGGGATCTGGGCGGCTTTGCCGCGGCGGTCTACCAGCGCGGTATCCGTTTCGTGCAGATCCCCACCACCCTCCTGGCCATGGTGGATGCCTCGGTGGGCGGTAAGACCGCCATCGACCTGGAGGCAGGCAAGAACCTGGCAGGAGCCTTCCACCAGCCTTCCCTGGTGATCTGCGACGTGGACTGCCTGTCCACTCTGCCTCCCGAGATCTTTGCCGACGGCATGGCCGAGGTCATCAAGTACGCCTTCATCCGCGACCGTCAGCTCTTTGACCGTCTGCAGGCCGAGACCGACGGCGATATGATCGAGACCATCCGCCTCTGCGTGGAGGACAAGCGGGTGCTGGTGGAGGAGGACGAGACCGACAAGGGTGCCCGTCAGCTCCTGAACCTGGGCCACACCGTGGGCCACGCCATCGAGGCTTGCTCGGATTTCGCCATTTCCCACGGCAGCGCGGTGGCCATGGGTATGGTCATCATCACCCGCGCCGCCGAGAAGCTGGAGCTCTGTGAAGCGGGGACTCTGGACGCGCTGGTTGGGCTGTTGCACCGCTACAACCTTCCCACCGAGTGTCCTTTCAGCACCGAACAGCTCTACGCCGTAGCCCTGTCGGACAAGAAGCGGGCAGGCGGGACCATCACCCTGGTGGTTCCCTACGGCATTGCTGACTCCCGCCTGGTAACCGTGCCCGTGGACGCTTTGGAGTCCTACATCCGCCGCGGTCTTTCGGACTGATTGGGAAAGGCGGTTGATCCATCATGGAAAAGACCTTACGTTCCCCTCGGCTGGGCGGCTCGGTGCGGGCTCCCTCCTCCAAGTCGGAGGCCCACCGCGTGCTCATCACCGCCGCTCTGTCGGCTCTGTACGGCGCGGGTACGGCGGTACGCCGTGTCCGTTGCACCGACCTCAACGAGGACATTGAGGCCACCGCCCGCTGTCTCGCCGCCCTTGGCGCAGGAATTGAGCGGGTGGGCGAGGACTTCCTGGTGACCCCCATCACCACCCTGCCCAACGTGGCTGTGCTGGACTGCGGCGAGTCGGGCTCCACCCTGCGGTTCCTGCTCCCCGTCTGCTGTGCGCTGGGTGCCACCGCTCACGCCCCCGAGGGCTTCAGCGTCGCCCTCCTGGGTCACGGACGGCTTCCCGAGCGTCCCCTGTCCCCCCTGTACGAGGAGCTGGTCGCCCACGGGGCCATCCTCTCTCCCATGGGAACCAATCCCCTTGTGGTGCGTGGGAGCATCACGGCCGGCGACTACGCCGTAGACGGCGGCGTGTCCTCCCAGTTCATCAGCGGACTCCTGTTCGCCCTGCCCCTGCTGGAGGGGGATTCCACCCTGGCCGTGACGGGCAAGATCGAATCCAAGCCCTACATCGGCATGACGGTGGATGCCATCGCCCGCGTGACGGGTGCGGTGGGCGGCGACCTGCCCACTTTCTCCATCGCGGGACGGGACAGCCTTCCCGCCATTCCCGCATCCCATCAAGCCCCCGCCGTAGGCGGGGACTGGTCGGGCGCGGCCTTCTTCATCACGGCAGGTCTGCTCTGTAAGGCAGGACGATCCATCGTCCTCACGGGTTTGGATCCCCACTCCCGCCAGGGCGACAAGGCCATTGTGGACATTCTGCGGTCCATGGGCGGAGTCATCGAGTGGACCGAGGCAGGGGAGCTGATCGCTACGCCTTCCCCCCTGCGCGGTTGCGTGATCGACGCGACCCAGGTCCCCGACCTGGTTCCCATCCTGGCAGTAGCCGCCTCGGTAGCCGAAGGAGAGACCC
>CAYRTP010000251.1:0-2890 GCA_964427175.1 uncultured Clostridium sp. | reverse complement strand
ATCACTGTAGGGCGGGGGCTTGCTCCCGCCGAACCCCAAAATCTCAAAACCAAAGAAAGGAACCGCCATGGGCCAGATTCAAGTCCTATCCTTCGAGGTCGCCAACCTCATCGCCGCGGGTGAGGTGGTAGACCGCCCCGCCTCGGCCATCAAGGAAATGATGGAAAACGCCATCGACGCAGGGGCCAAGCACATCACCGTGGAGATTCAGAACGGCGGCGTGACCTTCATGCGGGTCACCGACGATGGGTGCGGTATGTCCGCCGAGGACCTGCCCATGGCGGTCCGCCGTCACGCCACCAGTAAGATCCGCACCGCCGAGGACCTGGACGGCATCCTGTCCCTGGGCTTCCGCGGGGAAGCATTGGCCGCCATTTCCTCGGTGTCGGATATGCGTATCATGTCCAAACGCCCCGAGGATGAAATGGGCTCCATGCTGGAGATCAAGGGCGGACAGCTGGTGGGCGTGTCCGAGCGGGGCTGTCGGGACGGTACCACCATCATCGTGGAGAACCTGTTCGCCAACGTCCCCGCCCGCCGTAAATTCCTCAAGCGGGATGCCACCGAGTCCATGGCGGTCTCCGCCAACGTGGAGCGTGTCGCCCTCTCCCACCCCGAGATCGCGGTCCGCCTCATCACCGACGGTGTTACCAAGCTGGAAACAGCGGGGGACGGCCAGCTCAAATCCGCCATTTGGGCGGTGTTCGGACGGGATTTCTCCAACCGACTCCTCCCTTTGGACGGCGAGCACGAGGGCATCCGCGTCACGGGCTACATCGGCCGCTCGGATAACGTCCGCGCCAACCGCAACGGTCAGATCTTCTTCATCAACGACCGTTTCGTTAAGAGCCGAACCGCCCAGGCCGCCCTGGAGCAGGCCTTTACCTCCTACCTCCCCCCCGAAAAATACCCTGTCTGCGTCATGAACATCGGGCTCAACCCCGCCCGCGTGGACGTGAACGTCCACCCCGCCAAGCTGGAGGTGAAATTCTCCAACGAAAAGCCTGTCTTTGAGGCGGTCTACTACGCCGTCCGCCAGGCCCTGGAGCAGAACACCACCCGCCCCGAGTTCACCGCCCCCCAAAAGAAGCCCCTCACCCCCACGGGCCGCGTGTCGGATGCCACAGCCCCCATCGAGCTGGAGCGTCCCCCCTCCCTGGGCAAGCGGCAGGTCTCCATGGAGATTCCGACTCCCCCAAGGTCCCCCGTCACGTCCCCGCCCGCAAAGACCGATACTTCGGCCCACCGACCCTACACAACGCCTGTAGGGACCAACGTCCCCGACGGTCCGATCCCGCCCTCACCCGCAAGGACCGATACCCCCGCCCGTCCCTACACCTCACCTGTAGGGACCGGCATCCCCGACGGTCCGTCCCAACCTCCCCCCCATAAACCCATTTGGCGCAGAGGCAAACCCGTTTCCCCCGAAGCCACCGCCGCCGTAGCCCGCCGTTACCCACCCATGGAGGGAAAAATCACCCCCGAGGATTACGTGAAATACTACGTCACCCGCCGAAAGCGGAGGAGAGCCCCCGTGGAGTACGTGGGTACCGTGAAGATCATGAAGCCTGAGGAGGCCTGGCGGCTGTATCGGGAGGCCCACCCCGAGCCAAAGCCCGAGGAGACCGCTCCCCCGATTCTTCCGCCCATGAACACGCCCGATGCGACGGATATGGGGCTCCCTCCCTCCGACAGCATCCCTATGGAGGTGTACGAAGCCGAAGCCAAGGCCCTGTTCGGAGATTGTCTTCCCCCGGAGCCTCCGCCTGACGCGCCCCAACCCACAGAGCCCGAGCCGATCGAGGCTGTCCCCGCCGACACGGGCCCCCACCAAGCTCCTCCGATTACCGAATCCGAGCCGACCGCCCCAGCCCCCGACCCGACTCCGTCTCCCGCGGCCGAAACGGCCGACACTCCCTACCGCCTGGTGGGTGAGGTGTTCCACTCCTACGTCATCGTGGAGCAGGGGGACCGTATGCTCCTCATCGACAAGCACGCCGCCCACGAGCGCATCATTTTTGAGCGTCTCAAGGCCAATCTGAAGGAAAAGGCGGTGGATTCCCAACTGCTCATGATCCCCGTAGAGATCATGCTCATGAGCGACGAGGTAGGGCTTCTGGACTCCTACCGCGCCGAGCTGGAGGCAGTGGGCTTTGGCTACACCTGCAAGCGGTTCACGGTCTCGGTGGACAGCATCCCCAGCGGGATCAAGATCGAGGCCGTCCCCGACATGATGGGAGCCATAGCCGAGCAACTGAAAAGCGGTGTGGACACCGCCAAGCTGACCCGCGATATTCTCTTTGAAAAGGCCCTGTACCAGGCCTCCTGCAAGGCCGCCATCAAGGCGGGCCGCGACTATCCCCCCGAGCACATCGCCTGGCTGGTAGACGAGCTCATGAAGCTACCCGACGTGACCTTCTGTCCCCACGGCCGTCCCGTGGCCATGGAGATGAAGAAGCGGAATATCGACCACCAGTTCGAGAGATGTTAACCTGTATATGATTTCAAAGTTCTTGAAGATTCTCAAGGGACTTCTTTTAAGAAGTCCCTTGAGCGGGGGCCAGGGGCAGAGCCCCTCGCTCCCCCAAAAAATACAACGGCATCACACTGTATTGTGACAGCCAAGAAAGAGGAACCGATGTTTACGATTCTTGCAACCGACGGACGCGCCCGCCGCGGCGTGCTCCACACCGTTCACGGTGACATTCAGACCCCCGTTTTCATGAACGTGGGCACCTGCGCCGCCATCAAGGGCGGTGTTTCCACCATGGAACTGCTCAACGACGTGGATTGCCAGGTCGAGCTTTCCAACACCTACCACCTCCACATTCGTCCCGGTGACAAGCTCATCCACGATATGGGCGGTCTGCACAAGTTCATGAACTGGCCC
>CAYRTP010000250.1:1498-2912 GCA_964427175.1 uncultured Clostridium sp. | reverse complement strand
TAGGCTTGTCGGGGAAAATCTTGATCCATACCTTACCGCCACGCTTGATGTAACGGGTCATAGCAATACGGGCTGCCTCGATCTGCACGCTGGAGATCCAAGCGGGCTCGGTTGCCACAAGGCCGTACTTACCGTAGGCCAGGGTGTTGCCGCGAGCGGCCTTACCCTTCATACGTCCGCGCTGTACGCGACGGAACTTTACTCTCTTAGGCATCAACATTAGTTTGCTCCTCCTTCTTTAGGAGTAGTGGTTCTGGGGGTTCTCTCAGCAGGACGGCGCTCTGCGGGAGCGTTGTTTCTGCGATCACCGCCCTGACGGCGGTCACCACCCTGACGGCGGTCGCCACCCTGACGGCGGTCACCACCCTGACGACGGTCGCCACCCTGACGGCGGTCACCGTTGCGACGATCACCGCGGCGATCGTTGCGGTTCTCCTGAGCGGCAGGACGGTTCACCTCGGAGAGGATCTCACCCTTGTAGATCCAGACCTTAACGCCGATCTTACCGTAGGTGGTGTTGGCCTCCCAGAAGCCGTAGTCGATATCAGCGCGCAGGGTCTGCAGCGGGATGGTACCCTCATGGTAGTGCTCGTCGCGGGCGATCTCGGCGCCGCCCAGACGGCCGGAGCACTTAACCTTGATACCCTTTGCGCCGTTTCTCATGGTGTTACGAATGGCCATCTTCATGGCGCGGCGGAAGGAAACGCGGCGCTCGAGCTGAGAAGCGATGTTCTCTGCGACGAGCTGAGCGTTCATGTCGGGCTGACGAACCTCAACAACGTTGAGGGCGACAGGCATACCGACCATAGCCTCCAGCTCCTTCTTGTACTTGTCGATCTGCTCACCGCCGCGGCCGATAACCATACCGGGCTTAGCGCAGTGTACGAATACGCGAACGCGATGGCTGTCTCTCTCGATCTCGATCTTGGGAACGCCGGCGTCCTGAAGGGCAGCCTTCAGATACTTTCTGATGTTGTAGTCGGAGACCAGGGTGTCGCCAAAGCTCTCGTCCTTAGCGTACCATCTAGAGTCCCAGTTCTTAATGACACCCACGCGAAGACCGTGGGGATTTACTTTCTGTCCCATTTCCTGTAACTCCTTTCTTAGTCTCTCTCTGCGACCACGATGGTCACATGGCTGGTTCTCTTCAGAATGCGGTCTGCGCTACCCTTTGCGCGGGGCATCAGACGCTTCATGGTAGGACCGGGGGTCACGAAGCACTCGGAAACGTACAGCTTCGAGCCGTCCATGTGGAAATTGTTCTCGGCGTTAGCCACTGCGCTCTTCAAGAGCTTGATCAGGTACTCGGAAGCACCGCGGCGGGTGTTCTTCAGAATAGCCATAGCTGCATCGGCATCCTTGCCTCTGATCAGATCAAGAACGATCTGAACCTTGCGAGGAGAGATGCGTGCAT
>CAYRTP010000250.1:0-1488 GCA_964427175.1 uncultured Clostridium sp. | reverse complement strand
AGTCTTGGAGCCGGCGTGACCCTTGAAAGTGCGGGTCAGGGCGAACTCGCCCAGCTTGTGACCGACCATTTCTTCGGTGATATACACCGGAACGTGCTTTCTGCCGTCATGAACGGCAATGGTGTGACCAACAAATTCCGGATATATCGTGGATGCTCTGGACCAGGTCTTGAGCACCTTCTTCTCCTGCTTCTCGTTCATGGCACAAACCCGTGCGAACAGCTTTGCTTCCACGTAAGGAGCCTTCTTGCTACTTCTGCTCATTGATATATCCTCCTTTACTTAGCGTTTCTGCGCTTGACGATGAACTTGTCGGTGCGAGCCTTCTTGTTTCTCGTCTTATAACCCAGAGCGGGCTTACCCCAAGGGGTAACAGGTGCGGGATGACCGATGGGAGAACGACCCTCACCACCACCGTGGGGGTGATCGCAGGGGTTCATGACCGAACCGCGAACGGTGGGACGGAAGCCCTTATGGCGGGTCTTACCGGCCTTACCGACCTTAATGGTGTTGTGCTCGAAGTTACCGACCTGACCGATGGTAGCCTTGCAATCCAGACGGATGATGCGGACCTCACCGGAGGGCAGACGAACCTGAGCGATACCGCCGTCCTTGGAGATGAGCTGAGCCATCACACCGGCGGAACGAACGAGCTGAGCGCCCTTACCGGGGTAGAGCTCGATGTTGTGGATGAAAGTACCAACAGGGATGTTGGCAACAGGCAAGGTGTTACCCACCTTGATATCGGCGTCAGCAGCGGAGGTGATGACGTCGCCAACCTTCAGGCCTTCGGGAGCGATGATGTAGCTCTTAACGCCGGCCTCGTTCTCCAGGAGAGCGATGAAAGCGGAACGGTTGGGGTCGTACTCGATAGCGGTTACGGTGCAAGCGGAGGAATCCAGACGCTTGAAGTCGATGATTCTGTACTTGACCTTGTTGCCGCCGCCGCGGTGACGAACGGTAATGCGGCCGTAGCTGTTACGACCTGCGTGCTTCTTCTTGATAACGACCAGGCTCTTCTCGGGGGTGTCCTTGGTAATGATCTGGCTGTAAGCCGGAACGGACATATTTCTTCTCGAAGGGGTCGTAGGCTTATACTTAATGGTAGGCATTTACTTCAACCTCCTTCATTAGTTCAGGCCTTCGAAGAACTCGATGGCCTTGGAATCAGCGGCCAGAGTTACGATAGCCTTCTTCCAAGCAGAGGTGTAACCAAAGTGGACACCCATGCGCTTGGGCTTTCTCTTCATGTTGATGACGTTCACAGCGGCGACCTTAGTGCCGGGGAACATGGTCTCAACAGCAGCAGCGATCTCGGGCTTGGTTGCGTTGGACTGAACCTTGAAGACGTACTTCTTGTGGTTCTCGTCAGCCAGCATATCCATGGAAGCCTCGGTGATCACGGGCTTGATGATGATATCTTCGATCATTTTCATTATGCGTACACCTCCTCGAGCTTCTTAACGGCTGCGGCGGTAATGACCATCT
>CAYRTP010000249.1:0-2995 GCA_964427175.1 uncultured Clostridium sp. | reverse complement strand
CCGAAATGTTCTCGTATTTTTCTTCGCCTTCGCAATGCTCGTAGTTCTTAATTCTTAGAAACTGTCCTTAAGAAGCCACCGCATTGACGGCAGGTCATTTTTTTCAGTGATGTGCTCGCGAGCGAGCGTGAAGAGCCCACTTCGTGGGCGTGAAGTGCTCACTTCGTGAGCGTGAAGTGCGCCTGCGGCGCGTTTGGTGATGTTGCAAGCAACATCACAGTGATATACGCCTGCGGCGTGTGATATATACCGTCGTGCCGACGGTATGTGATATTCTCGCTTCGCGAGAGTGATATTCGCCCTTCGGGCGAGTTAGGAGAACGGAGAGAGCGTTTCCCCCGCTCCCCGACTCATCCGCGGGGATGGGGCCCCGCTGACGTAAGAGATACTTTCGTCAGCAGTTAAACTACCCATACAGCTAATTATTTTTAAAAGTTTTTGGGATTCTTAAGGGCTTTTTTTCAAAAAGCCCTTAAGCGGGTCCAGGGCAGAGCCCTGGCGCTCTCCTAAATATGCAGAACAGCCGAAGCGATCGCCACGTAGATCAGCAGGGTGAGGGTGTCTACTACGGTGGTGATGAAGGGGGAGGCCATGACGGCGGGGTCGAGGCCGACACGTTTGGCTCCGATGGGGAGCAGAACGCCCATGAGCTTGGCAAAGAGGACGGCGCAGAACATGGTAGCCGAGACGATGGCGGCGACTTCAATGGTCTCCAGGGTGAAGACCAGCTTGAGGTCCACCAGCATGGTCTTGGCGAAGCAGGCGGCGGCGACGGTCAGACCGCAGACCACGGCGACCCGAAGCTCCTTCCAGAGCACACGGAGAATGTCGCCCATCTCGATCTCACCCAGGGAGAGTCCGCGGATGACGGTGACTGAGGTCTGGGAGCTGGCGTTACCGCCCGTACCCGTCAGCATGGGCACGAACACCGCCAGGCTCAGGGTGGCCGCATCCAGAACGCTTTCGTAGTGGGCCAGAATGGTGCTGGTAAAGGTAGACGAGAGCATCAGGAGCAGGAGCCAGGGCACCCGCTTCTTCCAGGTCTCGAACACGCTGGTCTTCAGATAGGGCTTGTCGGTAGGCGAGATCGCGGCCATCTTTTCGATATCCTCAGTGGCCTCGGTTTCCATCACGTCCATCGCGTCGTCAACCGTTACGATACCCACCAGACGGTACTCGCGGTCCACAATGGGGATCGCCAGCATATCGTACTTGGCCACGGTGCTGGCCACCGTCTCCTGGTCGTCCATGGTGGAGGCGCAGATGATGTCCTCGTCCATGATGTCCTCAATGAGATCGTCTGCCGAAGCGAACAAAAGGTCCTTGAGGGGCACCGCTCCCTGCAGGACGCGGTGGTGATCGACTACGTAGGCCACGTAGACCGTCTCCTTGTCCACGCCCATCTTACGGATACGGGCAATGGCCTCGGCACAGGTCATGTCGCGGCGCAGGTCGATGAACTCGGCGGTCATGACGCTTCCCGCGCTCCGCTCGGGATAGGCCAGCAGACGGTTGATGTCGGTGCGGGTCTCGGGGGTGGCGTTCTTCATGATGCGGCGCACCATGTTGGCGGGGAGCTCCTTCAAGAGCTCGGTGGTATCGTCCAACGCCAGCTCCTCCACGATCATGGTGATCTCGCGGTCGGTCATGGCGGTGATGATGCGCTCCTGTACGTCGATCTCCAGCTCGGCAAAGACCGCGGCGGCGGTGTCCTTGTCGAGCAGCTTGAATACGGCGGGGATGCGGTGAGGATTCAGCTCGTTGAAGAAATCCGCGGCATCCACGGGGTTGAGCTCCTGGAGCTCGGTGCGGAAATCGGCGTAGCGGTGTTCGTCCAAAAGGCTCTCCAGGCTCTCGAAGCGCTCCTCCATCTCCTGGGGACGCTGTTCGGCCAGGATCTCCTCCTCCTCCTCAATGTCGGCGGCGGCCTCCTCAATGGCCTCACGGGTAGCCTCCTCCACGGTGGCCTCGGTGATCTCCTCCAGGGCATCCAGGACCTCGTCCTCGTCGGCCGCGTCGATGTGCTCGGCAGGAGCATCGTAGATGTCGGCGGTGGCCTCGTCGATGTCCTCCTGGTCCACTACGGGCTCCTTGGAGGACTCCCACAGGGTCTCCTTGAGGGCTTCCTTCAGAGTCTCCTTCAGAACGTCCTTGAGCACGTCCTTGAGGGCGTCCCGATCGCGGGCCAGCAGTGCCTCTGCCAGGATCTCCTCCTGGGCCTGGCGGGGAGCCTGCTCGGGGGTCATATCCTCCTCCGGCTCATGAGCCGGATCGGGTTCCGGGGGATGATCGGCGGCGGGTCGGACGGGGACAGGATCCCCCGCAGTACGCGCGGCTGGCTTGCTTACTTCTTCATGGCCGATCTGATTTTTGTCGATGGGCGCAGTCCCATTCACCGTGCTCTCGCCGGACTCATCCAACGGAAACAGCTCCTTTTTACGGCTCATGTGATCATCCTCCTAACTCTCTGCTTGATTTGGGTTCGCGCGCGGTGCAGGTGCCGCGGCGCGGGCATGGAGCGGGCGGCGGTGCCTCCCTGCCCCGTTGGTTTCAGTATAGCACACAACCGAGGATTTGTCAACCGTTTTTCTTCATTTTTGGCGAATTTCTTTGGTTTTAACGAAAAATCAGCAAAGGAATATTCAAAATCTGCATTTTTGATCGATTTTCGGGGTCGGAGGAGCTTTTTTCGGAGTTTTTCGCCTGATGGGGGATAATACCGGCGGCCGCCGTAGGGGCAGATTCCCCCGCCCGTTTATCCGAGGGTTGCGGATGTCTGCGTGAGGAGTCATTTGCAAGCAAATGCGCCCCTCCCCTACCGTAGGGGCGGCCATTGGCCGTCCGCATATCCCCCCATCGCAGAGGCGGATTCCGGCCGAACAATTTCGACGATCCGCCCGTTTGGCCCCAACATTCGCAAACAAAAAACAGGCCCCCAACGAAATAATGTGCCCCCTGTCAAGTAGACAGACTAAAAAACAAAAGAATTTACAAA
>CAYRTP010000248.1:0-2997 GCA_964427175.1 uncultured Clostridium sp. | reverse complement strand
GATACCGGGCAGGATGGAGCCCGACAGCATGGGGGTGACCACCTCGCCGTTGATCTTGAACATGACGTTCATGGCACCCACTTCCTCAATGTACTTGCGGTGGATACCGTCCAGCCACAGCACCTGCGCGTAGCCCTTCTTCTCGGCGCGGGCACCGGCGCGGTTGGAGGCGGCGTAGTTACCGCCGCACTTGGTGTAGCCGGTACCGCCCTTGACGGCGCGCACGTCCTCGTCCTCGATCATGATGCCGACGGGGTTGATGCCCTCCTTGTAGTAGCTGCCTACGGGAGAAGCAATGATCATAAAGGTGGTGTGGTGAACCGCGTGAACACCCAGGGTCTCGTCGTTACCGAACATCAGAGGACGGAGGTAGAGAGAGGTGCCGGGGGCGGAGGGAGTCCAATCCTGCTCCACGTTTACGAAAGCGGTCAGCACCTCCATGCCCAGCTCCTCGGGGATCTCGGGCAGGCAGAGACGCTCGGCAGAGCGATTCAGACGGCGGATGTTCTCGATGGGACGGAACAGCTGAACCTTGCCGTCCTCGCGGCGGTATGCCTTCAGACCCTCGAAGATCTCGGAGCCGTAGTGCAGAACCGTAGCGGCGGGATGGAGAGACAGGTTGCCGAAGGGCACGATGCGGGCATCGTACCAACCACGCTCGGGCTCGTACTCCATGAGGAACATATGATCGGTAAATACCTTACCAAAGCCCAGCGTGGAAGCCTCGGGCTTCACCTTGGGGCAGTCAGTCTTGGTGATGGAAATATTCATGACATTCATTTCCTTTCTGTATATTCAAAAGAAAAAATATATCCGCAAAAACTCTCAATAAAACCCTTATTGAAAGTTTTTGGAGATTCCAAAGGACCTTTTGCAAAAGGTCCTTTGGCGGGTCCCGCCGAGCTCGCTCGGCATGCAGAGCCCCGGCAGTTCTTAATAGTTAGCACCCAGCTCCAGGGCCTTGTAGTTGACGGCCAGCATATCGGCGCGCTTGGCGGAGATGACCTTGGCGAGGGCGGCGTTCACGCCATCCTCGTTGTACTCGCCCAGGGCGGCCAGGATCTTACCGACCAGGATCATGTTGCCCAGAGTGGGGAAACCGTTCTCACCGGCCAGACGGGTGGCGGGGATGGCGTAAGCCTTCACGTCGGTGCGGTTCAGGGGACGCTCAATGAGGGAGGAATCGTAGAAGATCATACCGCCCTTCTTGACGGCGGACTCGTAACGATCCAGGGAGGGCAGGTTCATAGCCACCAGGATGTCGGGCTTGGACACGATGGGAGAGCCCACCGCGCCGTCGCTGATGATGATACCGCAGCTGGCGGTACCGCCGCGCATCTCGGGACCGTAGGAGGGGAGCCAGCTCACGTTCTTGCCCTCGGTCAGACCCTTGTAGGCAATGAACTTACCCGCGAACAGAATACCCTGTCCGCCGAAACCGGAAAAGAGAAATTCTTTGGTAGCCATTTAGTTTTCCTCCTTCTGCGCGGCGGCGGTTCTGTCCTTGTAGTTGCCCAGGGGATAGTAGGGGATCATCTTGTCGTCGATCCACTTCAGAGCCGCCTGGGGAGTCATACCCCAGTTGGTGGGACAGGTGGACAGTACCTCGACCAGGGAGAAGCCCTTGCCGTCGATCTGATTCTGGAATGCCTTCTTGATGGCGCGCTTGGCGTTGCGGATCTGCTTGACGTTGTTGACGGTCACGCGCTCCAGGTACTCGGGACCGTCCAGGGTAGCCAGCATCTCGCACACACGGATGGGGAAGCCGCACTGCTTCACGTCACGGCCGTAGGGGGAGGTCTGGGTCACCTGACCGGGCAGAGAGGTGGGAGCCATCTGACCGCCGGTCATGCCGTAAATGGCGTTGTTGACGAAGATCACGGTGATGTTCTCGTTACGGGCCGCGGCGTGAACCGTCTCGGCCATACCGATGGAAGCCAGGTCACCGTCGCCCTGGTAGGTAAAGACGATGTTCTCGGGCAGAGCGCGCTTGACACCGGTAGCAATGGCGGGAGCGCGGCCGTGAGCGGCCTCGATCATATCGCAGTTGAAGTAGTTGTAGGCCATGACCGAGCATCCTACGGGAGCAATGCCCACGGTCTTGCCCTCGATTCCCAGCTCGTCCATGACCTCGGCCACCAGACGGTGAATGATACCGTGGGTGCATCCGGGGCAGTAGTGGAAGGGGATATCGTTGAGTGCATGAGGTTTATCGAATACGACCACTAGGGCTTACCTCCGATCTTGTCAGCGACCTCTTTGATCCTCTCCAGCACCTGCCCGGGGGACGGGATCATACCGCCGACACGGTTGCAAAGGGTGACGGGAGCCTTACCCTCGGTGGCCAGCATGACGTCTTCGATCATCTGACCCATGGACAGCTCCACAGAGATGTAAGCCTTGCAGGTAGCAAGGGAGTCCTTGAATGCCTTCTTGGGGAAGGGCCACAGGGTGATGGGACGGATCATACCCACCTTGATGCCCATCTCACGGGCGGCATCCACGGCGTTGCGGGATACGCGGGAGGCGATACCGAAGGCGGCGATGCAGATCTCGGCATCCTCCATGCGGTAGGTCTCGTACATGACCTCGTTCTCCTCGATGACCTTGTAGCGGTCATAGCGGGCGAAGTTCAGCTCCTCCAGCTCCTCAGGAACCAGGGAGAGGGAGTTGACGATGTTGTGGACGCGCTCCAGCTTGGTACCGGTGGTGGCCCAGGGCTTCTCCACAGGCGCGCCGACCTTCAGCTCGTCCAGAGCCACAGGCTCCATCATCTGACCCATGGTACCGTCGGCCAGGATCATGGAGGTCACACGGTACTTGTCGGCCAGGTCAAAGCCGTGGACGGTGAGCTCGGCCATCTCCTGGACCGAGGAGGGAGCCAGAACGATCATGTGGAAGTCACCGTGACCGCCGCCCTTGGTAGCCTGGAAGTAGTCAGCCTGGCTGGGCTGGATACCGCCCAGACCGGGGCCGCCGCGCTGTACGTTGACCACC
>CAYRTP010000247.1:0-3003 GCA_964427175.1 uncultured Clostridium sp. | reverse complement strand
CCCGACAAGCAAGGCGAGATGGACAAGTACGCAGGTTACCTCTTCTGCGGTGAGTGCGGCAAGAGATTGTATCTGCACAGAGGTAAGACCATCAAACCCGAAAACAATGCATTCCAATGCGGAGGTTTTCAAAGGCGGACAACCGATTGCACCGCGCATTATATTCGTGAGATCGTTCTTGATCAGATTGTGCTGCACAACCTAAAGATGGTAACGGCATTTGCAAGAGAGAAGTCGGATGAGTTTTATGCGATGGCAACCGAGAAAGGCGAAGCGGAGGCAGAAAAGTTTTATAGAGCAGCCGAGCAAGAAAAGGCACAGCTTGAAAAACGCATTCGTGAGCTGGACAACATCATCCGATGCTTGTACGAGGACAGAGTCTGCGGACGAATCACACTTGAACGGTATACCTCGATGGCAAGCGGATACGAGCAGGAGCAAAGTGAGCTAAAAGAAAAACTCGCATCCATCAACGAAAGAATCGATGATATGGATACGAGAGAAAGATGCATTCGGGAATTTATTGGAAAGGCAAAGGAATATATCGAGATGCCAAAGCTGACTCCCGAACTGCTCCGAGTATTTATCCGTAAGATTGTGGTGTACGAGAAGATGGAGAAATATTCCCGCACCGCAGGCAATCCGATCGTCATTCACTATGCGTTCCAACTTCCCGAACAAAACGGAGTTCCCGCCGTAGAACATCTGGCACAGACCGCGACGAGAACTGCTTAAAAATGCAGTAGCGGGAAGGCAAAATGCCTTCCCGCTACTGACCACCCGCAATTCTCCGTTAAGAACACAACGGAAACGAGCGGGGGATTTTTTTGCTCATACTAATCCTCATTTAAAATATTGAATTGTATCTGGGTAGGGTCATCCTGAGCGAAGCGAAGCGTAGTCGAAGGATCCCTTGCCAAATAGGAGATCCTTCGACTCCGCCGCGTTGCGGCTCCGCTCAGGATGACCGTTGACCGTTGACCGTTGACCGTTGACCGTTGACTTTGTTTTAAGGTTTTTATCGAGGATTGGTATAAAACTTGAGACATCTATAAACTCGTAGGGGCGCACCTATGTGTGCGCCCGTGTCGCCGGAGGAAACAGCGGGCGCACACGCAGGTGCGCCCCTACCTCCGTTCAAGGTTTTTATTGTAAAATAGTATTCGTTTTCAAAAATTTTGTCCGTAGGGGAGGGGTTTCCCCTCCCGAATGACCTGTCCTACGCCGTATGTTGGCGGGAGGCGAAACGCCTCCCTTACACATCCGGAGGGGTTATCGAACACGCCTATTATAATACAGTAGCACTTTTTGCCCGGATCTGCCCCAAAATCCCCCCACCCTGTTGACAAAATTCACCATCTGTGATATAATTGAAATGTTGATTTCACAACATAATAAGGATCGTGATAAGATGAAAGATCGTTTTGAAACCTTCACCGTGCTGATTTCCTCCATCAGCCGCAGTATCCGCCGCATCAAGGCCGAGGAGATGGCGGAGTTTGATCTGAAAAGCCCCCACGTCTCCTGCCTGTACTACCTGTATAAGGCTGAATCCATGACCGCCGCCGAGCTCTGCGAGCTTTGCGACGAGGATAAGGCCGCCGTCTCCCGCTCCATTCTGTACCTGGAGCAGAACGGCTTCCTGGTCCGAAGCGGAGGAACCGCGGGGCAGACCCGCACGGGGGTCAAGCATTACCGCGCCTCCCTGGCCCTCACCGATAAGGGCCGTGAGGCCGCATCCCGCCTCGCCGAGCGGGTGGACTGCGTCCTGGACGAGGTGGCCCAAGGGGTCAGCGAGGAGGAGCGGGTCATCCTGTACCGATGCCTCCATCAGATCGACCGCAACCTGGCGGATATCTGTGAGCAGAAATACGGGACCAAGGAATGAAGGGAACCTCTAAATATTCTTCGCACGGCGAATCGGCGAAATCTTTTCCGCCGAGCTTTGCTCGGATGTCATCACAAAAAATCTTCGCAGAGGATAAACTCTGCGCGCGAATTTTTGTTGCGCGCCTCACGGCGCGTACTGACAGAAAAATCTTTTCGCCGCTCACCGCACGCAGAATATTTAGAGGCTCCCTGAACTGAAAAAAAGGAGATAGAACATGGAAAACACCGACCCTAAGTACCAAGCGTTGTTTACCCCCTGGAAGATCCGCGACGTGGAGATCAAGAACCGCATCGTTCTTTGTCCCATGGGCGGAACCTCCCTGTTCGGCTGGTTCGAGCTGACGGGATGCAAGTTCGACAAGGAAGCCGCCAATTTCTTCCTGGAGCGCGCCCGCCAGAACGTGGGCCTCATCATCCCCGGCATCGCCCCCCTGCGGGACACCTTCTGGGGCAAGTGGCTGTGGCAGAATCCCAAGATGTTCGAGGAACTCAAGGTCTTCATGGACGAGATCCATAAGACGGGAGCCAAGCTCTTCATTCAGCTCACCGCGGGCATGGGCCGTTCCTGGGCCATCACCGAGCTGGTGGCTCCCCTCCACCGCAATAAGGTCCTGCGCGCCCTGGTCAAGCCCGTCATCGACACCTCCCACGAGCTGGCCTCCCCCAGCCCCCAGCCCTCCCGTTGGGCCCCCGACATTGAGTGCCCCGAGATGACAATCGAGCAGATCCACGAGATCATCGAGGCCTTCGCCAAGACCGCCAAGCTCTGCAAGGACGCGGGGGTTGACGGCGTGGAGGTCCACGCGGTCCACGAGGGCTACCTCCTGGATCAGTTCTCCATGGAATTCTTCAACAAGCGCACCGACGAGTACGGCGGCTCCTTTGAGAACCGCTACCGCTTCGCCACCGACGTGGTCAAGGCCATCAAGGCGGCCTGCGGCGAGAATTTCCCCGTCTCCCTGCGCTACTCGGTGGAGTCCAAGATGAAGGGCTTCTGCGAGGGTGCCATGCCCGGTGAGGACTACGTGGAGGTGGGCCGTAACATGGCCGAGTCCGAGCGGGCCGCCAAGTACCTGCAGGACGCGGGCTACGATATGCTCAACGCCGACAACG
>CAYRTP010000246.1:0-3012 GCA_964427175.1 uncultured Clostridium sp. | reverse complement strand
CCCAGGTATTCGCCGCCGACATGGTGGAGACCGGCGGCAACATCATCAACATCTCCTCCATGAACGCCTTCCGTCCCCTGACCAAGATCCCCGCGTACAGCGCGGCCAAGGCGGGCATTTCCAACTTCACCGAGTGGCTGGCGGTCCATTTCGCTCCCTGCGGTATCCGTTGCAACGCCATCGCTCCCGGCTTCTTCGTGACCAATCAGAACCGTGCCCTCCTGTTCCACGAGGACGGCACCCCCACCCCCCGCACCGGCAAGATCCTGGCGGCTACCCCCATGGACCGCTTCGGTGAGGTCAGCGACCTGCTGGGCACCCTTCTGTGGCTGGCATCCGACGAGGCCAGCGGCTTTGTCACGGGTGTGGTAGTTCCCGTTGACGGCGGTTTCAACGCCTACAGCGGTGTATAAGAGGTGACGGATATGGAAAAGAAGCTCCCCTGCCCCGATTACCTGTTTGAGACCTGCCGCGTAGTTCCCGTGGTGGTCATCAAGGACATAGCCGATACCCTCCCTACCCTGGCCGCTATGTGTGACGGCGGGATTCCCGTAGCCGAGATCACCTTCCGCACCGCCTGCGCCGCCGATGCCATCAAGCTGGGCTGTGAGACCTTCCCCGATATGCTCATCGGCGCGGGGACCGTCATCAACGCCGAGCAGGCCCGCCGCGCCATCGACTGCGGAGCCAAGTTCATCGTCTCCCCCGGCCTGTCTGCCGCTGTGGCAGAGGTCTGCGCCGAGGCGGGCATCCCCTACCTCCCCGGTTGCGTGACCCCCACCGAGATCATGGCCGCGCTGGAGCTGGGCATTACCACGGTCAAGTTCTTCCCCGCCAACGTCTACGGCGGGCTGAAGGCCATCAAGGCCCTGGCCGCTCCCTTCCCCCAGATCAAGTTCCTCCCCACGGGCGGCGTGGACATGAGCAACATTCAGGAATTCCTGGACTGCGATAAGATCGCGGCCGTCGGCGGCAGCTTCATGATGAAGGGCTCCTCCGAGGACATCCGCGAGAACTGCCGCAAGCTCTGCGATCTGCTGGCCAAATGAGCGAGCTTACCCGTTCCGAAGGGCTCAACAAGCTGATTTGGGAGTTTGAGCATCCCGCGGAGGAGTTCTCTCCCATGCCCTTTTGGTTTTGGAATGATACCCTCACCGAAGCAGAGATCACCCGTCAGATGCGAGAATTCAAGGCTCACGGCGTGGATGGATTCGTGATCCATCCGCGCCTCGGCTTGGATCCCGAGATCCCCTACATGGGCAAGCGGTGGCTCTATTTCGTCCGCTACGCCGTCACCCTGGCCAAAGAGCTGGGCATGAAGGTCCTGCTCTACGACGAGGCCATGTACCCCTCGAGCTCCTGCGCGGGGCAGGTGGTGGCTGAGGATCCCGCCTTCGCGGCCCAGGGCTTGCGTATGGCTCACAGTCCTGCCCTTGCCGACGGAGAGCGTTTGGCCGCCCAAGCCGAGCACAAGGGGGAGACGGTATACTTCATTCAGACTCCCACCCGCGGCACCATCCGCGGGGTTTACTACGGTCTGGACGACGGTGAGCCCGGGGCTCCCCCCGCGGCGGATCTATTGAATCCCCGCGCGGTGGCGGCCTTCATCCGTCTGACCCATCAGAAATATTATGATGCCCTGTCGGACTTTTTCGGAGATCCCATCATCGGCATCTTCACCGACGAGCCCAGCCTGGCGGGGCGGTGCGCGCGGTCGGACGTGATCCCCTGGACCACCGACCTGCTGGATGATTTCAAGGCGTTGGGCTATGACGAAAGCCATCTTCCCGCCTTGTTTGCCCCGGATGATGAGGTAACCGCCCCCATCAAGCAGGCTTATCAGAAGTTGATTTTCGAGCGCATGGGCCGCTGCTACTACGGTCAGATCGCGGATTGGTGCGAGAGCCACGGGATCCTGCTGGCCGGGCATCCCGAGAGCAGTGCGGATATCCACCTGCTGGCTCATTTCGGAATTCCCTGTCAGGATATCGTATGGCGGTATCTCTACCCGGGAGATCCCACCAATGTGCGCGGTGTCCACAGCACCATGGGCAAATGCGCCTCGGACAGTGCCCGCCACCGCGGCAAACGCCGCAACGGCAACGAGTGCTTCGGGGTCTGCGGTCACAAGGATGACCCCTACGCCTTTGAGCGAGGGGACATGAAGTGGTATCTCGACTGGCTTTTTGCCCGCGGATGCAATCTGATCATCCCCCACGCCTTCTACTATTCCCTCCGCGAAAAGCGGCGGGACGAACGTCCCCCCGACGTGGGCATGAACAGCGTTTTCTGGCACGAATACAAGGAAATCTCGGACTACATCAAGCGTTGCTGTGCCTTCAACACCGACAGCGTCAATATCACCGATATCGCCGTTCTGTGCACCGAGCGGGACCTCCCCCACGAGCCTGTCCGCGTGCTGTACGAGCATCAGGTGGAGTTCAACTACCTGGAGCGTTCCCTGCTGGACGAAGTCACTGTGGATCACGGCGTGGCCCGCATCGCAAACCAGGCCTACCGCGTGATTTTGATCGACCGCGATTACGATCCTCGGACAACCGCCTTTTTGGCCGATTTCCAAGCATCGGGGGGCGTGGTCCTGGATCGCCGCCGCTTTACGGCTGACGAGGCTTTCCTGGCCGCCGTTCGCGGGGCGAGCCGAACCATTCTGCCCATCGAGGCCGCCGAGCATTTGCGGATGACCCACATCCGCAAGCACGGCGTGGACGTGGTCTTCCTCTCCAACGAGGGAGAGGAGCCCCTGTCGGCAACCGTCCGCGCGAAGGTGGCCGAGATCTGGGACAGCGAACGAGGCACCCGCACACTCCACAACGCCGACTCGCTGGCTCTGACCCTGGCACCGAGGCAGAGCGTGCATCTCATACTAATCCTTGAACAAGGAGCACGTGCCTCCGGCGGCTTAAGGGCCTTTTGAAAACCTCCTCGCTACGCTCGGGGCAAATTCGCCTACGGCGAAGTTTGCGAGGCCCTTAAGAATCCCAAAAACTTTGA
>CAYRTP010000245.1:0-3037 GCA_964427175.1 uncultured Clostridium sp. | reverse complement strand
TTTTTTGAAAATTTTTACCCTAATGGGTAGTGCAACTTCATTTTACAACGCGCGAGAAAAATTCAGGTAAAAAGACACAGCAGTACCTCTCGGCTCTGCTGTGTCGGATGAATTTTACGCCTTAGGGCAGACAACGTCCACCATACGGAGGAGCTCACGGGCCAGGGCGGCGTAGCCCTCGGACTTGAAGTGGACACCGTCGGCCAGGTGCTCCTTATTGGCGACCGACACGCTGTAGAGGTCGATCACGGTGAGTCCCCGCTCACGGGCCAGCTTTTCGACGATGGCGTTACGGGCCTCGACCCGCGCGTTGGGGTAATGGGGGATCTCGGAGCAGGTGGTGAGCATGGGGACCACGGGCACGTCGCCAAATGCGGCGATGAGCTGATCCAGCATTTTGGCGTAGAACTCCTCGTACTGCTCCTCGGTCAGATGCCAGCCGTGGAGGCCGTTATTGAAGAAGACCGCCGCGCGGCTGGGCTGTTGGGCGGCGAACAGGGACAGACTCTCAAAGAAGTAAGGATTATCCAATGCCTTGGAGGTGCCGTAGTTATCGAACACCACCGCGCCACCCGCCATGGAGTTGACCACCCCGCGGGTGCCCACCGTTATAGAGTCGCCAACATACAGGATCCGCCGTACCCCGACGCTCCCCGTCTGCTCCATCCAAGCATTATCCCACTCAATTGCTTCATATACAGGTTTCATGTTCTATCCTTTCTGCGGGGGGAGGGGGACGAGGGGCTCTGCCCCTGACCCCCGCTTAAGGGGCTTTTGCAAAAGCCCCTTAAGAATCCCAAAAACTTTTAAAAACAGTTGACTATGGGGGCAGTATATCCGCTGACGGAAGTATATCCCACATCAGCGGGGCCCCATCCCCGCGGGTGAGTTAAGGAGAGCGGGAGAACGCACTTTCCGTTCTCCTCACGCGCCGAAGGCGCACTTCACGCCCACGAAGTGGGCACTTCACGCACCGAAGGTGCACTTCACGCTCGCTTGCGAGTGCATCACTTCGCCGCGTCCACCGCGGCGATCTGCCCCATCCCCGCGGATGTGTTGGGAGAACGGGGGAACGCTCCTTCGTTCTCCATACGCCGAAGGCGTATATCATACTCGCGTAGCGAGTATATCATGCGCTGAAAGCGTATATCACGCGCCAACGGCGTATATCATTGCTTGAAGCGTCGGCTTCAAGCGAGCGTCTCTCTGACATAGGCGATCTGCGCCTTCACCGAGCCCACCGAGGTGCCGCCCTCCGAGATGCGCTTTTCCACGCAGGTTTCCAGGCTGATCTCGTGGTAGAGGTCCTCCTCGAACAGGGGGGAGAAGCCCTTATAGGTCTCCAGGGAGAGGGTCTCCAGCACTTCCCTGTTTTGGATGCAGTATGCCACGATTTGACCCGAGATCTTATAGGCGGTACGGAAGGGCAGGCCCTTTTTGACCAGGTAATCCGCCAGGTCGGTGGCGTTGATGAACCCGCCCTGGGCGGCCCGCTTCATGTTCTCGGGGATGGCCTTCATGGTAGCGACCATGGGCGCGGCCACAGCCAGGCACATCTTGACGGTATCCACGGTATCGAAGATGCGTTCCTTATCCTCCTGCATATCCTTATTGTAGGCCAGGGGGATGCCCTTGAGGGTGGTAAGGAGGGCAACCAGGTCGCCGTAGACACGGCCTGTTTTGCCGCGGATGAGCTCGGCCATGTCGGGATTCTTCTTCTGGGGCATGATGGAGGAGCCCGTGGTGTAGGCATCCGACAGCTCCACGAACTTGAACTCCCAGCTGGACCACAGGATGATCTCCTCCGAGAAGCGGGAGAGGTGCATCATGAGGGTAGCGCAAGCGGACATGAACTCCAGGGCGAAGTCACGGTCGGACACGCCGTCCAGGGAGTTGAGGGCGACGCTGTCGAAGCCCAAAAGGCCTGCCTCGTAGCGGCGGTCGGTATCGTAGGTGGTTCCCGCCAGGGCGCAGGAGCCGATGGGGGAGACGTTCATGCGGCGGTTGGTATCCTTCAGGCGGTCGATATCCCGCAGGAGCATCATGGCGTAGGCCATGAGGTGATGGCCGAAGGTGATGGGCTGGGCGCGCTGGAGGTGGGTATAGCCGGGCATGATGGTGGCGGCGTTAGACTCGGCCTGGTCGGTGAGGGCCTCGATGAGGTCGCGGGTGAGGGTGATGATCTCGTTGATCTCGTCGCGGAGGTACATACGGATATCCAGGGCAACCTGGTCGTTACGACTGCGGGCGGTATGGAGTTTTTTACCCACGTCGCCCAGGCGGTTGGTGAGCTCCTGCTCCACGAACATATGGATGTCTTCGCAGGTCATATCGATGGGGAGCTTACCCGAATCGATGTCCTTGAGGACTTCCTCGAGGCCTGCGATGAGGGTTTCGGCCTCGTCGGAAGTGATGATTCCCTTCGCGCCCAGCATGGCGGCGTGAGCCATACTGCCTGTGATATCCTGACGGTACATACGGGAGTCGAAATGGATGGATGAGTTAAAATCGTCTGCGATTTGGTCGGTTTGGCCGTCGGTACGGCCTGCCCACATTTTTGCCATGGTTTTTGGTTCCTTTCGGTATCTATGGTTGGTTTTTGGTGGTTTTGGAATATGGGTATATTATAGCGGATTTTGGGGTGGATGTCAAGGTGGTGGGGGAAAAAACTTGATATATTATGTTTTTTATTCTTCTGTTCGACCGATTGAGTTATGAAACCCACGTGTATGTACTTTTCTCTCCTTGTCGAGATGAAAACCGACGAGTGCAAGCACTCGTCAAAAAAGAGCGCCCCTTAAGGACGGAACCCACGGTTCCGTCCTTAAGAATCCTACCTCTTGACCGGCGCGACATTTCGCGTCCGCGAAATGTCTGATTGCGCGTACAATTCACGGGCTTACGGTTGTCCGATGTGACGTCCGCCGAGCAAGCTCGGCCGCGCCGACCACATCGGGGCTTGGCCCGATTCCGTTCCCCCAAGCCTTCCCCTATGGGGAAGGGGGACCATCCGAAGGATGGTGGATGAGGAGAACGG
>CAYRTP010000244.1:0-3075 GCA_964427175.1 uncultured Clostridium sp. | reverse complement strand
CTGAACGCCCTCTGCGGCGAGATCAACCGCGACATGATGTCCGCCATCCAGGAGATCCGCAAGGACCCCTCCGTGCGCGTTCTCATCATGACCGGCTCCGAGCGGGCCTTTGCCGCCGGCGCGGACCTCAAGGAAATGCTGGAGGTCTCCCCCCGGGAGGCGAGAGACATCTGCCAGCTTGCGAAGGACATCAACGAGCTTCTCGAGTCCATGCCCATCCCCACCATCGCGGCGGTGGGCGGCTTCGCCTTCGGCGGCGGCTTTGAGCTGGCGCTGGCCTGCGACTTCCGCGTGGGCGGTCCTCGCACCACGGTCTCCTTCCCCGAGGCGGGCCTCGGCATCATCCCCGGCGCCAACGGCATGATCCGCGCCGCCCACATCGTCGGTCCCGCCAAGGCCAAGGAGCTTTCCATGCTCAACTCCATGGTGTCCGGTGAGGAAGCGTACCGTCTGGGTCTTCTGAACTGGTTCGTCGTGGGCGACCCCGCCCTGGACGCCGCCGCCGCGGCTGCGAAGGCAGCCCAGAAGGCCGCCAAGAAGCTGGGCGAAGGCCCCGCCCTGGACGCCGCGAAGGCCGCCGCCAAGGAGGCCGAGGCCGCTGCCCAGAAGGCCGAGTACGACGCCATCTACGGCAAGGCCGTCGAGGTTGCAAAGCAGCTCTGCACGAAGCCCGCCCGGGCTCTCGAGAGCGTGAAGAAGGTCATCTACGACGCGGTGAATGTGAATGCCCAGCAGGGCAAGCTCATGGAGACCACCGAGTTCTCTCTCCTCTTCAACACCCACGACCAGCGGGAGGGCATGACCGCCTTCGGAGAGAAGCGAGCTCCCCAGTACACCAACAACTAAGTCCGCAATTTTTTCCAAATAAAAATTTTAAATTATGGGAGGATACCACCAATGATTCAGAAAATCGCCGTCCTCGGCCAGGGCTCTATGGGCTCCAGCATCACCCAGCATGCCGCTTCCTGCGGCTTTGAGGTCATCCTTTGGGGCCGCAACGCCGAGAAGGTCAACGCCGCCGTCGCGAAGATCGGCGCTGCTTACGACAAGCAGATCAAGAAGAACCTGGAGAAGGGCAAGATCGACGAGGCCGGCGCCGCCAAGGCGCAGGAAGCCGCTGACGCCGCCAAGGCCCGCATCCACGGCACCTCCAACTGGGACGACATCGCCGCTGCCGATCTCGTCATCGAGGCCATCTCCGAGGACCCCCAGCTCAAGAAGGACACCTTCGTGAAGCTCGAGGCCATCTGCAAGGCCGACGCCATCCTCGCCACCAACACCAGCTCTATCTCCATCACCGAGATCGCCACCGTCCTGAAGACCCCCGAGCGCTTCATCGGCATGCACTTCTTCAACCCCGTGCCCCTCATGAAGCTCGTTGAGATCATCAACGGCGAGAAGACTTCCAGCGCCACCTACGAGGCCGTCAAGGACTTCTGCGACAACGGTCTGAAGAAGATCTCCGTCAAGGTCAAGGACGCCCCCGGCTTCATCGTCAACCGCGTCCTGTTCGCCTACTTCCTGGAGTGCATCCACATCTACGAGGACGGCATCGCCTCCAAGGAGGACATCGACAACGCCATCAAGTTCGGTCTGAACCACCCCGTGGCTCCCTTTAAGATGATGGACATGGGCGGCCTCGACACCTTCCCCCACGTCTGCGAGTCCCTCCAGACCCTGAAGAGCAAGGGCGCTGCCGAGCGCTTCGAGTGCCCCGAAAGCATGAAGAAGCTCCACGCCGAGGGCAAGTTCGGCATGAAGGCCGGCGAGGGCTGGTACAAGTACTGATAAGCCTGGGATAGTACCAGACTATATCAAAATCTTAACGGTTGACATCAGCCAGTTAATCAGCTAAACTAGTCACAGGAAAACCCATTGACCCCACAATTATTTTGAAAGGATTGATTCCAATGGAAGCTAAAGACGTAGTGATCGTGGCCTATGGCCGCTCTCCCCTCGCTCGTGACCGCAAGGGCTCCATGGCCGGCATGCACCCCATCGAGTTCGGCGCTCAGGTCCTCAACGGCGTTCTCGCCCGCGTGAAGGATCGTGACGGCAATCAGTGCCTCGAGTCCAAGGAAGTCGAAGACGTCATCACCGGTTGCGCCATGCAGATGGGCGACCAGGCCATGAACATCTCCCAGCTGATCGCCAACCGCGCCGGTTGGGACGACTGTGTCTCCGGCATGAGCATCAACCGTTTCTGCTCCTCCGGCCTGCAGTCCATCGCTCTCGCTGCCAACGCCATCGCTTGCGGTCAGGGTGACTGCTACTTCGCCGGCGGCATCGAGTCCATGAGCAAGTGCTTCCGCATCTGGCCCTCCTACGAAGGCAAGTGCGAGGACGAGTGGCTGTCCAAGAACTATCCCGGCGCTTACATGTCCATGGGCATGACCGCCGAGAACGTGGCGAAGGACTTCGGCCTGACCCGCGAGCAGATGGACGCTTTCGCCGTCGAGTCCCAGCGCAAAGCCGCGGAGGCCCAGGCTGCCGGCAAGCTGGATCCCTCCATCATCCCCATCCTCATCACCGATAACATGGGCAACCCTGTCCTCGATGAGAACGGCAACAAGCAGTACTGCACGAAGGACGAGTCCCTCCGTCCCGGCACCACCATGGAGTCCATGGCGAAGCTGAAGCCCTGCTTTATCCCCGAGGAAGAGGGCGGCATCGTCACCGCCGGTACCTCCTCCACCACCAACGACTGCGCCGCGTACGTCGTTCTGATGAGCGCTGAGATGGCCGCGAAGAAGAACATCGCTCCCATCTGCCGCCTGAAGGCCTTCGCCGTCGCCGGCTGCGACGCTACCCGCATGGGCCTCGGCCCCTGGTTCGCCACCCCGAAAGCCATGGCTCGCGCCGGCATGACCGTTGACGACATGGACACCATCGAGATCAACGAGGCGTTCGCCTCCCAGTCCATGGTCTGCATCGACAAGCTCGGCCTGAACATGGAGAAGGTCAACCCCTACGGCGGCGCTATGGCCCTGGGTCACCCCCTCGGCGCTACCGGCGCTGTCCTGGTCGGCAAGGCCATCGACCGTCTGCGTGAGATCGGCGGCAAGTACGCCCTGG
>CAYRTP010000243.1:0-3104 GCA_964427175.1 uncultured Clostridium sp. | reverse complement strand
CTTCACGGCGTCGTTCAGCATGGCCAGGGCGGCGGTGGTGCCGTGGGTGCCGCAGCACTCCAGGCCCATCTCCTCAAGGATGGCGGCCACGCTGTCACCCACCGCCGGGGTGGGCGCCAGGGACAGATCCACAATGCCGAAGGGCACGCCCAAGCGGTCAGCCGCCTCGGAGGCTACCAGCTGACCCACACGGGTGATCTTGAAGGCGGTCTTCTTGATGATGTCGGCCAGGGCAGACAGATCACAGTCACCGGCACGGGCGATGGCCGAGCTGACCACGCCGGGACCCGAAACACCCACGTTGATGACCGTGTCGGGCTCACCCACACCGTGGAAGGCACCCGCCATGAAGGGGTTGTCCTCGGGGACGTTGGCGAAGACCACCAGCTTGGCACAGCCGATGGAGTTGCGATCCGCCGTCAGAGCGGCGGCGCGCTTGATGGTGGAGCCCATCAGACGGATGGCATCCATGTTGATGCCCGCCTTGGTGGTGGCCACGTTGACCGAGGAGCAGACCAGCTGAGTCTCAGCCAGGGCCTCGGGAATCACCGAAATGAGGTTGCGGTCCCCCTGGGTCATACCCTTGTGGACCAGGGCGGAATAACCGCCGATGAAGTTGACACCCACGGTGTCGGCCGCCCGCTGCAGGGTGTGGGCCAGCTTGAGGAACTCGTCGGGGGACATATTCCCCGCCACCAGGGAGATGGGGGTCACCGAAACCCGCTTGTTGACGATCGGGATGCCGTATTTCTTCTCGATATCCCGGCCCGTGGCCACCAGCTTTTCAGCCTTGCGGGTGATCTTATCGTAAATGTTGTCACACAGGCGGTTCCCGTCGTCGCTGACGCAATCGAACAGGGAGATGCCCATGGTGACGGTCCGGATGTCCAGGTTCTCCTCCCGGATCATCTGGATAGTTTCCAGTATGTCTCTCGTATCTAACATGATCAATTACCTTTCGGATTTCTGCGCCAAAGTTTTCCGATCTGCCGCAGGCAGCGGCGGTCTTTCAGACCGACAAAAGAAAACTTTTCGGATCGCTATGCGAAGGTTTTCCGATCTGCCAAAGGCAGTGGCGGGCCCTCGGCCCGACAAAAGAAAACTTTTCGGGTATCTATGCCAAAGTTTTCCGATCTGCCGCAGGCAGTGGCGGTCTTTCAGACCGACAAGGGAAACTTTGACTGAAATCGGCTCCGCCGATTTCAGATGTGGTGCATGGTGTTGAAAATATCCTCGTGCATGGTGTGGATGTCCAATCCGTTTGCCTCACCGAGGGCGGACAGCTTGTCCACGAACTCGGAGAACTCCACGGTCAGGGAATCGATGTCCGCCAGCATGATCATGGCGAAATACTCCTTGAGGACCGACTGAGAAATATCCACGATATTGGCACCGTTCTCGGCACAGGCGGTTGCCACCTTGGCGATGATACCCACGCTGTCACGGCCCGTGACTGTAATCACTGCTTTCATGATGTAACTCCTTTGGGGGATGCGTATTATTCATTATATTATACTATAAAATTGCCCGATATGCAATAGGCAAATTATGAATTTTTCATTTTTTTCAAAGTTTTTTTCAGAACTTATTCCCAAATTCGGCAGATTTGAAATTTTTTACAACAATTTTGCCCAATACGGTTGCAATTTTGAAACAAATGTGCTATAATAAAGACAACTACAAGAAAAGAGAGGTATACTCCCATGAGCGATTTCAATTTCTTTGAGCACACCGTTGACGAAAAGGCCGAAGGCCAGCGCAAAATGTCCATCATCCTGGGCCGTCTTCTGACACTGGGTGTGTACGCCGGCATCATCGGCGCACTGCTGGGCATCTTCGCCCCCCTCGCCATCGTCCCCATCGTGCTCCTCCCCATCTTCCTGACCATCTGGAAGTGGTTCAAGTGCGACCTGAAGTACGTCATTGAAGGTGCCACCATTTCCTTCTACCGCCTCCACCACGGCAGCCGCAAGGCTCAGCCCGCTAAGGACCTGGAGGTCATCATCAAGGACTTCCGCGAGATCGCACCCCGCACCGCTGAGTCCGATGCCAAGATCAAGGCTGACGGCTACACCAAGGTCTATATGTATGCTCCTCACTCCACCTCCGTGGATCAGTACTACGCCACCTTCGAGAAAGACGGTCAGAAGTGCGTGGTTTACTTCCAGGCTGTTGAGAAGTCCCTCAAGCTCCTGAAGTACTACAACGCCAACACCGTTGTGACCGTGGTTTCCCACTAATTCAAAGTACATAACGATACCGCAGGACGGAGGTTCCCTCCGCCCTGCGGTTCTATTATCCCAAATTTCCAAAGGAGTCCGCCATGAAACAAACCTACACCATTCCCGTCCGCCTCTCGGAGGACCTGCTCCGCAAGCTGATCTACGTCTCGGAAGCCGAGGGCCGTACCCCCAACAACCAGTTCGTCCTGATGCTCCGCAACAACATCCAGTATTTCGAGCGGTCCAAGAGCAAGATCCCCGCCTCCGAGCTGGCCAAGATCGACATCACCCCCTACCTGGACACCGACTCAACCGACACGGAAAACTAACCCCACCGCAGAAAGCACCCCGGACAACCATAGTCCGAGGTGCTTTTCTCATGTACCGAATCAGACCGAAGCCCGATCCTTGTCCTTGCTCTTTTTCTTACGGTCGCTTTCGTCGCGGTCGCGGTCGCGTTCATCGCGACGGTCATCGCGACGGTCGTCCCGACGGTCGTCATGACGGTCGTCATGACGGTCACGTTCACCGTGACGGTCATCGTCATCGTGGTCACGATCATCCTTATCCTTTTCCCGCTTGGACTTCTTCTCGTCCTCATCCTCGTCCTCGATCTCGTGGCGGACTACGTGGATGGTGGACACACGGTGGTAGTCGGTCTCGGTGACCGTAATATCCAGGTTCTCATAGCTGAACTTGTCGCCGCAGGAGGGGATCTTATCCATCTCCTCCATGATCCAGCCGTTGATAGTGATGTTGTCGGACTCGATCTCCAGGTCGAAGAACTCGCAGAAATCGGTCAGATTGCCGCCGCAATCCACGCGGAAGGTGTTCTCGGCGATCTCCTTGTAGTCCTCCACCACCTCGTCGTGCTCATCCCAG
>CAYRTP010000242.1:0-3123 GCA_964427175.1 uncultured Clostridium sp. | reverse complement strand
AGATACGGGGGGTGAAGTTGGGCTTATCGTCCTCGAACTCACGGGTGCGGAGGGCCTGCTCGAAGGTCATCTGCTTGTCCATGAGGTTGTAGATGGTGTCGGTCTGGTCGCCGTTGGTGACGATGGTCTTATTGCCCAGCACGCGGACGGGGTAGTAGATGATGAGGTGGGGATCGACCATCTTGGACTCGTCGAAGGCCTTGGTACGCATGGCGTCGCCCTCGGCTACGAACACGCGGTTGCGGCTGTTGACACTGCGGCCCATGATGAAGTAGGCGGTGACGGCGGATTTGCCGTCGGCGGACTTACCGATGATGATGCCTCGGCCGTGGTAGGCCAGGGAGTTGAGTTCGTTTGCGATGGTGGTTACCTTCATGATGTATGCTCCTTTTGCAAGATGTGATTTGGCAATGGTAAATTTGGATGGTCATTCGTTGTAGGGCGGGGGCTTGCTCCCGCCGTTATAACCTCGGAATATCGGACACGGTCAATTTTTCAGGGAGTGCGGCGGGAGCAAGCCCCCGCCCTACCATGCTTTGGCTCAGCCAATGTAAACCTTATCCCCCTCCACGGTGATCTTATCCTCGCAGAACAGGCGGACCGCCTCGGGGAGGATCTTCCACTCGGCCTCCTGCATGATGCGGAGCTGGAGGGTTTCGGGGGTATCGTCCTGCTTGACCTCCACGGCCTTCTGGAGGACGATGGGGCCCGCGTCGCACTCGGGGGTGACGATGTGGACGGTGGCTCCCGAGACCTTGACACCCTTGGCCAGGGCGGCCTCGTGGACGCGGAGTCCGTAGTAGCCCTTCCCGCAGAAGGAGGGGATGAGGGCGGGGTGGACGTTCAGGATGCGGTTGGGGAAGGCCTCGTAGACCTGCTCGTCGATGATGGTGAGGAAGCCTGCCAGCACCACCAGGTCGATGCCCTCGGCGGTCATGGTGTCGGCCAGGGCCTTGGAGTAGGCGGCGATGCTGTCGTAGTCCTTGCGGGCCAGGACGCGGCCCTCGATGCCCGCCTTGGCCGCCCGCTCCAGGGCGTAGACCCCGGGCTTGGAGGCGATGACCAGGGTGATCTGACCGTTGCCCAGCTCGCCCCGCCCCTGGGCATCGATGAGGGCCTGCAGGTTGGTGCCGCCGCCCGATACCAGGACGGCGATCTTCTTGGAAGTAGAGGTTGCGGTGGACATATTCATTTCTCCTTATACAATTCTTGGGGGGAAATATTCCTCGCAGAAGCCGCGCGGGCTCTCCCACCCGTGGGACCGATGACGGTTTCATATTGGCTCCGTAGGTTTTCGGGTTTCGCGGGCGAACGCAGTTCGCCCTACTACCTTGTAGCATCTAAAACTGTAGGTCAAACGGTCATCCTGAGCGGAACGGAGCCTCGCGGAGTGGAGTCGAAGGATCCCGACCCCAGCAAGAGATCCTTCGACTCCGCCGCAATAGCGGCTCCGCTCAGGATGACTGCCCAGACCCAAACAAAAACATAAAATTTTAAATGTTACAGCTTACTACGAAAAACCATTTCATCATCGGTTCCCCGAAGGGGGCCTGTGCAACTTCAACGCAATAGATATGTTCGATAACCGTTTCGCTGATGTAGGGGCGAGCATCGCTCGTCCGCCATGCGAGATATGGGAGAGTACGCGGACGGCCAATGGCCGCCCCTACAGAATCAGGTTATCGAATGCTTCTAATGTTTCTGTCAAGCCAAGCCTTACTGCTTAGGCTTGATCATAGCCAGCATCGGCATCATCATGCCGCCGATGCTGTTGCCCAGCACCACGATGGCCAGGTAGATGAGGCCGCGGACCGTAAAGAACCCACCCGCAACCGCGAAATAGAACATATTAGCGATGGAGTGCTCAAAGCCTGCCAGGATGAACACGGGTACGCAGAAAAGGATACCCGAGATGGTCTGCTTATCGCGGTAGAGGCTGACCGCCATGTACATGAGGATACCGCAGAAGATACCGCGGATGAGGGTCTGCCACCAGGACTGGGTCAGCTTGGAGGCACAGATGGCCTCGGCCACGCCCCCCAGATTGGGGATAGCGTACCGCACCGCCAGGCCGCAGACCACGGTGGCGATGATATTGCCCAGCAGACCCCACAGAAGGATGGAGAATGCTTCCCTGTCATGCTTTTCGGGGATAAAACCGATCTTGCCCGTGTAGAGGGAGTAGCCCTTGAGGCAGATGCAGAGCAGGGCGATGGTGAAGAAGAAGGCTCCGATGGTCTTATTCAGGACCGAGCCGTCCCCGTAGCAGGCCAGGAACACCGACCCGCCGATGGAGATCATGATACCCGCCAGGATACCGTTCGCGATTCGATTCAGTGCCTTCATGTCAGACGATCTCGATCTGCTGGCCGTCCAGCTGGTCCGCGGGGAGGATCTCACCGATGAGGTAGGCATCCTCGCCGTTGGCGCGGAGGATCTCCAGGGCGGTCTCCGCGTCCTCGGGGGAGACCACGATGCTCATACCCACGCCCATGTTGTAGGTATTGAACATATCCCGCTCGGGGATGTTGCCCGTCTTGGCGATGAGGTCGAAGATGGGGAGGACCTTCACGTCGGCGCGGCGGACACGGGCACCCAGGCCCTCGGGAATGCTTCTCGGGATGTTCTCGTAGAAACCGCCGCCCGTGATGTGGGAGATACCCTTCACGTCCACCTTGTCCAGCAGGGCCAGGACCGACTTCACGTAGATGCGGGTGGGGGTCAGGAGGGTCTCGCCGATGGACTTACCGCCCAGCTCCTCGCGGGGGGTGTAGAGGGAGGGGGGATTGTTGTCGATGTCGAAGACCTTACGGCAGAGGGAGAAGCCGTTGGAGTGTACGCCCGTGGAGGCCAGGGCGATGACCACGTCGCCCGCCTTCATCTTGGTGTTGTCGATGATCTTCTTCTTATCCACGATACCCACCGAGAAGCCGGCCAGGTCGTACTCCTCCGCGGGCATCATGCCGGGATGCTCGGCGGTCTCACCGCCGATGAGAGCGGCACCAGACTGCACGCAGCCCTCGGCCACGCCGCCCACGATGGCGGCGATCTTTTCGGGGATGTTCTTTCCGCAGGCGATGTAGTCCAGGAAGAACAGGGGCTTGGCGCCCACGCAGATGATAT
>CAYRTP010000241.1:0-3128 GCA_964427175.1 uncultured Clostridium sp. | reverse complement strand
GCATCCCGTCCCGAAAGGAGGCCTGCCCATGAACGTCCGAATTTCCCTCCCTCGGATCCTTAATCGCCTGCCCGCCGTCCTGCGTTCCATCCCGCCCAAACGTGTGGGAGCCGTCACGGCCGCCCTGCTTATGACCTTGGGGACGGTGTGCATCCCCGCCTCCCGCGTTCGTCCGCCCGTGAATGGGGGATGGGGGGAGATCCACTGGTATAACGCTCAAAAAGCCCCCGCTGAGGCAGGGGCTTTGAGCCGTGATTTTCGGGAAACGCAGGCTCCCGTTTTAGAGGTTCCCTTTACTCCTCAATGAGTCTGGCCGCGATCACCCAATCATCCTGGGTAGGCTTTTGGGGGATTCGGTAGGTGCCGTCGGTGATGGTCACGATTACGGGCTCGGTATATTCGCCCGTGGTGCAGTTCATCCAAACGATCTCGTAATCGGCGTTCTCCATTTGCTGGAAAGTGCCGGAGGCGAGCTTTTTGGTGCCGTAGAAGTAGCCTATATAGAGTTTATTTCCATCGTGGGCCACGGTGTAACAGGGGGAGATTTGGGAGAAATACCCGTCGGAATTGCCCCTGGGAGAGTTGAAGCAGGGAGTCAGTTTCCACCACTCATAGCACTCCAAAAAGCTCTTCATGTAGGAGAGCTGTGCCGAGGCATCCGAGTAAAGTCCCTCCACCCAACTCAGTCCGGTGGAGAATTGCTCCCAGTCGTCCGAGCCGGTACCGTTGGGGTTGGTTCCTACCCAGAACAGGCTCCAAAGGGGGGTGGAGCCGTAGCCGTGTCCGAACTGCCCATTTAGGTAGGCCAGCCAGCCCTGCATACCCGACATCTTGGTGCCGAACCGGTGATGATCGTACTTGCCCTCGTAATAGACCACAGGCTTGGCCTCGGAGCGGTTCCAAAGTTCCTCCATCATGCTGAAGTTCAGCTTTTGTCCGTCCGGGGCGGAGATGTGGAACTGGGCAGCGTACCAGGTGTACTCGGGGAGATCATCGAAAATGAACTCGTCAAAGGGGGTCCAGCCTGTGTTTTGCATGTGACAGGAGGAGGGATGATCGTAGGGATCGTACTTGGCGATGGACTGCATGACCATGGGCCAGGGATTGGTCTCGGGGGTACAGCCGTTGTAGCCGCCGTAGCTGTGATCCGCCTCCTGGGCGGTGGTCCACATAACGGGATAGGCGGCATAGCGCGCCACCCAGTAGCGGCAGAGCGTATCAATGGTCGCCTCGTCGATTCCACCCTCCAGGTAGATCTCAATCAGCTCCTCGGGGTAGGAGAACTGGGTGTGGGCGTGGACAAATCCCTTCTCGGCAATATAAGCGAAGTAGCGGTCCAGCTCCTGGAATTTGGCCAGGATCATGTCGTTGACCCCGTGGGTGAAGATGGTCCCCTCCGCGTCTCCGAGCCAACTGTTGCCCGACACGCCGTTATAGATGCCCAACTGCTGGGATTGAATGACGGTAAAGCCCTGCTCGGCGCGGTAGTCCATGATGTGCTTGAACATGGAGGTGATCCCGTACTGGTCGGCGGTCTCTTGGGAGATGCTGATATACTCACCCAGGCCCTCCTCGGGATTGATGGAGTCGATGCTCTCCAAGGGCAAAGTCCAGTGGGTGTCGCCCAGGTAGAAGAAGGGTGTCCCGTCGGCGTACATGAAGTAGCGGGTCCCCGCCTCGGTCTTGATGAAGCCATGCTTGTAGATGTCCAGCTCCCCGCCGTAGGCCACGCAGGCCAGCTCGCCGCTCTGCCCGTGAAGCCCCGTGTTGGCCTCATCGGTGCAGACCGTGGTCCAGGTCCACTTTCCAAGCTCGGTCAGAGCGTAGCGCACCTTCCAGGTAGTCCCGCCGTCCCAAAAGGCGGGCATGGTGAAGCTGGTCCCCGTATCGACGTTGGTGAAGACCACGTCCAGTTCGGCATCGTACAGGGGATCTTCGTAGGCAGTCAGGCTGGTGAACGCCATTTCGGCGGCGACCCATTGCTCGACCTTGTCTAACCCTGCGTAGGGATCGGGAGGGAGGGTCTCCTCCTCGGTTTCGGCCGCGGAGGTCAGCGTGGTATCGGGAGCGGTGTCCGATGTGTCAGGTCCCTTCGTGGTGCAGGCCGCCAGTAGGGAGACCGCCAGGAGGGTGAGGAGGATGCAGAATAATCGGAGTGTTTTTTTCATGAGGTGTTGTTTCCTTTCCTTCTTAAAAGCTTAAAGGGGGCCTCTGGGTTCTTCGGGAGAAGATGCCCGGAGGCTCTGCAAACTTTTATACTATTTTACAAAAAAACTTGAATACCTTCAATATACCAATGGGGCAGGGGCCCCATGGTGATGTCCTCTATGGTACCGGGTGTTCTTTCACATCCCACATAATCCTTTTTTTAAAGTTTTTGGGATTCTTAAGGGCCTCGCAAACTTCGCTGTAGGCGAATTTGCACCGAGCGTAGCGAGGAGGTTTCCAAAAGGCCCTTAAGCCGCCGGAGGCACGCTCTCCTATAAATCAGCCGCGGATGATCTCAATGCCCTCGGGGGCTTCGATGTTGACCACGGTTTTACCCTCGGCATCCTTGAAGGCCCAGACCTTGATCTGACCCTTGGGGGTGGGGTAGGTACCCTTGGCCCAATCCAGCCAAGCCAGGTCGGGCTTGACCTCGTACTTACCGGGAGCCAGGTTCTTGACACCCAACACGTAGTTGGAGAGGTAAGGACAGGGACCCGAAGCCCAGCCGTGGCAGAGGGAATGACGGAACTTGACGTAGCAGTAGTTACCGTAGTCGCCGTGGATGTCCACCTTGCCCTCGGGAACCACCTCGTCGATGCGGCCGGCGTTCTCCATCCACTTGAGGTCAAAGTCCTCCCAGAAGGTGGTGGCGCCCATGTCCAGCATACCGCCCCAGTATTCCTTCATGTCGCGGAGCGCGCCTGCGTGGTCGCCCGCCAGAGCCTTGGCGGCCAGGATGTAGTAGCCGTAGAAGGTGGAGTAGCCGTGACCGCCTCCGGGGACCAGGATCTTTTCGTTGATCTCCTTGGGATCCACCAGCCCCGACAGGGACAGGAGAGCGGCGGCCTGCTTGGCCTTGGTCTCGGCGGGAAGGTGCTTCTTCATGCGCTCGGCGGCTTCCTCGCACCGGGCGGCGATGG
>CAYRTP010000240.1:0-3196 GCA_964427175.1 uncultured Clostridium sp. | reverse complement strand
GACCCTCATCCGTCATCCGAGCAAGCTCGGATGCCACCTTCCCCCAGGGGAAGGCGAGGACGTAGTCTTTCTTTCCCAAACAGATGAGTATCTCTTGATTTAGGAAATAACGAGGAACGAAAACTTCTTGCCTTCCCCTGGGGGAAGGTGGCACGCCCTCGGGGCGTGACGGATGAGGGTCTCCATAAAACATACCGCTCTTTTCCGTCAATCGGATGCGACATAAAGGTTATCGAGCACATCTATTGCACAGGCATATCCCCCATGGGCTCCACCACGCAGGGCTCGGTTGTCTCCTCGGGGTACATGGGTACCCCCGCGGTGGCGGTCTCCTCGGGCAGGGTGTCGGACTCATCGGGGGCGTAGTAGGCCCCCTTGATGACGGGATCCACCGAGTCAGACTCCCCCGTCTGCACCTCGGTCTGTCGCGTGGGCAGGGTGGTGCCGCCCTCCACAGGCATCATGCCGTCGGTGGGCTGGGTAAAGGGATCGCACCCCGTCACCGACAGGGCAATGGTAGCCGAGATGCCCACCACGGCCACCTTCTTTCCCAACGCTTCCCTTTTGGCCAGGGCTTCCTCCAGCTGGCGCACCTCCTGCTCGCACTTGGGGCAGGTGCCCTTGCAGTTGCCCTGGTGCTTGCACTCGGATACCACCCACTCGATGTCGTTCTGCTTGGCGATCTCGGCGCGGATCTCCTTGAGGATGCGGCATTTTTCTTTTCCGTAGTATTTCATGGTCGGTTGGCTCCTTTCTGTTTCACGTCCCCGCCCGCATACTTCGTAGGGGCGAGCATCGCTCGTCCGTCACGCGGGGAGGCACCATGTACGGACGGCCAATGGCCGCCCCTACAACACGGCATTATCGAAAACTGACATTTCACTTACAAGCGGTCCCCCAACCGCACCATCACCCCAGCTCACTCACCACACCCACGAACAGGGGCAGGCCCGTGGCGTTGTCCACGATGGCGTAGACGAAGGGGCGGTCCAGGTAGACGTACTTGGGCTCGATGGGCATGGCGGCCTCGTCGTTGGTGGCCCAGGTGATGGCGGCGGCCTTGGTGCCGTTGCGGTTGACCTCGATGTAGGTCTTCTGATAGACCCCCGAGCAGTACAGGTTGAGTAGAGTGGTGGTCCCGATGCCCGACAGGTCGGCCTTCTTGTCATCGAACAGATCCACCATGCCCATCTCCTCCAGAACGGGGGTCAGCTCCATGAAGCTGTCATAGGAAAACTCGGGAATACGGACCTGCACCGCGGCAGTCTCGCGGCCCTGCCACATGGCCACCCACGCCTCTCCCGTGAGGGTAGCGGCGAAGTCGTAGACGTTGACTCCCTCGTCGGGGAGCAGGCCCACGAAGCTGTAGGCGCGGCCCTTGTAGGGCTTGGCAAAGCCCTGCCCGCCCTCCGCCGTCAGATAGGTGGACTCGTCGGAGTGCAGCATCTCCACCGAGGCCTCGGTGCCGTCCAGGGAGGTGAAGGTCCGCTCGGTGATCTGATGCTTTTCGTACTCCTCCTGCCACTTGGCATCAAAGACCAGAGCGTTGACCACGTACATGACGGTCTCCACGGGGATGGGATCCTCCAGGATGCGGTCGATCATGCCGTCGGTGTACTGTTTGGCCCAGTTGTTGATGTCGCGGCGGGTCTGCTCATCAAAGGGGGCGGCGTACTGCTGGGCCTCATACCAATCGGCGCAGGTCTGCAGGAACTCCTCTCGGACGGTAAAGTTCCCGCCCTCCCGATACCAGATGGAATCGGCCAGGGAGACCTTACACCCCTCCCCCACGTACAGCCCCTTGGTGTAGGCGTAGAGGCAGGTATTGAGGTCGGCCACGCTCATGCCCAGCACCGCCTCCATCTGGGCCAGGGTCTCGCCCTCGGCTCCGTTTGCCAGCATGGAGAGGCAGATCATGGCGGACAGCGGGGAGATGAGGTGGTTGGCCTTGTCGGCCTTCTCGCGGGACAGGGTGGTGTTGGTCAGGGCCAAGGAAAAGTCGGCCATGGCGGCGACAAAGGCATCGGTGACCTCCCCCTCCTCGGTGGCGGTGCGGGTATAGTCCGCCGACAGCTCGGAGGCCTTGACCGAGACGGTACAGCCCGTCAGGGCGGCAGCGGAGCCGAACAGGATACAGGCGGTCAAAAGCAGGGTAACGGCGGCGCGAAGCGTGTGTTTCATGGTGGAAACCTCCTGATAGTTTTGGTTCTCTACCCTATAAGACGGCAAAACCGCCGCATTATTACCCCTTTTTCCAACTGTTTACAGTTTATTTACAAAAGCCCGCGACGCTTCTCTGTTGCTCTTAATGGAGAGAATACAGGCACAAAATGTCGGCAGAGATCTTGTTTTCTCTGCCAATTTATGTTATAATGAATTTGATGTACCATTGGAGGAGCAACTATGTCACTTGATTATAACGAAAAGAATATTACTCTCGCCAAAAAACTTCGTAAGAATGCAACACCGCAGGAAAATCATTTGTGGTACGACTTTTTGTCGAAATATGAAATTAGATTTCAGAGACAAAAAGCAATAGATGATTTCATTGCGGACTTCTACTGTCACAAAGCAAAACTAATCATAGAAATTGATGGGTCACAGCATTATACCAAGGAAGGCAGACAAAAAGATGAATTCCGTACTGAAATCCTGGAAGGCTATGATCTGAAAGTTATACGATTTACAAACCGACAAATCAACACAAACTTTCGGGGGGTCTGCGAGTATATAGATGCCACCGTAAAAGCCTCCCTCCGAGAGGGAGGGGGACCGCGATAGCGGTGGAAGGAGCCTACGTGACTATAGGTTTGTGCTAACCTCATTGTAACGCACTCTCCCTCAGTCGCCTACGGCGCCAGCTCCCTCCCGGAGGGAGCCTAAAGGCGGCGGTTCCCTTCGTAGGCCCCCCTCCGGGAGGGGGCTCGCCTTTGGCGGGTGGGGGAGAACGCGAGCATATCAATTGGCACTTTTTCAACTCTGTTCCAAATTTCAATCAGAGGGATGTTGGGATCCTCTCTGCCTCTACCCTATAAGACGGCAAAACCGCCGCATTTTTACCCCTTTTTCCAACTGTTTACAGTTTATTTACAAAAGCCCGCGATGTATCGGTCGCGGGCTTTTCGTTACTCTGTTTTGGGGGTATTCCCATGCTTTTTCTTGAGCTTCTGCAGTTCCTCCATGAAGGAATCCACGT
>CAYRTP010000239.1:0-3198 GCA_964427175.1 uncultured Clostridium sp. | reverse complement strand
GGTGGCCCTCTCTGTCCATGGGGGTGGGACGCCCCTGCTCAAAGGTGACGCTGTCCAGCTGGAGGTTACCCACCTCGCCGCGGTGGGAGAGCCCCGTGTTGTTGACGATGATGGCCTCGGGCTGGTGCTGGCGGATGACGGTATAGAGGGCATCCTCCTCCCAATCCGCGTCGGGCTTGGACCAGTTACCGTCGAACCACAAGCCGCCGATCTTACCGTAGTTGGTGCAGAGGATCTCCACCGAATCCCGCAGGTATTGGAGGTACTTGGGGAAATTGTCATTGAAATCGGGGTTGTACCAATCCAGGGTGGTGTGGTAGAACATGGGCATGATGTCCTGCTCGTTGCAGGCATCCACGAACTCGCGGATGAGGTCCCGCCCGCAGGGGGAATGGGGCGCGTCAAAGGTGTTCAGCCCGCAGGTATCGTAGAGGGAGAAGCCCTCGTGGTGGCGGGTGGTCAGGGTGATGTACTTGGCCCCGGCGGCTTTGGCCACGCTGACAATGCGGCGGGCATCGAACTCGGAGGCGGTGAAGGTGTTCTGGAGCTTGGCATACTCATCCATGGGGATGCGGTGGATGCACTGGCTCCACTCGCCCTTACCCAGTTGGGAGTAGAGTCCCCAGTGGATGAACATACCGAAGCCTAAATTTTCAAAATCCGCAATGCGTTTCTCGGGAATGGGAATCGACATGGAAAACCTCCTGAAATATTTGGTGGGATGACGTAGGGGCGGCCATTGGCCGTCCGCTTGCTTTACGTAGCGGACGAGCGATGCTCGCCCCTACTATCTTGTAACGCCTAAAACTTTAGGTTGTCGTAGGGGAGGGGCTTGCTCCTCCCGCTTTCGTAAAAAAATTCAGATATCTTTGATATGGGTCTTCAATTTGGACAGATTTCGGGAGGAGCAAGCCCCTCCCCTACCCAATGTCATTAAGTTAAGCCTCCCCCTCCGGGGGAGGTGTCACGCCCGCAGGGCGTGACGGAGAGGGCCGTTTCCTAAGAAATATTGCCCTCTCACTCGTTTGCGGTGAGCTCTCACCCGCTTGCGGTGAGCTCTCACCCGCCTACGGCGGGAGCTCTCCCGAAGGGAGAGCCCCACGGACGTGCTTTTACTTATTAGTCCGGAACGCCTCATACAGCTCGGCCACGGCGGTCATGCGGGGGCTGAACTCGTCCCAGTCGGTGGGCTTGACGCGGTTCCATACGTTCTCGGTGAAGGGAAGGACGCGCTCCTCGACGAGCCGCTGCTCCTCGCGGACACCCTCGGGCAGGTTGGGGTAAAAGTGCATGATGCGATCGCCCCAGGCCAGGAGCATACCGCCCTCCACCTGCTCGGTGGGCTCGATGGTCAGAGTCTTACCCGCGTAGGGGGATTTGGAGTGGATGGGCCGCCAGGTGTAGATGTTCCAGTTGTAGATCTCCTCGGGGGACCAGTGGGTGTTGGGAGTCACCACGTACATGGGGCACCAGGAGCCGTTGACCAGGCGGAAGCCGCCCTCCAGGAGCTGGGGAGTAGGCTGGTAGTAGTTCTCCCAGCTGACGATGAGGGCCTCGTGGGGGATCATGTGGTTGGTGTCCTCACGGAAGCCCTCCCAGACCACGGGGGTCTTGCCGCAGGCCAGGATGACCTCGCAGATGCGCTTGATGAAGGTGGCGTACATGATCTCGGCCAGATCGTGGCGGGTCTCGTCGCTCGCCAGGTACTTGTCCACGTCCACACCGTTTGCGCGGAAGGCGTTCAGGCACTTGTCGCAGGCGGTCCAGCGGTCGATGAAGGCCTCGTCGCCGCCCATGTGGATGTAGTCGGAGTCGGAGAACAACTCGCAGAGCTCACGGAACAGGGTGGACATGGCCTCCATGGACTCCTCGGACAGGCAGATGATGCCGTCGCGGCCGAAGATGTCGCCGTAGGCGGCGGAGAAGCTGGAGGTATGGCCGGGCACGTCGATCTCGGGGATGATCTGTACCCCGCGGGACTTGGCGTAGGCCAGAAGACCCTTGATCTCCTCCTCGGTGTAGTGACGGCCCTCGGTGGACAGGCCGGGGAAGGCCTTGGAGGGAAGGGTATAGCTCTGATCGTCGGTGAAGTGGAGGTGGAGGTAGCGGACCTTGTAGAAGCAGCACATATCCACGTATTCGTAGAGCACGTGGAGCTCGTGCCAGTCGCGGGCCAGGTCGATCATGACGGTGCGGTAGCTGCACTTGGGGGCATCCTCCAGGGTGCCGGCGGGCAGGGTCAGACCGTCGGCGGTCTTGTCCATGAGCTGGATGAGGGTGACGGCGGCGTGCTGGGCGGCTACGGCATCGGCGGCCTTGACAGCGGCACCCTCGGCGGTGACCTCCAGGGTATAGCCCTCGGCAGGGAGGGTGGCATCGAGGGCGAAGGTGATGCCGCCCTGACCTTGGGTCAGGGTCACGCCGTGGGTGCGGCGGGCATATTCAGCCAGGGTGGCGGCGGCATCGGCCAGGGAAGCCTCGGCGGTATAGCAGGGAGTCACGGCCACGCGGGCATCGGACATGGTGGTGTTATGGGGGGTGGGGATGAGTCGGATCATGGTAGTCTCCTTTCGGTTTGTCGTTTAACGGTCATAAAGACAAGCATAGTATAGCATACCCGCCCCCCGTTTGTCAAGAGAGTGAAGGAAAAAAGAGGGGGCTTTGGTGTGAAACACCTCCAAAGCGGGAGGCAGATTGGCCCCGATTTCGGGGATTTTCACTATTGAATTTCGGTCACAATTGTGCTATAATGAAATATCCTTATTAAATAAAACATCTCACAGAAAAGAGGTAACATACAATGAACAACGCAAAGATGAAGGTCGGTGTTGTCGGTGCTACCGGCATGGTGGGTCAGCGTTTTCTGACCCTGCTCCACGACCACCCCTACTTTGAGGTCGCCGCTCTGGCCGCCTCCCCCCGTTCCGCCGGTAAGACCTACGCCGAGGCTGTAGGTGCTCGCTGGAAGATGGCTACCCCCATGCCCGAGGAGTACAAGGACATGATCGTGGTGGATGCCGAGAACGACATCGAGACCATGAAGGAGAAGTGCTCCTTCGTATTCTGCGCCGTGGATATGAAGAAGGAGGAGATCAAGGCTCTCGAGGAGAAGTACGCCAAGGCTGAAATCCCCGTAGTCTCCAACAACTCCGCTCACCGCTGGACCCCCGACGTGCCCATGGTGATCCCCGAGATCAA
>CAYRTP010000238.1:0-3224 GCA_964427175.1 uncultured Clostridium sp. | reverse complement strand
TGCTCGTAGCGGTCCAAGAGGAGGGCTACCGCTCCGCTGACGCGGGACTCGGCGGGGATATGGGTCAACGCCTCGTGGATGAGGGTGGGGAGGTCGGTCAGCTCAAATGCGGCGGACTCCAGGGCGGCGGTGAAAACGGCACCGTAGAGGCCCTCACCGTCTGCGTGGTCCACCAGGGCATCCTGCCGTGCCAGGCAGGCGGCCAGGCGGGGATTTCCCGCGGCCACGGCGGCCCAGATCTCGGTGCGGACGGCGGCCCCCAGGCAATCGGTGAAGTGATTATCGAACATACCCGCATAGGGGGGCTTGAAGCCCAGGCGCAGGGCGGTAGCGGCGTGGCCGTACTCATCACGCGGGCAGAAACAATGCTCGCTCCACTCGTCGGCAATATGCTCGGCCGTCAGGCCTGTTCCGTAGGCCTCCAGGGCGTGCAGATTCAAGAGTTGCAGGTCCAAGCCCGTCAGATCGGGCATATCCAGGACGGGATACTCGTTGGGGTCCACGGCCTCCGCTTCTCCCTGTGCGGGAGCCCCCAATGCTCCGCCGATGCGCTTGCCCAGCCAGCAGGCGTAGATCTTATCATATAACAATGCGTAGTCCATACGTCATTCCTCCATTTTGGCCACCGTCGGTCATTTCGGCAGGTGGATACAGATAGGTATATTATAGCAAATAATCCGCCGTGGGTCAAGGGGTTTTGACGAAATATAGGAGAATTGAGTCAATTTTGTTATAAGGAAAATCCCTGCCGCCGAAAGGGTGGCAGGGATTTTCGTGAGATGATCAGTCGGTTGGCAGGGTCAGCCGTTTCTGGCCCACCCACACGGGGATGCCTGCGGGCAGGACATCGGGGGCAAACCACGCGGCAGCATCGCCGTGAGCGGAGAAAACAATGATTTCGGCTTGGGTCAGGTCCAGCCCCTCCCCGTAGGGAGCCCGAAGCAGGGGACCGTGGTGGCCGAAGATCACGGCTTGCGCCTCCGAGATCATCTCAGCGGCACGAATGTTCAGGTCACTTTCAAAGACCGATCCGCCGCAGTAGACCAGCCGCTCCCTGCTCCCATGACGGGTAGTCAGGTCCAGCGAGACCAGCAGGACGGGCTGATCCGAGCGGGCAAGTGACATGGTTTCCAAAATCAGTTGTCCCTCCCCAAAGACCTGCAAGGCTTCCCCATTCTCGTACAGAAACACGGGAACCCCCGAGGCCTCGGCCTTTTCCAGGCAAGCCAGCATCAGGAAATACGCCTCCTCGTCGCGGGGCTCGGGCATCCACAGGGCGCGGACTGTTTCACGGTCAAAAATGGTGGCCAGCGCACCCGAGGTGCGGCTGTGGTAGTGGGTGAGCATGAGGACCGACAGCTCGGTAGCTCCCCGATATTTGGCCTCCCGCGCGGCGGCGGTCATGGCGGACAGCGAGCCGTTGGAGAGGTCGCAGATCATGCCTTGGGAGCCCGACACCATCACCAGGGACTCCGAGACGGCGGAAGGCTGGAGGTAGGTCACGTCAACTTGGTCGCCGGTAAGTCCCGCATGGATGGTCAGCACACCGCCCACGGCTATCCAACCGATCACCATGGGAAGTGCTACCAAGAATCGGCGGCGTTCGGGAAGGCGGACCACCAGGAGCACCAAAGTCACCGCCAGCATGGCAACCGCGATGGGCACCACGGCGGGGTGGCGCAGGGAGACCACCGCCCAGGACGGTTGGGCCATCCATGTGGTCAGCTCCGCCATGCTTGCGCTGATATAGGTTACCGCTTGCCCCAACATGACCCCCGCCGCGGTACCCGCCAAGGGCAGAGCGGCCAGGGAGAGCAACAGGATGGCGGCACAGAACGGAGTCAGCAGGATGGTGGAGACGGGGGATAGGATCCCCATTTCCCCGATGACGGCGGCCACCACCGACAGGGTAAAGCTCACGGCGATCAGGCCTACGGCCAGCGCAGCCGCGAATTTCAGCAGATCCAGTCGGATCACCCGCCACAGCATGGGGCGTGTTTGGTCCTTGACCGTGGGACGGGTCATCCACTCGGTCAAGGGCGGGACCAGGGTGACCAGACCCAGGGTAGCCAAAAAGGACATCCAAAAGCCTGCGTCCAGCACGGCGTAAGGGGTAGCCGCCAGGATCACCGCCCCCGCCAGCCCCAGGGAGGTCAGGGGATCGACGGTCTCTGAGCACATATAGGAGAGGTAGGTCACTCCCAGCATGATGGCGGCGCGGGTGGCCGAGGGCGGAAAGCCCAAAACCATCAGGTAGCCGACTCCGCACGCCCCCAACAGGACGGCACGGACCTTTTTGGGAATCCCCAAAAAGCGGAGGATCAGCTCCAGCAGACCGAACAACAAAGTCAGATGCAGACCGCTGATGGCCAGCAGGTGGGACACGCCAGCCCGTCCGAAATCCCGTCGGATGGTATCCGAAAGCGGGGATTTATCCCCCAAAAGCAGGGCTGAGGGAAGTCCGTGGGCCTCATCGCCCGTCAACAGATGCAGGCGAGCTCCCAGGGCTCGGCGGAGGTTCCCTGCCTTCACCCGCAGAAGGGAGCTATCCGGGCGGGTAACGGCCAGCGGGTCGCCGCTCTCGGAGAGCAGACCGATCACGTAGCCGTCGCCCAGGAGGGCGGTGGCATCGTAGCCGTCTCCCGCGGCCTCGGACAGGGGAATAAGGGTCGCTTCCAAGGTAATCTCGTTCCCGGGGCGGAGGGTGGCGGTGTATGCGCAGGTCAGGAGGGCCAGGCCATCCGCGGATCTTCCGTTGACGGATTCCAGCGAAAGGGTGTAAGCCGTCATGTTTCCGCCCGATCCGCGGCGGTCGGTGATGACGGCCTCTACCTGAACGACCTGATGCTCCAGGGTCTGCAATCGGGTCCGCGCGGGGCTTTGGAAGGTGAGGGCGGACTCCAACAGGGCCAAACAGGCCAATATACCCGCCACAACCGCCAGGACAGCGCGGCGGGTGTTCTGCTTGGATTTGATTTGCCGACAGGCGTATAGGATGGTTCCCGCCAGCGTCATACCGCCGAGGATGCATTTTCCCATGATCCCCAGCGGGATCCCCGCCAGAGAGGCCAGCATGAAAACAGCGCAACAGGTAAACAGAGGACGGCGGTTCAAAATATCCATGGCGGCTCCTTTCGGGGGCTGATAGAAATTCTTGAGGATGAATGATTGCCTCCGGCGGCTTAGAACCCTTCTTGAAAGAAGGGTTCTAAGAACTCCTAAGA
>CAYRTP010000237.1:0-3241 GCA_964427175.1 uncultured Clostridium sp. | reverse complement strand
CCCGCTCTCCTCACCCACCGCTATCGCGGTCCCCCCTCCCCGCTGGGGAGGGCAAGAAAATACGCCAGTATCGTTTATGGATTTTTACAATCGCCTAATATTGATATTGCTTACTGAATTGCTTACTGACCGTCACCGGCAAGGGGTGCCAAATCCCGCTCGGCCCCGGCGGTCCGTTCGATGGCGGTACGGTACCCGCCGGCTCCGTATTCCAGGCACTTGCTGACACGGCTGATGGTGGCGGTGCTCATGCCGGTCTCCCGGCTGATGTCGGCGTAGTTGGCCCCCGCCGAGAGCATTTTGGCGGCCTTGAGCCGTTGGGAAATATCCAGAATTTCCTTGATGGTGCACGCATCCTCGAAGAAAGCATAGCATTCCTCCACCGTCTCAAGGGAAAGGACCGCCTCAAACAGCGCGTCCACGTCGGCATTATGAAGAGGCTTCATGAAATATCCGGTCTCCTTTAACACTTTAGTGTGGTAAAAACCATTGCACTATTATAATACAAAACCGTCATTTTGTCAAGCCTTTTTTTACGTCATGTTGTACGAAAAGAAAACTCGATTTTTGTGGATGTTGCCAAATCTCCGAGGGGTTCGATTTTGGCTTGCAAACTGCGGGGTTTTGTGGTATAATGGGTGGGTAAGGGCTTGAAACCAACGGACCGAAGTGAATGGTCAAACGCTCAAACGCTCAAACGCTCAAACGCTCAAACGCTCAAACGCTCAAACGGTCATCCTGAGCGGAGTGCGAAGCACGGAGTCGAAGGATCTCCAGTCCGTTTAAAGATCCTTCGACTCCACTTCGTTCCGCTCAGGATGACCGTCCCCCGCTTGTTGCTTCGCTCCGAGCGGGATGACCGTCCCCCGCCGTACGCCCCGTCCGAGGGCAGGGAACTGCCCTCGAAAATCCCCCGAAAGGAGCCGCCTATGGGCATCATAGAATATCTTCTGGACCATACCCCCCGCCTGTCTGCCCCGCCCGCGCCCTTCGGGGTGTTCCACCTGGTGTCGGTGGCGGTCATCCTGGCCGTTGGGGTGTTGATGGTGGTCTTTCATAAACGCCTCCCCCGCGGGGAACGGTCCCTGCGGCGGTGGCTGGCGGTCTTTGGGGTGGGACTGCTCCTTTTGGAGGTGGGGAAGCAGCTGGCCTACAGCTACCACCCCGCCTCGGGTTGGGCTTACAACTGGGACCGTTTCCCCTTCCAGTTCTGCTCCACCCCCATCTACGCCGCCCTGGCCGCCCTGTGCCTGCCTGCGGGACGGGTACGGCAGGCCCTCCTGAATTTCCTGGCCACCTACTCCCCCGTGGCGGGGTGCGCGGTACTGTTCTACCCCTCCTCCGATGTGTTCCACGAGATCCTGTTTCTGGATCTCCACACCATGGTGTGGCACGGGGCCATGCTGATCTTCGGGCTTTACCTGTGGCTGACCCGCACGGTCACGCCGTCGGTCAAAACCGCCCTCACCGCCGCGGCGGTCTACCTGCCCATGCCATTCCTGGCCCTCTGCCTCAACGAGCTGGAGCTGGCCCTGGGCTTTGCGGGGGAGCAGATCTTCAATATGTTCTACATCGCCCGCGACGGGGACTGCAGGATCCCCGTGCTGTCCTGGTTCCAGGATCACACCCCCTACCCCGTGTTCTTTGCCGCCTACGTCCTCACCCTCGGTATCGGCGGGGCGTTGGTGACGGCGGGGATGGGCGTGATCGGGTATTTGGTGAGGAAAATGAAAAAAACGCCCGATTGAGAACGCCCTCTCACCACCACCCTCGGGCGGAGAGAAAAACGCGGACGGCCAATGGCCGCCCCTACGGCAGTTCCCCATTTTCCCGTAGGGGCGGGGTTACCCCGCCCGCTTACCCGCGACTTACGGGCGTTTGGCGGGAGGCGAGACGCTGGCCCCGAAGGGGCATCCCTACACATCCCCCGCCGTTCCCCCGTAGGGGCGGCCATTGGCCGTCCGCTCATTCCCCCGAAAGAACCATTCCCCCACAAAAAATACCGCGATCCCCCCGACTTTTTTTCAGAATCCCCTTGTAATCTCAAAAGATTTGTGCTATAATATAAAAATGTAGTTTGAAAATTTCCAAGATTGGAGAAACATAGATCATGAAACACACAGACATCAAAAAGCTGTTTGCCGAGTCCGAGTCCTTCGTGGGCACCTCGGTGGTTATCTGCGGCTGGGTCCGTACCGCCCGCGATTCCAAGAACGTCTCCTTTATGGAGGTCAACGACGGCTCCTGCTTCCGCAATCTGCAGCTGGTCATTGATAAGGCCAATGTTGGCTCCGAGGGTATCTCCGAGGAGGACGTCCGCGAGGCCATGATGGTGGGCGCGTCCCTGACCGCCACCGGTACCCTCATTGCTTCCGACCGCAACGGCGTGGAGATGAACGTGGAGACCCTGTCCATCCTGGGCAAGTGCCCCTCCGACTACCCCCTGCAGAAGAAGCGCCACACCCTGGAGTACCTGCGGACCATCCCCCACCTCCGTGTCCGTGCCCGCTACTTTGAGGCGGTCTTCGCCGTCCGCGATCAGCTGGCTCAATCCATCCACCAGTACTTCCACAAGAACGGCTACCGCTACGTCCATCCCCCCATCATCACCGGCTCCGACTGCGAGGGCGCGGGTGAGATGTTCCGCGTCACCACTCTGCCCTGGAACGCCACCGCCGAGAGCGAGGCCGAGTACTACGCAAACGATTTCTTCGGCCGTAAGGCAGGTTTGACCGTCTCCGCCCAGCTGGAGGGCGAGATGGCCGCTATGGGCCTGGGCCGTATCTACACCTTTGGTCCCACCTTCCGCGCCGAGAACTCCAACACCACCCGTCACGTGGCCGAGTTCTGGCACGTGGAGCCCGAGGTCTGCTTCTGCGACATCCACGACATCATCGAGATCGCGGAGGACTTCATTAAGTATATCGTCAAGGACGTTATGGACAACTGCCCTGAGGAGATGGAGTTCTTCAACCAGTGGGTGGAGAAGGGTGTCATTGAGAAGCTCAACAAGATGCTCTCCAACGATTTCGTCAAGCTGGACTATACCGATGCCATTGAGATCCTCAAGAACAGCGGCCGTGAGTTCAAGTACCCCGTGGAGTGGGGCTGTGACCTCCAGACCGAGCACGAGAAGTACCTGACCGACGAGCACTTCGGCCGTCCCGTCTTCGTGGTCAACTATCCCGCCGCCATCAAGTCCTTCTACATGAAGCAGAACCCCGACGGCAAGACGGTGGCC
>CAYRTP010000236.1:0-3246 GCA_964427175.1 uncultured Clostridium sp. | reverse complement strand
CCGTTCTGGGCCTGGGCGACATCGGCCCCGAGGCCGGTATGCCTGTTATGGAGGGGAAGTGCGTGCTGTTCAAGGAGTTTGCCGACGTGGACGCGTTCCCCCTCTGCATCCGCTCCAAGGACGTGGATACCATCGTCAACACCATCACCCTGCTGGCCGGTAGCTTCGGCGGCATCAACCTGGAGGACATTTCGGCTCCCCGTTGCTTCGAGATCGAGCGCAGACTCAAGGAGACCTGCGATATTCCCGTATTCCACGATGACCAGCACGGTACCGCCATCGTGGTGGCCGCCGCTATGCTGAACGCCCTGAAGGTGGCCGGCAAGGAGCTGGGCCAGGTCCGCATCACCATGAGCGGCGCGGGTGCCGCCGGTATCTCCATCGCCAAGCACCTCATCAACATGGGCGCTGACCCCAAGAAGATGCTGATGTGCGACATCAACGGCATCCTCTGCGAGGGCGACGAGCGCATGAATCCCGCCCAGGCCGCCATGGCCGCCATCACCAACGCCGAGCACAAGCAGGGCACCCTGGCTGACGCTCTGGTTGGCGCGGACGTATTCGTGGGCGTTTCGGCTCCCAACATCGTGACCAAAGAGATGATCGCCTCCATGGCCGAGAACTCCATCGTATTCCCCATGGCTAACCCCACCCCCGAGATCATGCCCGACCTGGCCAAGGAAGCAGGCGCGCGCATCGTGGGTACCGGCCGTTCCGACTTCCCCAACCAGATCAACAACCTCCTGGCATTCCCCGGCATCTTCCGCGGTGCGCTGGACTGCCGCGCCTCCTGCATCAACGAGGAGATGAAGGTCGCCGCCTCCCGCGCGCTGGCTTCCCTGATCCCCGAGGACGAGGTCAACGAGGAGAACATCATTGTTTCGGCTCTGAATAAGAGCGTGGCTCCCGTGGTGGCAGAGGCCGTTATCAAGGCCGCTCACGAGACCGGCGTAGCCCGCATCTGACATATACGCGCAGAGCTGTTCAAAATTTTGCGAAAGTGAGGTACAGTCCCATGGATCGGATCATCAACAAGGATTACTTCGCCCGCGCACGTGTGGGACTCTTTGCCAGCTATACTTACGCGACCTACAATACCGCCACGGGCACCGATTGGGGCGGAACCCACTATTCCGCCACCGATCCCCGCGGGGCCCGCTCCGCCGAGGAAGCCGCCGCCCTGTTTGACGGCGAGGCCTTCGCCAAGACCGCCTTTGACCTGGGAGCGGAGTACGTGGTGTTTACTCTGGCCCACGCAGGCTTCAACCTGCTGTTCCCCTCGGAAACCATGAAGGCCACGGGTTGCGCCCATAAATGCACCGAAACCGCCGATCTGCCCCGCAAGCTGATGGAAGGCTTGGCCCCCTATGGCATTCCCTTTCTGATCTACCTGCCCCCCAACGACGATCACGATATCGACACCTGTGATCTGGAGAAAATGGGCTGGTATCACAACTCCGAGGAGCGGACCCAATTCCTCATCCGCCTGGTGGACGAGCTGTACGACCGTTACGGCACGGGCTTTGCAGGCTTTTGGTTTGACCAGGGCGGCCCGGACGGTCGGGTGAAGGAGGCCATCCTGCGCCGCGACACCAACGCCGTGGTCTTTATCAACACGGGCGTGACCGCCAACGAGGATCAGCATCCCCTGTCGGATTTCATCGTGTCGGAATACTACGGCTCCATCGAGAGCTGTGATTCGGATACCCTGCCCACCCACTACTCCCAGGTCAACCGTCAGATCGGCAACTGGTGGGCGTGTGGCGGCAAGGCACCCACCGATGCCGCTAACCTGTACCGCTATTCGGTCCGTACCATCGCGGTAGAGGGCCAGTACCACGGCGGTATCGCCTGGTCCTGCGGTCCCTATCTCGATCAGACCTGGGAAACGGGCGTGCGGGAGCTACTTGGCGAGCTGGGCGATCTGCTCAAATCCCACGATGGCATCTACGGCACGGTCCCCGGCCGATGCTATCCCACCAAGCCCAACTCCATCCTGGAGAAGGACCAGTGGGGCGTTTCCACCGAGTCCGAGGACGGCAGCCTGGTCTACCTCCACGTGCTCAACCGTCCCGCGGACGGAATCCTGCGGCTGAACAACCCCGAAAACGGCCGTGAGTTTACCTCCGCTCGCTTTGGTAACGAGGCGTTGAGTCTCGTAAAGACCTCCGACGGGTATGAGATCACCCTCCCCTCCGAGGATGACGGACTGGACACCGTACTGTGTATCTGCTAAAAAACAACAATAAAACACTTTTTAAACAAAATGTTGAATTTTATTTGAAAGGAAATGAAAATCATGTACAACGAAATCACCAAGATCGCTTATGAGGGCAAGGACAGCAAGAACCCCTTCTCCTTCCGCTACTACGATAAGGACCGCGTTATCGCCGGTAAGACCATGGGCGAGCACCTCCGCTTCGCTATGAGCTGGTGGCACACCTGCTGTGCGGCCGGTACCGATATGTTCGGCGGCGAGACCATGGACAAGACCTTCGGCTGCGACGGTATCGAGCGCGCCAAGGCTAAGGTTGACTTCGCGTTCGACCTCATGCAGAAGCTGGGCATCGACTACTACTGCTTCCACGACGTAGACGTGGCTCCCGAGGGCGCAACCCTGGCCGAGAGCATCAAGAACCTGGAGATCGTTACCGACTACCTGCTGGAGAAGCAGAACGCTACCGGCATCAAGCCCCTGTGGGTGACCGCCAATATGTTCGGCAACAAGATGTTCATGGCCGGTGCCGCTACCTCTCCCTCCGCTGATGTGTACGCCATCGCCGCCGGTAAGGTCAAGGCCGGTATCGATGCCGCCATCAAGCTGGGCGCTCCCGGTTACGTGTTCTGGGGCGGCCGTGAGGGCTACGATACCCTCATCAACACCGACGTGGCTCTGGAGCTGGACAACCTGGGTAAGTTCCTGACCCTGGCCCGCGACTATGCCCGCGCCAACGGCTTCAAGGGCGACTTCTACATCGAGCCCAAGCCCAAGGAGCCTACCAAGCATCAGTATGACTTCGACGTAGCTACCTGCGCTAACTTCCTGCGTACCTACGGCCTGATGGATGACTTCCGCATGAACATCGAGGCCAACCATGCTACCCTGGCCGGCCACACCTTCCAGCACGAGCTCCGTATGGCTACCGTCAACGGCATCTTCGGCTCCACCGACGCGAACCAGGGCGATATGCTCCTGGGCTGGGATACCGACCAGTTCCCCACCAACGTTTACGACACCACCCTGTG
>CAYRTP010000235.1:0-3353 GCA_964427175.1 uncultured Clostridium sp. | reverse complement strand
CCCCGCTCTCCCAGGCAAAACATTCCGCGTATTTGGGGTTCTTGCGGAGCTCGGACAGAATATTCTCGGGCCACCGCCGAAGCTCGTTTTCCCAAATTTTTTCGTCCAACTGAATGACATCTTTCTTGGTTACGGGTTTCATAGCCGACACAAACGGAGCGGTATAGGTGTACTCCCCCTCGTCGCACAGCGACTTGTAGGCTTTGAAGTGATCAAACGCCTTATCAAAAAACGTAAGGATATTTTGAAGCTCTCCCTCACGGCTTATCTCAAGTCTCGCCAGCCCCTGGTATTCCTGACCCATTTGGAAGTGATATACACCGCACCGTCCGTCGGAAAATATCTGCTCATACACCTGCAAAAACGCCAGGATCAACGGACGGCCGTATTCGGAAATCGATACATCAGGGTTACGGACAACGAAATCCCACACCAAACCTCGTGCCCTAAACAAAAGTTCCAACAGTCCTTCGGCTCGGTATCGGGCTTTTTCCTGGCCATCTGTAGCATAATACAGCATTAGCTCCTTACAGATTCTCACGTCGTTTTGGGACGCAGCCAGCTCCTTGGCCTTTTCGTGCTCACCCATACGGCCATACAACCCGACCAACTGGAATATCACCAAGCTACGCTGTTGGGGGTGCAGTTCACACTTCAACAGCTTTTCAAAAATGTCTATAGCCTCTTGCCAGTATTCATTCTGCGCATTACCCGTTGTATCTTCCTCATACGTCCCCGTATCCTCGTTACGGATCAATTGGCATCCGTAATGGCTCCAGCCCCGATGATGCAGTGCATGGGCCAGCTCCATCAAGATTCGCGGTTCGTTGGGAAACTCCTTTGCGGCAACTCGGAGTCGATCCAGAAGTTGATCAAAATCATCCGGCAGACATCCTTTATGCATGGTGCGTCCCTGTGCGACCATCGCCTGTTCTGCCTCCGCCACGATCTGCCGAATCTTTTCTTCTCGGTCATTGTGGTACCCAAACAACTCATCAATCGAAACATGAAAATAATTCGCAATCGCCGGCACCATCTCCATATCCGGATAGCTTCCCCCCGACTCCCAGCGGGAGACGGCCTGGGAGGTCACCCCCAGGGCATCGGCTAGGGCCTCCTGGGTCCGACCGTCGCGGTGGCGGAGCTCTCGGATCTTGATTCCAATATTCAGTTGCATATTGTTTCTCCTTGTCATGTATTTCACCGGTGTACGCTTATTATAGCATAGTTCTCTCCAAAAAACAATGATCAATTCGTTGTTTCAGACTCAACCGTTGTTTGGATTTTCGAAACGCCGCCGCCATATTTTTTCAAAAATCTGTGATACCATGATAGAATTCCCCCGAAACGTCGTCTTATAGGGTAGAGGCCTCACCACAAGACAGAAAGGAGCCCGCCATGAGTCCAAACCGCCATCCCTCCCCTCCCGCCCCGCCGCAGGAGGTGTCCGACAGCCACATCATAGCCCTGTACGAGGCCCGCGACGAGCAGGCCATTGCCCTGACCGCCGCGCGGTTCGGGGGCTGTTGCTACGCGGTAGCCTACAACGTCCTCTCCAACCGCGAGGACTCTGAGGAATGCGTCAGCGATGCCTACCTGGCGGTATGGAACGCCATCCCGCCCGCCAAGCCCGCTTCCCTGTTGGGATTTCTCACCCGCATCACCCGCAATCTGGCCCTGGACCGCTACAAGTCCCGCCATCGGGACAAGCGGGGCGGCGGGCAGGTTCCCTTGGCCCTGGAGGAGCTGTCCGAGGTGGTCTCGGGGGAGGAGGACATCCCCGCCGACTACGCCCGCCGCGAGCTGTTGGAGGCCATTTCCCGCTTCCTGCTCCGATGCTCCCCCCGCGATCGGGGCATCTTCACCGACCGCTATATCCGCCTGGATGCCACCGCCGACCTGGCGGTGCGCTACGGGATCCAGGAGGCCCAGGTGCTCCTGATCTTGTCCCGCACCCGCAAGAAACTGAAAGCACACCTGGAAAAGGAGGGCTATACTCTATGAAAGCCATGGATCTTCTGACCCTGTTGGGGGAGCTGGACGATTCCCTTCTGACCGTCCCCGCGCCGACCGCCCCCGCCCGCCGTTCCGTCAAGGTTCCCAAGCGCCGAGCCCTGAAATGGGTAGCCGCCGCCTGTATCTGCATCGGACTGCTGGGCTTCGCCGCCTGGTTCTTTGTCCCGCCCCTTACGGTGACCGACAACAGTTACCAATTCACGGTCATCCGCGTGGAGGACCACCTGGCCTCCTACCGCTATATCGAGACCCGCACCCTCTCCCGCTTTGAGCGGCTGGGTCTTCCCGACACCCCCGGAGAGTTGCTCGCCACCCACGGGGGACACCGCTTCTACCGCGCCGAGGGGGAGGAGGATCTGGTCTACATTCTCCAAGAGCGGGAGGACGGGGGCTACGACCCGCTGATCTTTGACGGGTACGTTATGACCGAAACCATTGACCTGTCGGAATCCTACTGGTACACCTCGGGCTGGCTGACCGATGAGGACATCGCCGCTCTGACAGGCGGGGAGCCCCCCACCATGATCGACCTGCTGGACACCATCTACAGCGTGGATTCGGCGGAGGATATCGCCTGGGTCCGCTTTGACAAGAGCAACGCCTACAACAGCGAGGTGAGCAAGCGGGTCAAGGTCAAGTCGGTCACGGTCACCGACCGTGAGGCCATCGAGCGGCTGTATCAGTTTTTTCCCCGCTTCCACACCGAGGAGTACGGTCAGCTGCATAACTACGGGCACGTGGACACCCGCGACGAGGCCTATCTGACAGGAAAAGCCCCCCTGTCTGCCCAGGTCAATCGGGAGGTGACCATCGGGCTGACAAGCGGGCGGGAGATCTCCTGCAAATACTACCCCGCTACGGGGCTTCTGTACCAAAATGTCTATGAAATGTACACCACTCTGCCCGAGGCCGACAATGCGTGGCTCATCGCCCTGGCCGAGATCGACATGGAGTGGCGGGACTGGGGCACCGAAAAAGCCCCCGCCAACGGCGAGGGCTGTGAGACTGCAACCGTGGAAACGGTGCCTTTTCATAAACCTTGAATGGAGAACGTGCCTCCGGCGGCTTGAACCTTTTTTGAAAAAAGGTTCAAGCCTCCAAAAACTTTTGGAAAGGATCTATGAGGCTGTGCGATAATTCCAGGAGCCATAGAGGGTATCACCATGGGGCCCCTACCCCATTGGTATATGGGACTGTATTCAAGATTTTTATCGTAAAATAGTATAACATCCTATGAGGGCTGTTTGCGTAAAACAAGCGTAAAAATTCCCCCGCCGAGGCATTAATGTGCCCCCTGTCAAGTAGACAGACTAAAAAACAAAAGAAATTACAAATTA
>CAYRTP010000234.1:0-3373 GCA_964427175.1 uncultured Clostridium sp. | reverse complement strand
CGCGTGAGACCCCCGCCCACACCGAGGGCTACGAGGGCTTCTACCACCTCATCGAGTCCCACGGCGACTGCGAGTACGCCGAGCTGGTCTACATCATCCGCGACCACGACCGCGAGAAGTTCGAGGAGAAGAAGGCGACCATCCTCCGCAACGCCGCCGAAATCGAGGCCCGCTACGGGGAGGGAAGCGCCACCGCTACGGTCAAGGACTCCTACTACAACATGAAGGAGATCATCGATCAGCACCTCTACACCGTGGACCGCGCCCGCGAGGCCATGGAGCAGGTGGGCGTGACCCCCTGCGTGGTTCCCATCCGAGGCGGCACCGACGGAGCCCGTCTGTCCTTCATGGGCCTGCCCTGTCCCAACATCTGTACGGGCGGCGAGAACTTCCACGCCCGCTTCGAGTACCTCCCCCTGGAGTCCCTGGAGAAGGTCACCGACATCGTGGAGCGTCTGATCCTCAATACCTCATCCCTCTGAACCCCTTGACAAATTCCTCGGGATGTGGTATAATACCCCCAACAAAATAACTGCCACCGGGTAGTCAAGTATGAATGCAAGCATTCGTCCGCGTATCGTTAGGTCTTTGAAGATACGCGGGGGAATGCTTTATTTTTTAGAAAGGACCCAATCCCATGAACCCTCACTTCACCAAATCCGACCTCACCCTTTGGATCACATCGGTGACCCTCATCCTAACCTCTTTCCTCCTTTTTGACCGCGGGTGCTACCTTACCCTGGTTGCCTCCCTCATCGGGGTCACCTCCCTCATTTTCTGCGCCAAGGGCAATCCCATCGGCCAGGTGCTCATGATCGCCTTCAGCATCCTCTACGGCATCATCTCCTACTCCTTCGCCTACTACGGCGAGATGATTACCTACCTGGGCATGTCCGCCCCCATGGCGGTGGTGGCCCTGGTCTCCTGGCTGGCCCACCCCTATCAGGGCAACCGCGCCCAGGTGTCGGTAGGCACGCTGACGAAGTGGGACTACCTCCTGCTCACCCTCCTCACCGCCGCGGTTACGGTGGCCTTCTACTTCATCCTGGCCCGCTTCAACACCGCCAACCTCATCCCCAGCACCGTATCGGTGGCCACCAGCTTCGCCGCCGCTTACCTCACCTTCCGCCGCAGTCCCTACTTCGCCCTGGCCTACGCCGCCAACGACGTGGTGCTGGTGGTGCTGTGGGTCCTGGCCTCCCTCACCGACCCCGCCTACGTCTCGGTCACCGTCTGCTTCGCGGTGTTTTTGTTCAATGACCTCTACGGCTTTGTCAGCTGGCGGAAAATGGGGAAGGAGCAGGCAGGAAATCTTGCGCGGGGGGATTGAAAAAAAAGCTTTTTTCTGCTATAATAGAAACGGAATAGAAGACCTGATGAATCGCTCTCCGTAACGGGGAGAGCAAAGGGCTCCTCGTTACGAGGCTCCCTCCCCCCACGAAAGGAGGCCCTATGTCCGAAACCAAAACCTACCTCTCCATCGACCTGAAATCCTTCTACGCCTCGGTGGAATGCATCGAACGGGGCCTGGACCCCATGACCGCCAACCTTCTGGTGGCCGACAGCGAGCGCACCGAAAAGACCATCTGCCTGGCGGTCTCCCCCGCCCTCAAGAAATACGGCATCCCGGGCCGCGCCCGCCTGTTCGAGGCGGTGCAGAAGGTCAAGGAGGTCAACGCCTCCCGCCGTGAAAAGGCCCCGGGCCGCCAACTGACGGGCAAGTCCGCCAATGCCGCCGACCTGGCCCGTGACCCCTCCCTGGCGGTGGATTTCATCATCGCCCCGCCCCGCATGGCACTGTACATGGAGTACAGCACCCGCATCTACCAAATCTATCTGGGGCACGTCGCCCCCGAGGACATCCACGTCTACTCCATCGACGAGGTCTTCATGGACGCGACGGCCTACCTGAAGAAAAGCGGTCTGTCGGCCCACGAGTTCACCCGCCGCATCATCAAGGACGTGCTGAGGCAGACGGGTATTACCGCCACGGCGGGCATCGGGACCAATCTCTACCTGGCCAAGATCGCCATGGACATCGTGGCCAAGCACGTAGAGGCCGACGAGGACGGAGTCCGCATAGCCGAGCTGGACGAGTCCTCCTACCGCCGCACCCTGTGGAGCCACCGTCCCCTCACCGACTTCTGGCGGGTGGGCCGAGGCTACGCCCGCACCCTGGAGGCCCACGGGCTGTACACCATGGGGGACGTGGCCCGCTGTTCGGTGGGCTCGTCCCGTGCCTTCCACAACGAGGATCTGCTCTACAAGCTCTTCGGCATCAACGCCGAGCTCCTGATCGACCACGCCTGGGGCTGGGAGCCCTGCACCATCGCCGACATCAAGGCCTACAAGCCCGAGACCAACAGCCTGAGCTCGGGCCAGGTGCTTCAATGTCCCTATGATTTCGAAAAGACCCGCCTGGTGGTCCGCGAGATGGCCGACCTGCTGGTCCTGGAGCTGGTGGACAAGGGGTTGATGACCGATCAGATGGTATTGACCATCGGCTACGACGTAGAGAATCTGACCGATCCGACCATCAGCAAGCTCTACAAGGGACCCGTAGTGACCGATCCCTACGGCCGCAAGATCCCCAAGCACGCCCACGGGAGCGTGAATCTGGGCAAGTACACCTCCTCCACCAAGCGCATCGTAGCCGCCGTGGACACGCTCTGCGAGAAGATCCTGGACCACCGCCTCCTGGTCCGCCGTATCAACGTCACCGCCGCCCGCATCCTCCCCGAGTCCGAGGCCGTCGAGGCCGACAAGAAGGACGAGCAGCTCTCCATGTTCACCGACTACGAGGCCGAGGAGGCCGCCCGCCGCTCCGAGCAGGAAGCCCTCGACCGCGAACGCCGCATCCAAAAGACCCTCATCGACATCAAGAAAAAATACGGCAAAAACGCCATCATGAAAGCCATGAACCTCCAAGAAGGAGCCACCGCCAAGGACCGCAACAGACAGATCGGCGGGCACAAGGCATGAGGAGAGGGGGGAGAGTGCCAGGGCTCTGCCCTGGACCCGCCAAGAACCCTTTTGAAAACCTCCTCGCTCTGCTCGGTGCAAATTCGCCTGCGGCGAAGTTTGCGAGGGTTCTTGGAACTCCTAAAACTTTGAAATATTGTTTGCTATATGGGCTGTGCATCCGCTGACGGGAGTATCTCCCACGTCAGCGGGGCCCCATCCCCGCGGATGAGTTGGAGAACGGGGGGACGCGGGTTTCCTCAAAAGCCTCCCTCCGGGAGGGAGGGGGACCGCGATAGCGGTGGAAGGAGAACGCGAGGACAAAAGTCTACCTCGAATATCCCTGATTCGAGCACCCCCATGACCTCGCACTCTCCCCCACCCGCCGTTGGCGGGAGCCCCCTCCCGGAGG
>CAYRTP010000233.1:0-3455 GCA_964427175.1 uncultured Clostridium sp. | reverse complement strand
CGTCGGTCCAGTTGTAGTCGAAGCAGTTGGCACCGCCCGCGATCTTGTATGGGCGGGGACCCACGCCGTAGTAGCGGACGTAGGTGGCGTAGCGCTTGTACTGGTCGGCGTAGAACTCAGCGGTCATGTTGCCGCCACAGCCCCAGTTCTCGTTGCCCACGCCAAAGAAGGGCAGGGCCCAGGGCTCCTCGCGGCCGTTCTGACGGCGGAGATTGGCCATGGGAGAGTCCGCGCCCGAGGTGATGTACTCCACCCACTCGCTCATCTCCCGGACCGAGCCCGAGCCCACGTTGCCGCAGACGTAGGGGTCACAGCCCAGCTGGTCGCAGAGCTCAAAGAACTCGTGGGTGCCAAAGGAATTGTCCTCCACCACGCCGCCCCAGTGGGTGTTGACCATCTTCTTACGGGACTCACGGGGGCCAATGCCGTCCTTCCAGTGGTACTCGTCGGCAAAGCAACCGCCGGGCCAGCGGAGGACGGGGATGCCCATCTCCTTGAGGGCGTTCACCACGTCACAGCGCATACCCTTGACGTTGGGGATAGGGGAATCCTCCCCCACGAAGGTGCCCTCGTAGATGCAACGGCCCAGGTGCTCGGAGAAGCAACCGTAGATGTTTTTGGAGATGTGACTGATCTTTTGATTGGGATTGATGAGATACTTTTGCATGGTGATACTCCTTTGATAATCACTGGCTTCGCTTCTTATTGACCATCTGCAGCTCCCCGATGAGGGCGTCGGAGATCTCCTCGCGGCCCATCTGGCCTGCGTAGCGGGCCTTATCGTAGGCGGCGAACAGGGCCTTCTCGTCATCCTCCAGGGCGATCTCACGGCCGATCTCGGCAGGGGTCATGCATCGCTTCATGAAGTAACCGCCGCGGATCCGGCGGATCATGTAGTCGATGAAAATGAAGCGGACACGGGCGGCGTTGTCGGTCTGCTCCACCCATTTCAGCTCGTTCTTCAGCTTCTTCTTGGGCTTCTTGACCTTCTCGCTGTCGTCAAAGACGAAGCTCTTTTCGTCGCGGCCGCCCAGACGGCCTCGGCGGGACAGGTCGATACCGATGGAGAGAAGCATCTTGTTGACCGCCTTGACCAGGGGCGCGGCCAGCCTCTTGGCGAAGCGGATGGCGGCCTGGCCCAGCTTTCTCCGCATACTGACGGTGAGCATCCGATAGAATGCGCGGACCGCCATAGCCACGAAGAAAACAGCCAAAAGCAGGGTGATGAAGCGGATGGTGTTCTGATGGATGAGGAAGAAATCATGCTCGATGCCGGGCAGGATCATGGAGGCGGCCACGTCGGCGGCCAGGAGCAGGAGCCACAGGATGAACTCCAGCATCTTGCGCTTGTCGATGGTGCGCCAGACCTCCACCAGGGTGTTGCGGGTCTCGTCATCCATGGCGCGGCGGCGGCGCTTGGGCTTCCCTCCCTCGGGAGTCTCGCCCTCGGCACCATTCCCTTCCTTGGAGGCCTTGGCATCCTTGCGAGTGACCTTGACCACCTCGTTGCCACCCTCGGCGGCGGCGGGGGCTTCCTTCTTCTTACGCTCCTTGGGGCGGAGCTTGTTGGCCTGCTTACGGCAGGCGGCGGCCTGCTGGGCGGCATCCGAGTAGACCGCGATTTTCTCGAACATCTCGGCGGCCTCGTCGAACTCGCTGTAGACGTGGCCCCGCTTCATGAGCTCGGAGGCCTCGGAATACATACGGTCGAAGTAATACTTCTCGAACCGCTCGATGAGCTCGCGGCAGTTCTTGAAGCTCTTGATGCTCTTGAGCATCTCCACGCCCTCGCCCAGCTCCTCGGTGGTGATATCGGAATTGGAGAGGATCTCCATGGCCTGATTGTAGATCAGGGTGTTGGCGCGGATGGTGTAGACGCGCATGACCTCGCGGGCATCCTGGTAGTCCTGGATGATCTGCATGACGCGGGCGGCCTCGCGGTATTCCCGGGCGGTGGTCTCGGCACCCTTGGTGCGGATCATGTCGGTGATCTCGCGGTAAGCGGGAGCCGAAGCGGCCTTGACGCACTGGGTGTACTTCTGGGCCGAGTCCTTATAGGTGTCCAGGAAGCGGAATTCGTCGGCCAGCTCCAGGTACTCCCGCCAGTTTTTGGCCTGGGCGAACTTGTAGGCGGCCTGGGTATAGCGGGCGTTGAGCTCGCTTTCGGTGAGCTTGACGTTACGATCATTCACGGCCATCTTCTTCGCCCTCCTCTTCCAGGATGATGGTCTGCACCGAGTTGCCGAACTGCTCCAGGGTGGAGATTCGGTCCAGCACCTCCTCGTTGTTGTCAAAGGCGACGATGATGATCTCGGTATCCCGCATACCGTCGCGGATATCGGCCTCCAAAAGCGAGGCGAAGGAGGCACCGTCGGTGGGGTTCATGCGGGCCATTTCCTTCATGATGGCCATGAGCTGGGCCTCCGAGCTCTCGCAGGGGAAGCGGGAGGACATCTCACCGTCGATGGCCTTACAGTTGGCGGCAAAGCCCACGGCGAAACCGCCGTAGATGGTATCCCGCACCAGGGCGGCGCAGAAGGACAGACCCCGCTCGGCGCGGCGGTTGTACTCGGCACCGTCGATCTTACTGCCCATGGGCAGGTGGAAATCCATGTAGATCATGAGGCGGCGGGAGGCGCAGTAGTCTCTGGCGTTGACCTTCAGAGGCGAGGACGAGGAGCCCGACATGGGGACCTTGGCCGAGGCCTTGAAGTTGATCTGGGACACCGAGTCACCGAAGCGGTAATCGCGGATGCCCGCCAGGGAGAAGGGGTCCAGGAACAGGGGTCGGTTGGAGACGTAGTCGCCCTGCATCCGTCCCACGGCGATGACGGGGAGGTTCAGGGGAATGGCCTTGGGGTAGACGTAGAGCTCCGCGGGGGCCTCCATGGGGATGGGGGCCTTCTTGGCGTAGATGGTGGCGATCTGAAGCTTATAGTGGCCTCTCTGCTTGGCGGTGATGCGGTGGCGGCGCTTGATCTGCATATAGGGCCACAGGTTGAAGCGGGAGATGCAGTACTGCATGGTACTGGAGCCGTCCGCCTCGTACTCCTCCAGCTCTAATTCGTTAAAGAAATAAGACTCGATATCCACGCCGAGGAGCGGGAAAAAGCCGGGGTTGCGGATGGTCTCGATGAGCTCCACCTCGTCGCCCTCGTACACGCCCTCCTCCGAGAAGTGCCGCTCGTAGAGGATACGGCCCAGTCGGGCGGCGCGCATGGAGCCGTAGATCCGAAGCAGGATCCAGGCCACCAGAAGCAGGACCAACAGGACCACGATGATGGCAAAGGCGGGGGATTGGACGAAATTGATCACGCCGTTGATGACCGCCTCCATGGTCGTACCGACCACCGATCCCCCCGTCAGCAGGGCGAGGATTGGTATGTAGGTCAGGGTCATATCAACGCTCCTCAAACACGGCCTCGGTGGGCACGGTGACCATACCGAGGATGTCC
>CAYRTP010000232.1:0-3486 GCA_964427175.1 uncultured Clostridium sp. | reverse complement strand
TCCCTTCGGTTATGGTTTGAGCTACACCACCTTTGCTCTGGATGACTTCGCCTGCGAGCTCAAGGGCGACTCCCTGACCCTCTCCCTCACCGTGGAGAACACGGGTGCCTATGACGGTGCCGAGGTTGTGCAGATCTATCTGACCGGCAAGAACTGTGACGTGGTCATGCCCATCAAGGAGCTGAAGGCCTACAAGCGCGTGGAGGCCAAGGTGGGCGAAAAGGTAGCCGTGACCATCGACGTGCCCGCCGAGGCGTTCTGCTACTATGACCGTGGGATGAACTACGGTATGCACAAGGGCGACTACACCGTAGCCGTCGCCACCTCCAGCACCGATGTCCGCAAGACCTTCGAGGTCAAGGTGCGGGACGGGCAGTTGGGGTGACGATACATAATTGAGTGAATGATATTTTATCCCCAATGTAAAAGCATTGAACATGGACTCTGAGGCGTGCAAATTGAAAAGCACGCATTCTCCCTCAGTCGCTCCGCGACAGCTCCCTCCCGGAGGGAGCCTGCGGGTAATGATTTCCTTATAGGCCCCCTCCGGGAGGGGGCTCCCGCGAAGCGGGTGGGGGAGAAGGCGGACACAAAGATTCGTACTATTTTGAGTTTAATTCAATTACTGTTAAAGAATTACGAGATACACGCTATTCCCCTCGGTTTTATGATCGGGGGGAATATTCAAATGAGGAAAGTTTGAAAGATACATCTTTCAAACAGCGTTTTGTGGCTTTTGTCACCGAAACGGTGACAATTTTGCTTTGCAAAACCAGCCCCAATTCCGCAAGAAAGGTAGCTTTCGCAGGGCGAAAGCTATAGTTATTACTATGAAACTTTTGCAAATCCACCCCGCCGACAGCGTGGCCGTCGCGGTCAAACCCATTGAGGCGGGGGAGGTCCTGGAGGCGGGCGGGGTGACCGTTACCGCCGTCTGTAATATTCCCGCGGGGCACAAAATGGCCCTGCGCTCCATTGGAGCGGGGGAGAACGTCATCAAGTACGCCAGCCCCATCGGTCACGCCACCGAAGACATTCCCGCGGGGGCCCACGTCCACACCCACAATCTGAAATCCAATCTGAGCGGTCAGCTTACTTACCGCTATGAGCCGAGCTTCAAGGAGCTGACCCCCGAGGCTCCCCGCAGCTTTATGGGCTACCGCCGTCCCGACGGGCGGGTGGGCATCCGCAACGAGGTGTGGATCCTGCCCACGGTGGGGTGCATCAACAGCCTGGTGCGGGAGATCGAGTCCCGCGCCCAAGGCTTGAAGGGCCGCTACCCTCGGGTGGAGGCCATTGCCTCCTTCTGCCACCCCTACGGGTGCTCCCAGCTAGGGGAGGACCAGGCCATGACCCTGCGCTACCTGTCGGGGATGATCCGCCACCCCAACGCCGCCGCCGTGCTGGTGGTGGGGCTTGGGTGCGAGAACGGCAACGTGGAGGAGCTCAAAAAGGTCCTGGGAGACTATGACGGGGAACGGGTGAAGTTCCTGGTGGCCCAGGAGTGTGAGGACGAGTTGTCCTGCGCGCTGGGGCTCCTGGAGGAGCTGTGCGCCTACGCCGATGGCTTTGAGCGGAGCGAGTGCCCCGCCTCGGAGCTGGTCATCGGACTCAAGTGCGGCGGCTCGGACGGCTTTTCGGGCATCACCGCCAATCCGCTGTTGGGGTCTCTGTCCGACCGCTTGATCGCCCAGGGGGGAAGCGCCATCCTCACCGAGGTCCCCGAAATGTTCGGGGCCGAGACTCTGCTCATGAACCGCTGTCGGTCCGAGGCGGAGTTTGAGGCCACGGTGGACCTCATCAACAGCTTCAAGGCCTACTTCCTACGCTACGGCGAGCGGACCGACGAGAATCCCTCCCCCGGCAACAAGGCGGGGGGCATTACCACCCTGGAGGACAAGTCCCTGGGGTGCACCCAAAAGGGCGGTACCGCCCCCGTGGAGGACGTGCTGGGCTACGGTCAGCCTGTCCGAAAGAAGGGATTGTCCCTTCTGCAGGCTCCGGGGAACGATCTGGTGGCCTCGGGGGCGCTGATGGCCTCGGGAGCCCAGATGGTGCTGTTCACCACGGGCCGCGGGACCCCCTTCGGCTGTCCCATCCCCACGGTCAAGATCTCGTCCAACACGGCTCTGGCCACCCGCAAGCCCGCCTGGATCGACTTTGACGCGGGTGTGCTCCTGTCGGGGACGAATATGGAGACCCTGACCGAGGATTTTCTGAACTACGTACTGGACCTGGCCTCGGGACGGGTGAGAGCCAAGTCCGAAGCCCTGGACCGACACGATCTGGCCATCTTCAAGGATGGCGTGACTTTGTAAATATGGAGGAACATACCATGAAAAACTTTTTACCCCTGGATCATCACGTACAAGTAGCCGCCAACTCCACCCCCCTGCTCCGTTGGGACGGCACCACCCCCATCGACGCTTGGCGGGAGACCTGCCGCGCCAAGCTGTGGGAGCTGTTGGGGATGGATGCGTTCAAGCCCTGCGAGCCCATTTTTGAGATCACCGAGGAAGGGATGCTGGGCGGGAACCGCCACATCCACTTCACCCTGCAGACCGAGGAGGGCTACTTCACCCACTGCGACCTGCTCCTGCCCCCCGAGCAGAGCGGGCCTCTGCCTCTCTGCGCCTGCCTGCAGGGCCACTCCAAGGGCTCCCACATCTCCTTGGGTATCCCCAAGTACCCCGGGGACGAGGAGACCATCAAGGGCGGCGACCGCGACTTCGCTCCCCGCGCCGTCCGTGAGGGCTTTGCCGCCCTGGCCATCGAGCAGAGAGCCTTCGGCCTCTGCGGCGGCACCGAGCACGGCCCCGCCTGCGAGCGTCCTGCCATGACCGCTATCCTCATGGGCCGCACCCTGGTGGGCGAGCGGGTATGGGACATCATGCGGATCCTGGATGCCATCGAGACCCATTTTGCCGACTTGATCACCCTGGAGGGCTCGGTGCTCATGGGTAACTCGGGCGGCGGCACCGCTACCTTCTACACCGCCTGCCTGGAGCATCGCTTCGACGGCTTCATGCCCTCCTGCGCCATCAGCACCTACCTGGATTCCATCATTGCCCTCCACCATTGCACCTGCAACTACATCCCCGGCATCGCCAAGTATTTCGACATGGGGGATCTGGCCATCCTCATCGCCCCCAAGAAGCTGGTGGTGGTCTCGGGTGCTCATGACGATATTTTCCCGCTTCACGGTGTGCGGAAGATGTTCGCCATCATGCAAAACCTGTACGCCGCCTCGGGTGCCGACGGTAACTGCGCTCTGGTGGTGGGAGCCGAGGGACACCGCTTCTACGCCGACGATGCCTGGCCCGTGATGCATGGGCTTTTGGAGTAAAAATACATTCATACTAATTCATAAACACAAACTTGAAAGGGAGAGCGTGCCTCCTGGCGTCCGACAGGCAAGCCTGTCAGGGCCTTTTTGAAAACCTCCTCACTTCGTTCGGGGCAAATTCGCCTGCGGCGAAGTTTGCG
>CAYRTP010000231.1:0-3499 GCA_964427175.1 uncultured Clostridium sp. | reverse complement strand
GACCGGGGACCAGCTCCTGTACGATCCGCATTTTATCGTGCATTTCCAGTTCTTTCATAAGGTAAACGTATCCTTTCGAAAGTTTTGCGTTGGTTCCGCAAGGAATTTCGGTCATTCCGACCGAAAAAACGCGAAACTTTTTGAACAACGAAGGCGTAGCCTTCTTGTTCGGTTATCCGCCGATCTGCACCCGCAGGTGGCAGGTCAGACGCTCGGATTCCCGCTCGGCGGCCTCCTTCAGCTCCTGCATATGGGCGGCTGTGGGGGGCGTGAGGTGGGCGAGGGTGTACTCCCGACCCAGTCCCTCATACTTGTCCTGCCCCAACCGATGGTAGGGAAGCAGGTGCAGCTCGTGGACTCCGGGCAGGGACTCGGCAAAGCGGGCAATGGCGGTGATCTCGGCGGTGGTATCGTTGAATCCGGGAATGACCGGCACGCGGATGACCAGGTGGTTCGCGTGCTCAGCGATGTAGCGGGCGTTGTCCAAAATCTTCTCGTTGGGCTGGCCCGTGAAGGCGCGGTGCTTCACCGAATCCATGTGCTTGATGTCCATCATGACGTGGTCGATGTGGGGAATGAGACGGGCAACCACCTCGCGGTCGGCGAAGGCGGTGGTCTCAATGGCGGTGTTGAAGCCTCTGTCATGGCAGGCGCGGAGAATGGCCTCGGCGAAATCCGGCTGGGCCATGGCCTCGCCGCCCGACAGGGTGACCCCGCCGCCCGAGCGACGGTAGTAGACCTCGTCCTTTTCCAGGTCCTCCATGAGCTCCCGCACCGTGATGTCCTGGCCCACCGTCTTGGTGGTCCCGTTCATGGTGAGCTCCTGGATCCCGTACTCCTGGGACTCGGGATTGCAGCACCAACGGCACCGCAGATAGCACCCCTTCAAAAACACAATGGTCCGAATGCCCGGCCCATCGTGAATGGAGAAGCGTTGAATATCAAAAATCCGACCGGTCTGGTCGTAGTAGTTTGCCATGGGATGTCCTTTCTTTGGGGCTCTGCTCCAAGCCCCGCTTGAAACCCTTTTGCAAAAGGGTTTCAAGACTTCCTAAAAACTTAAAAAAGTGTGGTTTTACGGGGAAAGGATTGTATAATCAAATTTTTTAAAGGTTCTTGGAGGGGGTCAAGGGGGAACCTTCTTTCAAGAAGGTTCCTCCCTTGCGCTCTCCCCGCTCCTTACAGCCCTACCTGCTCGGTACGGCTGATGATATCGTCCTGGAGAAAACGGGACAGGGTGGTAAAGAGGGCGGAGTAGCCGGCCACACGGACCACCAGAGTCTTGTAGTTCTCGGGATGCGCCTGGGCATCCAGCAGGGTCTCGCGGGAGATGACGTTGTACTGCACGTGCATACCCTTCTGATCGAAGAAGCCGCGGAGGTAGGCTACGAACTTCTCCAGGCCCATCTCACCTGCCAGGGCGGAGGGATGGAACTTCTGATTCAAGAGGGTACCGTTGGAGGCATCGCCCAGGTCCAGACGGGCCACCGAGTTGGCGGTCGCGGTGGGACCCTTCACGTCACGGCCCGACATGGGACCGACACCGTCGGCGATGGGGGTATTGGACAAACGTCCGTCGGGGGAGGCACCGGCCTGGTGGCCCAGCGGTACGTTGGCGGATACGGGATACAGACCTGCGTGGAACATACCGCCGCGGGGGTTGGTGTGCTGCAACAGGGGCTTGGTGTAGGTCTGACCAATCTCACGGGCGAACAGGTCCACCTCGCGGAGGTCGTTTCCGTACTTGGGCACGTCGGCGATCATGGCCAGGATCTCGTCATAGCGGGCCTTCTTGTCGGCGGGAATGTGAGCGGCGGTCTTGAAGCCGGTGTAGATGGCCTTGATCATGTCGGCGTTGACATCCTTGCCCTCGGCATCCAGCATGGTGGCGGCCTCGGTGGTCAGCTCCATAGCGCGCTTGTTGGTGGCACCCTTGCCGAAATTGTCGATCAAAGCCTGTTTCATCTCGGCCATGGAGATCACGCCGTCCTCAAAGACCAGCTTGCGGATAACGGCCAGGGAGTCGGCCACGTTGGCGATACCGAAGCCCTGAGGACCGGTGAAGTTGTAGTGGCAGCCGCCCTCCTGGACGCTCTTGCCGTTGGCGATACAATCGTCGATCATGCAGGACTCAAAGGGCAGAGGGCAACGGACCGCGTGGGCGGCATCCACCGCGTTGTCGGCCTGGGCCATCATTTCAATGAAGAATTCCTGCTGTGCTTTGTAGGCATCGTAAAACTGCTCGAAGCGGGTCATTTCCAGCACGTCCATGGTCTTGGGACCGATCTGAACGCCCTTGTCCATACCCGACGAGAATACCAGCTCCAGAGGACGAACCATGTTGAAGAAGGCGGCATCGTGCCAGCCGTCGGTCTTGTGGCAGGCCGAGGGCTCCACGCAACCGATGATGCAGTAGCCGCGGGCATCCTCAAGGGAGTAACCGCGGGACATCATGGAGGGGATGATGACCTCGTCGTTGTAGAAGGCGGGCACGCCCATACCCTCGCGGGTGACGGCGGCGGCCTTAATCAGCAGAGAATGGGGAGTCCCGTTCCACACGCGGATGGACAGGGAGGGCTGGGGCAGGCGGACGTGGAGCTGTGCCTCCATGCACATATAGGACAGATCGTTGGTGGCATCCAGGCCGAACTCGTCCTGACCGCCTACGATGAGGTTCTGGAACAGACCGTAGCCCGCAAAGCCCTCGGCAGAGGCGGCATCGCGAACCTTGTTCAGATCGTTGAGCTTGACCCAAATGCAGTCCAGGAGCTCCTGGGCGGCCTCGTAGGTGATGCGGCCCTCGTCCAGGTCAGCCTTGAAGAAGGGGTACATATACTGGTCGAAGCGGCCGGGGGAAATGGAGTGACCCGAGGACTCCATCTGCATGAGCTGCTGGACGAACCAGAAGCCCTGGCAGGCCTCGTGGAAGCTGCGGGCGGGCTTGGCGGGCACGCGGTCGCAGGCCTCGGCGATGGTCAGAAGCTCGGCCTTGCGGTCGGAATCGGTGCAATCGGCGGCCAGGGACAGAGCCAGGTCGGAGTAGCGGCGGGCGTAAGCAATCACGGCCTCACAGCTCTCGATGACGGCCTCCAGGAAGTTGCGGCGGTCGGCGTAGTCGCCCTGACCCCGCTTCAGCTTGGCCAGCTCGGCCTGCGCTTCCTCAATGATGGACTCGTAGCCGCAGTTGATGACCTTCTCGTAGTTGACGTTGACGTGGCCAACGCCGTTGTAGAAGTAGTTGCCCACGGTGAAAATACCGTGGTTCATGAAAACGTCCAGCACCTCGGGGTCCATGTTGGCGGCGGCCAGGTCGCTGACCGTGCGGCCCTTCCAGTAGGGATGGACGGCATCCAGGCGGCGAGCGGTGGAGTCGGAGATGTAGAAGGGGTCAGCCTCACGGGTGGCGATGGTCTCGTACTCGGGAGGGAGCCACTCGAAGGAATACTCGGGGAAGGTCTGGCATCCGCGGGGAGCCACCGAGTTGGAGCCAACGATCAGC
>CAYRTP010000230.1:0-3511 GCA_964427175.1 uncultured Clostridium sp. | reverse complement strand
GTGCACAGCCCACCGAGACTGTCAAGTCCCTGTTCAAGAAGAACGGCATCATTGACTGATCCGTTTTCGGAGTCGAACATGGCAGAGCTTCAGACGACCTTACACGACATCGCTGCCGCCATCGTGGATAGCCCCGACGAGGTCAAGGTCACCCGCGAGGAGGATGATGACACCATCACCCTGACCCTCAACGTCGCTCCCGACGATATGGGCATGGTGATCGGCCGCCACGGCCGCATTGCCAAGGCCATCCGCACAGTCATGAAGGCAGCCGCCGCCGAATGCGGCAAGCGCGTGAACGTGGAGATCCGAGACTGATCCCCGCTCACCGTAAAACAGACCCACAACACCCGATTCGGTGCGTGGGTCTGTTTTTTGGTTTTGAAACAGAGAGCGTGCGTGCCTCCGGCGGCTTAAGGGGCTTTTGGCAAAAGCCCCTTAAGAATCCCCAAAACTTTTAAAAAGGGATTTATGAAGAAGCGAGAGGATACCAGGAGCCATAGAGGGCATCACCATGGGGCCCCTGCCCCATTGGTATTGGAGAGCGTGCTCCAAGTTCCTACCGAAAAAATACGAAAACACATTTTCTCAAAGGAGTGTCCCATCATGAAAAGATTGCTCATTACGGGCTTTGATCCTTTCGGGGGTGCCGCGGTCAACCCCGCCCGCGAGGCGGTGATGGCCCTTCCCGACCGCATCGGGGGCTTTGAGCTGACCAAATTAGAGGTCCCCACCCTGTTCGGACAGGCCGCCGAGCGGGTGCTGGAGGCGGCCCATGACCTCGGCCCCGAGGTCATCATCTGCGTGGGCCAGGCAGGCGGGCGGGCGGCAGTCACCCCCGAGGTGGTGGGAATCAACCTGCGGGAGGCCTCCATTCCCGACAACGCGGGATTTCAGCCGGTCAACCGGCCCGTGGTGGAAGGCGGTCCAGCGGCTTATTTCGCTACCCTGCCCGTCCGCGAGATGGTAGCCGCCATGAAAGCCGCTGACATTCCCGCCGCCCTTTCCTACTCGGCAGGAGCCTTTGTCTGCAACGACCTGCTCTACACCCTCCTGCACGCCTACCGCGGCACCGAGGTTAAGGTGGGCTTCATCCACATTCCCTACCTCCCCGAGCAGGCGAGCGAGGGTGTTCCCTCCCTCCCCCTCGAAACCGCCGTGAAGGCGTTGGAGGTCGCGGTGGGGGTATTGGAGTGAATCCAAATCAAAAGAACGGTCATCCTGAGCGGAGCCGCAATGCGGCGGAGTCGAAGGATCTCTTGTAATTCAAAAGAGATCCTTCGACTCCGCGGTGCTTTGCACACGCTCCGCTCAGGATGACCGTCAATACATGACCGTCAATACGCGACCGTCGATCACCCTTTGCAAGGCATATGATTTAAAGGAGACAAACACAACTAGCTTTTTATTATATCACAAATCTCAACTGATTTCAAGTGCAAAAAGACAAATCGACCAACTTTCTGCGTATTACACAAAATATTTTTGTAACATTCGTATATTTTGGATATTGCAATTTCGCAAAAAATGTGTTATACTATAGTCACATCAAGGAGGTACAGTCCGATGGCAAAGTAAGATGAACGACTTTGATCCACCTGATCCAAAAATTCGAGAACGTCCGAAGCAAGATCCAAAATCGGATGGACTCAATATATAAATCAGCGAAAGCAAAGTCACTTACCACTCGTCTTTTGAAAAATCTAAGCCTGAAAGAAAACGAACGGTATTCTTGTTAAAGAAATGAATGAAAAAATGATACGTTTCAAGAAGGGTAAGGAAGAAGTAAAAAGACAGACCATGAATAGGAGGATAGCCAAAAATGATGTTAGATACTAAGATCGAACAGAGATGACCCTTGGTTGCGTGTGAGAAGCGTGATCAAGGGTCATTTCTGATTTTGCGCGTATTTTTCCTTCACTTCCCTATCCCTACAAAAAGACCATTCCCGTACATCCGGAAATGGCCTTTTTTTACTTTAAGGAGTTTCTTACACCAATGGGGCAGGGGCCCCATGGTGATGTCCTCTATTATTCTTGGTGCCCTCTTGCGGCCCCCATAATCCCTTTTTTAAAGTTTTGGGGATTCTTAAGGGCCTTTTTTAAAAGGCCCTTAAGCCGCCGGAGGCAGCTCCTCCTCCCTTACATCTTGCTTCGAATGAAATCCATGACGGTGTTCCAGTCCTCGCGGCCGAAGTAGTGCTCGCCCGCGCGGAGGTGGTAGCCGATGGTTCCCTCGTGCCAGCGGTCGCCGGGTACGGGGAGGCGATCCTCGCAGACAAAGCCCTTCAGGCCCTGCGCCTCGTAGGCAGGAGAGGCGGCCACGCAGGACAGCATCTCGGAATAGGGATCCGCCCAGGTGTCCTCCAGAGCACCCGCTACGTAGGCGTAGCGAGGAGCCACCGAGGCCACCACGAAGTGCTGATCGAAGGGCATCTCGTGCTCGCGGTTGGCGTACTGCTGATAGGCCTCGCAGAACCAGAAGGGGAACGCGCGGGTGATGATCTCCACGGTCTCACCCGTCTTGTCGCGGGTTATGGCCGCACCGCTGCAGCCCGAGTTGTTGGAGTAGGCAAACGTGAAGCGCTCGTCGGTGGCACCGCAGAACAGGGCGGTCTTGCCCAGGCGGGAGTGACCGCAAACCGTCACGCAGGACTTGTCCAGGCGGGGCTCCTGCTCGGCGTAGTCCAAAACTCTCTGGGCGGCCCAGGCCCACATGGCGATCTTGCCCGCGTCGTGGGGACCGCGCTTGCCGTCCTTGTAGAGCACGCCTGCCAGGCCGTTTTCAAAATCGTTGTTGTCGGTGGTCACGTCATTGTAGCAGAAGGACAGCACCGCAAAACCGTTGTCGGTGATCTCCTCGGAGGGCATATACTGATCGGGCACGTTGGGGCGGAAGTTGATGTGGATAAAGAAGGGGTGAGGGCCGAGGGTCTTGGGGATCACGGCCACGAAGGGGAAAGTAAAGCTCTGCTCCCCCAGCATGGCGGTCAGCTCCACCCGCTGGCAGGTGACCTTCCCCGCGCAGAAATTGGGGATGAAGTTCTCCTGAACCGTCCACGCCAGGGCGTCGGGCTTGGGGGGGAGGCAGCCGTAGACCTCGTGTTGCATGATCTCCAGCATCTCGGCGCGAGAGAGGAGGGCGGGGACCTGTCTGTCCTGTAGGATATTTTGAAGCATGATGATATTCCTTTCTGATGAGATTTCTTGGTCCGTCGGGATTCGGGTGCGGTTTTATTGTACCACAGATTGGGGGAAATGTCAACCGTTCAGGGGCAAACTCATGTAATCATGAGATATGCTCGCCCCCCTTTCCGGCTCTATCCGTATCTATCGTTCTGTAGGGACCGGCCTCCCGGACGGTCCGAAAGATCTTTCCGATTATGATGAAACGGACCGTTTTGCACCAAAATCACACCAAAATTCAACGCCTGTTCAGCTCGACAAATTGGAATTGGCTTACTTCTTTTTCTGCTTGTGTTTGATGATTGCCCAAATACCCCAAGCTACAC
>CAYRTP010000229.1:0-3565 GCA_964427175.1 uncultured Clostridium sp. | reverse complement strand
GGTAACTACCTCCCAGTGGACTTTCACCACAGAGCATTGGCATGCCCGTCATACCAAAAAAATTCGGACAGAGCGCGTCTGTCCGAATTTTTATTCCATTTGATCCAAAAACTCTCCGAAAATTTGCTGTTCGGCTTTCTTCTTAACTCAAATTTCCCTGTTCGACCGTGTAATGGTACCCCTTCAGAACCACCATACCGTCGGCATCCTCCACCCGCTTGCCGCATCCGCGGACCGTCACCTCGCCTTGGGTGGGATGGAGCCAGGAATATTCCATGTTCACGATTTCGCCGCTTGCCATCATCCCGCGGGCGCAGTCGAGTATGTATCCGCGATACTCTTCCTTGACCCCGTTAAACCAATGGCTGTAATACTCCTGAGGTGTCAATTTCTGTTCCACCGCCATGAGACGCTCGGTGGTTTCGTCGGCATACATTTCGATATAATCTTCCTCAAGATTCACCCGCATGATCCAAAGACCTACGTTGATCTCGCGCAGGATCTCCTTATGATCCACGTGAACCATATAGTTTTTGTCTTTGGTTTCGTATAGCTCCTCACGAACGTCATGTATTGCTGATATTCTGCGGACTCGGCATCGAAAAAGTATGTTTCGATCTCCGCGGCGGGGCCGGGCTTGGCGAACAAATATCCTTGCAACAGGTCAGGCTGCAGACTCTCCAGCACGAGCAACTCCTCCACGCTCTCCACGCCTTCACAGCAGACGTGGATATCATTAGTCTTGGCAAAGGAGAGAATATTGCTGATGAGCTTGTAATTATAGATGTTTTTCCGAATTCCCGTCACGAACATCCGATCGATCTTGATCTCATCCATGCGCATACGCTTGAGATGACCGAGGTTGGCGTAACCCGTGCCGAAATCGTCGATGGACAGGAGGACCCCCTGCGCGCGGAGGAGCTTACCGATCCTCAAAAAGGATTGGCTTTCCTGAAGCTCCAGGGATTCGGTTATCTCAACGGTCAGAGCATTCCCCGGCATTCCCGTGTCTTCCAGGAGCTTCATAACCTTTTCCGCCAGGAAAACATCCTCAAATTGTGCGATGGAGAAGTTGACGCTGACACGCAGATCGGGGACGTACCGTCTCCAAGCCCTACATTGCAGAAGCGCGGTTTTCAGAACCCACAGTCCCACGGCATCGATCAGACGTGATTGCTCCAGTAGAGGGATAAATTCATTGGGAAAGACCTGCTCTCCGTCGGGAAGTCGATAGCGCAGAAGGGCCTCCACTCCTACGATGTGGTAGCTTCCCGATCTGACCTGGGGCTGATAGTATACCTCAAAGCCCGAACAGCCGTTCTGGACGCTTTGCTTAAGTGCTTCCAGGAGCACCAGGGTGTGGATATTCTGATCGATCTCCTCGACCGAAAAGAACTCCAGGTGATCGTGTTTATTCTGCTTAGCCTGCTTCAGGGTCAGATTCACCGAATCCAGTACCCGGCTGGCATCGGCAAACAGTGCCCGATTGATAGGAACCGCGCTGGCGGTAAAGGTGCATCGCTCCTTCATGGCATTCTGCACGCGATTGAAAACCGCACGCACAGCGGCCTCGTCATTGCCGTTCACAACCGCCATGAAATTATTGTTGTCGATATGATACGCTCGCCTGACCTGGGGATGATCGTCCAAAAAGCCTGCGATCTCCTTTAACAGCACGTCACCGTAGGCTCTTCCGTGCCGCAGATTGATGGAGGAAAGCCCGTCGATATCCATGAGGAGCAGGTAGCTGTTCTGTTCATTCAGGAAGACTTTCAGGTCCTCACGAAGCTTCATCTTATTCCAAAGGCCGGTCAGGGGATTGAACAGGTGATTCAGCGCCTCCTCGGAGATACGGCCCACCATGATCGAGGGGTCCCCGTTCCGATTGGAAATGACCGTACCGCGACAGTTGGTCCACACGATATTTCCCTTCCGATCGATCAGACGCAGATCCATATTATGGGTGCCTTGAGTCCCCGATGAGATCCGTTCGATATCCTCGGCCAACGCTTGTCGGTCGGCGGGATGCACGATGGTCAGCAGATCCGCTCTTGTGGCCGAACCGTTCGGCAAGGTGTGGATGGCATAGGTCTCGGTAATGGAGCCGAAAAAGCGGATCTCATCCTTCTCAATATCAAAAACAAACAAATAATCGTCGGTGCTTTGGCTGAACACCTCCATCACGTCGCGGTACAGCTCTGTCCGCTCCTCCATCGGCTTATGGCCGATCTCACCCATGTTCTGACTCATACCCTTCTCCTCACACGCAATATTCCCGAAAACAAAAAGGCCGCAACAACAAACACCTGTGACCATACAGTCCAAGTGCTGATTATCGCGGCCGGTCGATCATGCGAAAATTCGTTTAGACACCTTAGCTTTGCGTCGCTGCCTTTCAGCAGGTTTGCCAAATATTCAATTTTCCATAAAAAGCTACATACATCTATATACACCTATCATAACATAAAATACGGCTTTTGTCAAGAAGATAAACCCGGTTTCCGGAAAATAATTGAAAAATCGAGAAATCCCCCAACGCCATCCGAAAACAACGAGCGGCACGAAATACTCGTGCCGCTCGATTCTTTATGTGCGCTTGGTCCCGTATCTCGAGGCGAAAACGTCCAGAAGCTCCATTACGTATTGCTTGGATTTCTCGTCCGTCACCTTCAGACAGAGGGGGACCTTCTGATATTTCTTGTGGTAAGAAACGTCCTTGAAGGGATACTTCGTACCGAAATACTCCTCGGGAGGAAGGGCCAGACAGACAACCAGGGCCTTGGACATGAAGATCAGCTTGGCGATGGGCTGTTTTCCAACCGAGATGGTCTCGTAGACCATGCTGATCTTGGATGTCGCACCCATGCAGGACATCAGCTTGGCACGGATCTCCGCGTATTCCTCCACAATGGCGGCAGGGGCTTGGCTGCGCTTGACCTCAAAGCTCTGGGAATAGCCGACGCGGCGGAACAGCTTGAGGGGACCGTCGAAGATGGCCGCCACCTCGGGATCAGCGAACTGCTCCTCGGCCTCCTTGCCGTTCAGTCGAGAGGACAGCTTCGACAGGGTTTTGGCCGCTTCGATGTACGGAACCACGCGGGAGAACAGGTAACCCTGAACGTAATCCACGCCCATTTTCTTGACCAGCTCGCATTGCTCCTCGGTCTCCACGCCCTCAAACAGGACCTCAAAGCCGATGGAACGTGCCATGGACACGATTCCCTCCGCCAGGCGGTAGCCGCGCTCGGTATCCAACAGCTTGATAAATCCGCGGTCCATCTTCAAAAGCGTGATGGGGAATTCCAACAGCATGGCAAAGGAGGTGAATCCGCTGCCGAAATCATCCAATCCCAAGCCAAAGCCCGCTTCTTTGCAACGGATCGCGTTCTGATACGCAACCTCCTTGTTGTATTCAAGGGTATCCTCGGTGATCTCCAGGAGGATCTTACTGCGGTCAAAATCATAGCGGGAGGCGATCTCCGAGATTTGATCGAAAAAGTCCTCCTCAGCAACGCGCGTTGTAAAATGAAGTTGCACTACCCATTAGGGTAAAAATTTTCAAAAA
>CAYRTP010000228.1:0-3593 GCA_964427175.1 uncultured Clostridium sp. | reverse complement strand
GGGTCGATATTCTCCATCCCGCAGATGGTGATGGCGGTATCGTTGGAATCCCGCATCACTTCAAATTCGATCTCTTTATAGCCCTTGACGGATTTTTCGATCAGAACCTGATGGACCGGAGAAAGTTTAAAGGCATTGAGACCCAATTCCACCAATTCTTCTTCGTTATAGGCAAAACCGCCGCCGGTACCGCCCAAAGTGAAGGCGGGGCGCAGAACGACCGGATAGCCGATCCGCTTGGCGGCTTCCTTGGCTTCTTCTACGCTATAGGTGATCTCGGAGGGGATGGTGGGCTCGCCGATCTCGATGCAAAGCTCCTTAAAGAGCTCGCGGTCCTCGGCACGCTTGATGCTTTCGCTGGAGGTACCCAACAGCTCTACTTCACATTCTTTCAAGATACCCTTCTTTTCCAGCTGCATGGCCAGGTTCAGGCCGGTCTGACCGCCGATACCGGGAACAATGGCATCGGGACGCTCGTAGCGCAGGATCTTGGCCACGTACTCCAGGGTCAGGGGTTCCATGTACACCTTATCCGCGATGACGGTATCGGTCATGATGGTGGCGGGGTTGGAGTTGACCAGCACCACCTCGTAGCCCTCCTCCTTGAGGGCCAGGCAGGCCTGGGTGCCCGCGTAGTCAAACTCGGCGGCCTGTCCGATGACGATGGGGCCCGAGCCGATGATCAGAATTTTCTTCAAGTCTGTTCTTTTTGCCATTGATTTGATCCTCCTGCGATCTATTTGGAATATATAAAGGGATAGTGATACGATTCGCTTATCTTTGGTACACGACCTCGCCGTCCATGACGGTCATGAGGCAGCGGCCCCGCAGGGTGTGGCCTGCGAAGGGGGTGGCGCGGCCCTTGGTTTGGAACTCCTCGGGGTCCACGGTGTAGGCCTCGCCCAGGTCCCAGACCGAGAAGTCCTTGCCCATGGGGATACCGAAGCGCTTACGGGGATTGACACACATGACCTCCACCAGCTTCTCCATGGAAAGCACGCCCGCCTGCACCATGTAGGTGTAGAGCACGGGGAACGCGGTCTCCAGGCCCACGATGCCGAAGGCGCTGAGCTCCAGGCCCTTGGATTTCTCCTCGGCGGAGTGGGGAGCGTGGTCGGTGGCGATCATGTCGATGGTGCCGTCCAGGATGCCCTCGATGAGTGCTTCCCTGTCCGCGGGAGAGCGGAGGGGGGGAGTCATCTTGAAGCGGCCGTCCTCCTGCAGGTCTCCGTCATCCAGCACCAGGTAGTGGGGACCCGTCTCGCAGGTCACGTCCAGGCCCTCGGCCTTGGCGCGGCGGATGAGGTCCACCGTCTCCTTGGTGGAGATGTGGCAGACGTGGTAGGCACAGCCGATCTCACGGACCAGCTCCAGGTCGCGGGCGACCTGGGCGTACTCGCTTTCGGAGCAAATGCCGCGATGGCCGTGCTCACGGGCGTAGTCGCCGTCATGGATGTAGCCGCCGCGAAGCAGGTCGTTGACCTCGCAGTGGGCGACGATCATCTTCCCCAGCTCCTTGGCCTTCCGCATGGCGGCCCGCATCATATCGTCGCTCTGCACGCCCCGTCCGTCATCCGAGAAGGCGATGCAATCGGGGGCCATGCCCTCCAGGTCGGAGAGCTCCAGCCCTGCCTGCATCACGGTGATGGAGGCGTAGGGGTAGACGTGGATGACGGCATCCTTTTCAATGATGGCCAGCTGCTCGCGCAGATGCTCGCGGGAATCGGGGACGGGCTTCAGGTTGGGCATGGTGCAGACGGCGGTATAACCACCTGCGGCGGCCGCGAGAGAGCCCGTGGCGACGGTTTCCTTATAAGAAAAGCCCGGCTCACGAAAATGCACATGCACATCGCAAAAACCGGGCAAAACAACAACATTCCCGCGGTCGAACTGCGAAAAATCAACAGTAGTCCCACCGCAAAAAACAGAACCGTCAAAAATAGAGGGGCTACCCAGCCCACAAGTCGAAAGATGGGCAATATTTGCCTTTTTCATAGCTGTAATGTTCTCCATTTTGACTCCTTTTCCGTGTATTCGATTGTTACACAGGCGACTCATCATCGCCCGCAGTTTATTTATATTATTATACCATACCTACTCGAATTAGTCAAGGGGCAAACCGTAAAATTATCGGGAGGTTGGGGGGAATTTTTGTGGGAATTGTGGAAGCGGGGGGAAATTCGGCGAAAAGGGGCGAAAGGGGCCGATTAAAAAGTTATCAAAGAAGATATTATTTTTTCCGGCCAGTAAGGGGAATCGGCACTATATATGTATGGCGAGAAGAAACCACGGCTCGGTGTGAGCCGTGGCTAATCGCAAGGTGATTTTTACTCAATATATCCCCAAACTATATTTGCATACTTGTCGGGAAAAGCATCAACTTTATTCCAGTCATCATCCCAATCGTTAGGTTGATTAGATGATTCGCAACGAATTATTAAGTTCTTGTGACCATAAAACGCACATCGACCGATTTGAACAACACTATTAGGTATATACACTTTTTCCAACGTGTACCAAGAAAAAGCATATGAACCGATACTTGTTATTGTATTGGGAATAGTTATTTCAGTAAAAGCACAACCGTTAAAAGCGGATTCTCCAATACATTCAACGCTACCATCATTTGGAATAATACTGTTTTTACATCCTGCAACGATTGTCTTTGTGGCAGTTTCAATTATACAATTTCCGATACTATGATATATTCTATTATTAGCGTCAACAGTTAATATAGAAATATTTGTATATCCTATGAATCCTTTCCCCAAGAACTCGACATTAGAAGGGATAATAAGTTCTCCTTCCAAATTGGTTGATGAAAAGGCATCTTCGCCAATATATTTTATAGAATTGGGCAATTGCAGTTCTTTGATACCTGTGCTATCAAAGGCTTCATCTCCTACCGACACCAAACCTTCGTGCAATACTAATATTTCTATATTAACACAACCATAAAATGCATTGTTTCCAATTGTTTTGACACTGTCTGGTATTTCTATCGCGGTTATACCTTGACAAAAATAAAACAAATACGAACCTATAGAGGCAATTTGATTGGAAAAATAAACTTCTTTGATATCATCCGTTTTTTCGAACGGTGTTAATGTATGTCCCGCACTTGTGATATTGGAGTAATTTTTCATTTCTCCTTTGCCTAATATATATTTGCCGATTGTAAAACTCAAAAAACTCCAACCGGCGAAAGCTTTTTTAACAAATAAACAACTGATTTTTCTCCGTTTTTGCGGTATAATTTAAGTACCACCCAAAAAAACACACACAAAAACAGGAGAAAAAATCATGCGAAATAAGAGTGTGCAAATGTCTTTAGAGGACATCTACAACGACGTGTTCGAATCCATGGAGAGAAAGGAAAGTGGTATCGTTTCTCTCTTGGAGGAACACATTGATATGAACAAGCTCATCCCCAACAGCTTCAAGAGTGCCTTTTACCAGCAGACGGGACGAGATCATGTTTATCATTTGGACAGCCTTTTGTGGTTCGTGGTTCTCAAAAAGCTGTTCGGTTTTTCTCAAGGGAACCTCTAAAAATCCCCCATCTATTGCAATAAACAGCAAAATGTGGTATA
>CAYRTP010000227.1:0-3612 GCA_964427175.1 uncultured Clostridium sp. | reverse complement strand
CCACCGAGTTGCCCCGACTAGAACCTGAATCTAGCGCGTCTGCCAATTCCGCCATGCCCGCATATTGTTCACCTTTGATTTATGACTCGAAGTGGTGATTCTCCGAGATGGTGCGGGCAAGAGGACTTGAACCTCCACCGAGTTGCCCCGACTAGAACCTGAATCTAGCGCGTCTGCCAATTCCGCCATGCCCGCGTGTGTTGCACCGGAGGGCCGATGCAAGTTTGGTGCGAGAAACGGGACTTGAACCCGTACGGTGTGAACCACACGCCCCTCAAACGTGCGCGTCTGCCAGTTCCGCCACTCTCGCGTTTGCCTCCCGACTGCCTCGCTTGGGGCCATCGTTGACAACGGTATAGATTATACACGATTTCTTCGAATTTGTCAAGGGGTTTTGCAAAAGTTTTTTAAAAAATTTTCAAGAATTTTTTCGAGCCCGTTTTTGGGGGCAAAACCGCCCGAAATCCCCGCTTTTTGCCTCATTTATGCCCCAAAAGAGCCCGTTCTTCCCTTCCCGCGGGCTTGAGAGGGGGATTTTGACCGTTTGACGAGCGGTTTTGGTTGTAAATTTTCGTGGAGCGTTCCTTGGGCGTGGCTTGATGAGGGGAACGAAATTCACAAAAAATTCATTCTTTTGGAACGAGAGCGGAACCGCCGAGGAACCGATGCGGAACCGATCGTGGCTATAATAAAGTCAACGGACAGTGCCGAACCTACGGCGGTCCCAAATGAATTGGAGGTATTTTACCATGTATTTTAACGCTATTGCCAACGTGATCGCAGAGAGAACCGATTGTGACGTTTCCACCATCAAGCCTGAGAGCACCTTTACCGAGCTGGGCATCGACTCCCTGGACACCGTGGAGCTGCTCATGAGCCTGGAGGATGAGATCGGCGTGGAGATCGAGCTGGATCAGAAGGTCGAGACCGTGGATGACCTCAACAAGTTCATCCAGAGCAAGGTACAGGGCTGATCATGATCCGTACCGGAATCTGCGAACTGCTGGGTATTCGGTACCCGGTATTCCAGGGCGGTATGGCTTGGATCGCCGACGGGAGACTGGCCGCGGCCGTCTCCGCAGGCGGCGGTCTGGGCATCATCGCCGCTGGAAACGCCCCCGCTAACTACGTTCGGGAGCAAATTCGGATCGCCCGTTCCCTCACCGACAAGCCCATCGGTGTCAACATCATGCTGATGAGCCCCTTCGCGGACGAGGTGGCCGCTGTGGTTACCGAGGAGCGCGTGGGGGTGGTCACCACCGGGGCGGGCAATCCGTCCAAATATATGAAGGCCTGGACCGAGGCGGGCATCAAGGTCATCCCCGTGGTGGCCTCGGTGGCCATGGCCAAGCTGATGACCCGTGCGGGGGCTTCCGCCCTGATCGCGGAGGGCGGTGAGAGCGGCGGACACGTGGGCGAGCTGACCACCATGGTCCTGGTTCCCCAGGTCTGTGACGCGACGCATCTGCCCGTCATCGCCGCGGGCGGTATTGCCGACGGGCGCGGGGTGGCGGCGGCCTTCATGCTGGGGGCCGAGGGTGTTCAGCTGGGCACCCGATTCCTGTCCGCCGTTGAATGCTCCATCCATCCTATATATAAGGAAAAGATTTTGAAGGCCAACGACCTTTGCACCATGGTCACGGGCAAGCGGCTGGGGCATCCCGTCCGCAGTCTGCGCACCGAGTTCGCGAGGAACTATTCCAAGGCCGAGTACGGCGGGATGCCCGACGAGGAGCTGGAGAAGCTGGCCGTAGGCGCGCTCCGTCTGGCGGTCAAGGAGGGCGATTTGGAGAAGGGTTGCTTCATGGCGGGACAAGTCGCCGCCATGGTCAAGCGGGAACAGCCCGCCGCCGAGATCGTAAAGGAGATCATGGATGAGGCAGAGCCCATCCTGAAAGGAGGGTCCAAATGGGTCGAATAGCCTTTGTTTTTTCAGGTCAAGGGGATCAGTTCCCCGGCATGGGGCGGGAGCTGTACGATCAGTTTCCTGTCGCCCGCGAGATCTATCAGCTCTGCGACGGCATCCGTCCCGGGACCTCGGAGCAATGCTTCGGAGGTACCGAGGAGGAGCTGAGGGAGACCCGCAACACCCAACCTTGTCTGTTCGCCACTGAGCTGGCCGCCGCCGAGGTACTGGCGGAGCGGGGTATTCGCCCCGAGGCGGTGGCGGGATTCTCCTTGGGTGAGGTAGTTGCCGCCACCTACGCGGGGCTTTTCGGTCGGGAGGCCGGCTTCAAGCTGGTCTGCAAGCGGGGTGAGCTGATGCAGGAGGCCGCCGACGCGGCGGACACCTCCATGGCCGCCGTGGTCAAGCTGGACAACGCCACCGTCCGTGAGATCTGCGCCCGTTACACCGACGTATATCCCGTGAATTTCAACTGTCCCGGGCAGGTATCGGTAGCGGGTCTGGCGGATCAGATGGCCGACTTTGCCGCCGCCGTCAAGGCGGCGGGCGGGCGTGCTCTGCCCATCAAGGTCAAGGGTGGGTTCCACTCCCCCTTCATGAACGGAGCCGCCGAGGCCTTCGGCCGCGAGCTGGCGGAGGTGGACTTCGGGGAGCCCTCGGTGGTTCTCTACTCCAACAAAACCGCGTCGCCCTACGGCGGAGATCCTGCGGGATTGCTCGCGGAGCAGATCTGCTCGCCCGTTTTGTGGGAGGAGATCATCCGCAACATGATTTCGTCGGGGATCGACACCTTCATTGAAATCGGGCCCGGCAAGACGCTCAAGAACATGATCGGCAAGATCGACTCGTCGGTGAAGTGCTACACCGTAGCCGATCTGCCCACTATTCTGAAGGAGGTAACCCCATGAATCTGCAAGGAAAGGTCGCCGTGATCACGGGCGGCAGTCGGGGTCTGGGCGAGGCCACCGCCACCAAGCTGGCATCCATGGGTGCTCACATCGCCCTGATCGACGTGGGAGATCCAGCCGCGGCGCAGGCCGTCTGTGATCGTCTCGCCGCCGAGTTCGGGGTGAACGCCAAGTCCTATATGTGCGACGTATCGGATTTTGAGGCGGTCAAGGCCACCGTATCCGCCATTAAGGGAGATTTCGGCACGGTCCACGTACTGGTCAACAACGCGGGCATCACCCGCGACGGATTGGCCGCCATGATGAAGGAATCCGATTTTGACAAGGTGATTGCCGTGAATCTCAAGGGTGCCTTCAACATGATCCGCCACTGCTCGGGGTTATTCATTCGCAACAAGGAGGGGTGCATCATCAACATTGCCTCGGTGGCGGGTCTCATGGGCAACGCGGGGCAATGCAACTACGCCGCCTCCAAAGCGGGGCTCATTGGTCTGACCAAGACCATCGCCAAGGAGCTGGCCCCCAAGGGGGTTCGGTGCAACGCCGTGGCTCCCGGCTTCATCGCCACCGACATGACCCAAAGCCAGGCCGACAATCCCCTGCTCTCCATGATCCCCCTGGGACACATGGGCTCCCCCTCCGACGTGGCGGATGCCGTATCCTACCTGGTCACCGCCGACTACGTAACCGGCGAGGTCCTCCGCGTGGACGGAGGCATTGCGATGTAAGCAGGGGAGCGCATTTGCCTCCGGCGGCCAAGAACCTTTCTTGAAAGAAAGGTTCTTGGAACTCCAAAGA
>CAYRTP010000226.1:0-3636 GCA_964427175.1 uncultured Clostridium sp. | reverse complement strand
TTTTCTTCCTCCAGGGTCTGTTGATCCTTTTCGGCTTTCGGCTTGTCCTCTGATTTGGTGGTATTGGTGTCGGGGTCGGGGGGGAGTTTCTTCGGAAATCGAGAATTTCCTGTTGACAGAATCGGAGTTTTGTGGTATACTCTCAGTAGGGTCAGCATTCATACTCAACTCGCTATTGGGCGTTTGGTTCGGGGCTTGTACATCGGACGGGGGAGAAATGTGCGACCCATTTTTTGTTATCCAGGCACTTTTTAACGTAAGAGCTTTTTTCTTTTCAGAAACAACGGTAACCGCTGTGGTTGTTCCGTTGTTTTCTTTTTGAAACACAAGCGAAATGACGCCGCTCTTGTCCTCCGATTTCTCAACAGTATCGGGATCGAAGATGGCAGATAAAATGTCTCTGAAATTTTCGTCTGTGACTGCTTCCTGGCCTCTCAATGCTTCCGATTCAGCGTTACCATGATGCTTGAATAAATGCCGTATTTCATCCATTGAGAGAACAACGCTCTTGCCATATACAGAAACATTGGTATCGGCCATGATTCGTGAAGAAGTCCCGACCTTCAGTTTCCCTAAAAAGAGTCTTCCAGTGTCATTTCCGTCTAATGCGGAATAAATGAAATCAAAAACGTCTGCGTATGTAGTGGCTACTTGGTTTTTGCTGTCCCTCGTTATACTGGTTATCTCATCCGTCGAATAGGAATTGACTTGTTCCGATAACGAATAGACCTTCTTATTATTATCGGTTCTATTCTCCACCCCCGCCGTCTTAACCCTCTCCACCGCCTCCCTCACGCTCTCGGTGAACAGCCGTTCCACCTCGTCGAGGGTGTCCAGGGTCTCGCGGAGGGTCTGCTCGGTCAGGGCTTCTCAATCATGATTTTCCCCGAAGATTTACCCGACTCCCCTGCATTTCCCACCTCCCACAGGCATACACTCCCCCGAGGTGATGCCCATGACCGTCCTGCTTTCCGCCACGCCAATTCTTCTGTTCGGCGTCGGCCTGTTCTACATCCTCCGCCTGCGGGGATTCTACCTGCTCCATCCCGTCCGCTGTGTCAAGCTCCTGTTCTCCCATACGCCCCGTGACGGGATATCCCCCTTCCGCGCCCTGACCGTGGCCCTGGCGGGGACGCTGGGGGTAGGGAACATCGTGGGGGTGGCTTCGGCCCTCTATTTCGGAGGCGCGGGGGCGGTATTCTGGATGCTGGTCAGTGCCCTGGTGGCCATGGTGCTCAAGTTTGCCGAGATCACCTTGGCTCTCCGCCACCGCCACGTGGCCCCCGACGGCCGACCCGTTGGGGGAGCCCCCTACTACCTGCGGGACGGCCTGACCCGCGCGGGGTTCCCTAGGCTGGGACGGGCGGCGGCGGTGTTCTTTGCCCTCCTGTGCCTCCTCAACGCCTTGACCATGGGGAGTCTCCTCCAGGTCAACGCCGTGGCGGGAGCCATGGAGAGCGGCTTCTCCCTGCCCCCGCTTGCGACGGGAATGGCCACGGCCCTGCTGGCGGTGGTCACCGTCCGAGGCGGGGCCCGCCGTATCTCGGCTCTGACCGAAAAGCTGGTCCCCTTCATGACGGTAGGTTTTTTGGTGGTCTGCCTGGCGGTGCTGATCCTGCGCCGTCAGCGCATCCCCGATGCCCTGACCGCCATTTGGCGGGATGCTCTCCACCCGCAAGCGGCGGGAGCGGGGCTCGGGGGATTCTTCCTCTCCAAGGGCTTGCGGTACGGTGTTATGCGGGGGCTGGTCTCCAACGAGGCGGGATGCGGCACAGCCCCCATGGCCCACGCCGCCGCCGATACCGATCTACCCGCCAGGCAAGGTCTGTTCGGGCTGGTGGAGGTCTTTGTGGACACCGTCCTGCTCTGCACCGTCACCGCCCTCTGCATCCTGGTCAGCGACAGCGGTCCTGCCGCCTTTGGAGAGGACACGGTCCGCACCGCCCAGGCCGCTTTTTCTTCGGTTCTGGGGGATTGGGCGGGGGGATTCTTTGCCCTGGCCATGATGCTCTTTGGGGTGGCCACCGTACTCTGCTGGGCCCACTACGGTATGACCTGCGTGGACTACCTGACCGCATCCCGAGGACGGGGGGGCCGTACGGCTCGGATGGCCTATATGGTGGCGTTAGCCGCCGCCCTGGTGGTAGGCTCGGTCACCGCCCCCACCAAGGCCTGGAGTCTGGCCGACGGAGCCATTGCCCTTATGACGTTGGTCAACCTCCTCACCCTGCTCCTGCTTCACCGTGAGGTGGAGGCGGAGACGGATCTGCTGATCCCCCTGCACAAGTCCGCCAAATCCTGCATAACCTGTGAGGGAAACAGCGCTCGGGCCGAGCGCATCCGAAAGGAGTCTGATCCATGACCGAACCCACCGCGCCCCGCTATTTCGCCGCCTCCAATTCCTGCCGCGGCTTTTGCAATTACTACGGCGACCTGTTTTCCGACCGAATGGTGGACCGCCTGTACATCATTAAAGGCGGCCCCGGGACGGGCAAGAGCCACTTCATGAAGGTGGTCGCCCGCCGCGCCCGCGCTGTCGGCTACCGCGTCACCGAATACGCTTGCTCCTCCGATCCCGCCTCGCTGGACGGGCTTATGCTGAACCGTGAGGGCTCCCCCACCCTGGGATTTTTGGACGGCACCGCCCCACACGTCCGTGAGCCCGTCCTGCCCGGAGTGAAGGAGGAGATTATCAACCTGGGTCAGTTCTGGAACAGCCGACTCCTGGCGGGGCAGAGCGATACCATCCGCGCTCTCACGGCAGGGAAGTCCTCCGCCTACGGGCGGGCCTATGCCTACCTGGCCGCCTGCGGCGAGGTGGATCGGGCGGTCGAGTCCTTGATGGAGAACTGCGCCCACGGAGATCGCCTGAATGCCCTGGCCGACCGCATCCTTCGCCATCAGCCCAAAGGCGAGGGCTTTTCGGCGGTCCCCGCTCTCCGCCGTGCCGTAGGCATGACGGGGCAGGTCTGCCTACATAGCTTCGAGCGGGAGACTGCCCAAAACGGGGGGACGTTGCTGATCGCGGAGGATTACTACGGCCTGGGCTGCCGCCTGACCCGTGCCCTGTTCGAACGCTCCCGCCGAGAAAGCCACCACCTGTGGGTCTCCTATGACCCCGTCTATCCCCATAAGATCGACGGGCTTTACTACCCCGACAGCGGACTCTGTGTCCTGGTGGGCCGAGCCGAACCCCCCGAGGGGTGTGCCGTGCGCACCATCTCCCTGCGGCGGTATGCGGACTCCGACCTGTTGAAGGGCATTCGCGGGGAGCTCCGCCACGGCTACGCCCAGCGTGACCGACTCCTGGAATCCGCCCTGCACGAGCTGGCCGTAGTCTCCACCTTTCACTTCGATTTGGAGACCATCTATTCGGCGGCCATGGATTTCCCCAAAAAGGAGGCCTTTACCGAGGAATTCTGCGAGTCCCTGTTTGGGGAAGAGGCGTGACCACGTAGGGAATCGTCATCCTGCGTGGTGACGGGGATAAAAGGCATATGCTCTCCCACAAACCAATGGGGCAGGGGCCCCATGGTGATGCCCCCTATGGCTCTTGTTGTCCTCTCGCATCCCCTATAACCCCTTTTTTAAAGTTTTGGGGATTCTTAAGGGCCTTTTTCAAAAGGCCCTTAAGCC
>CAYRTP010000225.1:0-3648 GCA_964427175.1 uncultured Clostridium sp. | reverse complement strand
AACACATATACAGCAGGGGTTTTGGGGTCTGACCGCCGCCTTACGCGGCGGTCAGGGATAACCGGGTGGTGAAATTACTTAATCTCAACAGTTGCGCCGGCCTCGGTGAGCTGAGCCTTGATCTTCTCAGCGTCTTCCTTGGAGATGCCTTCCTTAACGGTCTTGGGGCAACCCTCAACCATGTCCTTAGCCTCCTTCAGGCCCAGACCGGTGATCTCACGGATAACCTTGATAACGCCCAGCTTCTTGTCGCCGAAACCGGTCAGGATTACGTCGAACTCGGTCTTCTCCTCAACGGGAGCAGCAGCAGCGGCACCGGCAGCAGCACCGACAGCGGCAACGGGAGCAGCAGCAGATACGCCGAACTCCTCCTCAACAGCCTTAACGAGCTCGTTGAGCTCCAGAATGGTCAGAGACTTGATCTCTTCAACAATAGCGGTAATCTTCTCGTTTGCCATTTCAATATACCTCCTGAAATGAATTTTTTATGATTGCGTCGCGGCCTTTGGCCGGACGGTCGTGCGTTTCGCACTGTTTTTGGTGCGTATTTTACGCAATTTGTGCGAGGACTTTTCTGTGCCTCGCGATGGGGCTCAGGCGCACGCTCCGTGCGCTCCCTCCGATCCGATCGGGGGAATTAAGCCTCGGCAGTCTCCTCTGCGGGAGCTGCTGCACCCTCCTCCAGCTTCTCGGCCACGGCCTTGACGGCGTAAGCGAACTTGTAAACGGGGGACTGGATGCTGCCCAGGAACTTGGCGATGAGGACTTCCTTGGAAGGAATGTCAGCCAGCTCCTTGACACCGTTCGCGTCAAGAACCTCACCGTCGCAGTAACCGGCCAGGATCTTAAAGGACTCGACCTTCTCGCCGTACTCCTTGAGGATCTTAGCGGGAGCGATGGGATCCTTTTCGCTGATAGCGATAGCGGTCATACCCACAAGGTTCTCCTTGAGAGCACCGTAGCCGCACATATCGCAAGCACGGCCGGTCAGAGAATTCTTAACGACCATGTACTTCACGCCTGCCTCACGCAGAGCCTTACGCATTGCGGTATCCTTATCAACGGTGATACCCTGATAGTTCACGATCACACCGCTTGCGGATGCCTTAATGAGCTCAGCCAGCTCGGCAACGGCCTGTTGCTTCTGCTCCAGAATAGCATTACTCGGCATTTTGATTTTCACCTCCCTGTGAATTTGTGTGTCCGCGCTCAGTTTCGCTCGGCGGACAAAAAAAGAAATCTTTCTCCCGTTTGGCACTCGCGCACCGCCGAAGAAAGATTCACACAAGCAGACCACAGGTATCCTGCGGCTTGCGTCTATATGATCTCCTCGGCAGGATGGCTTCAATGGATGAACCACGCTTGGCTTTTACGGGAACCTGCTGTCTTTGGATAGTTGGATCTGTACACCGACGTTGAACGCACGCCCGTGTAACCACTCGTAAATTATACCACGCCTCCTCGGATTTGTCAAGAGAAAAATCAAAGTTTTCTGCAAAAACATTTCCGCAAGAAGGCGTGGTATTTTGTGCATTGTGCTGTATTGGATTATTCCTTGTCGGATTTGGCCACGTGGTCATCACCTGCATCCTTGGCAGTGGAGGCGGCATCGTAGCTGAAATCATCCTGATTGAAGGTGTCGAAGGGGTTCTCGGCAGAGGTCTCTGCGGCAACCTGCACGGGCTCCTCGGCGGGCAGATTCTTGAGCTTGAAGCCGTGGATCACGCCTGTGATGAGGTAGAACATGATCCATGCGTGGAACAGCAGATCAATAATGACCGAGGTGAGCTCATACATGGATACCAGGTAGAGGCAGTCAATGGAGAAGAACACCAGGGCCGCCACCATCCAACCGACACGCTTCTTGGAGAAGATCCAGCAGAGCAGGTAGGGGGCGGTCAGCACCAGTCCGAAGATGAAGGGAACCACCAGAGCGGCCATCTCCACACCGGCCTCGCCTGCCTCCATCAGCACGATCTCCACCAGCAGAGTGGGCATGGAGGGAGCGAACAGGAAGTAAGAGTTCGAGAAGGCCAAGGAGAACAGGTTTATGACCGAGGTGATGATCACCAGCAGAAGGTTTGCGCGGCAGGCGGCGTATTTGCGCTCCAGAACGCCGCGGGGAGTCTGGGGAGCGACATTGGTTTTTTTCGCGTTGGATTTCATGATGTAAAAAACGTCATCCTTTCTGAAATTTTGCCTTTTGGCGCGGTGTGCACACAGGCGGTATTATTATATACGAACGGCTCTGAAAAGTCTTGTCTGAAATATGAACAGGATGTTTTTTTTGTGTGAACATTTGAGAACAAAATGTAAACGGTGCGCTCACGAAATCCGCGTGAGCTTCAAAAGCCCGTCCACGGCGGGAAAATCGTAGCAAGGAACCAGGATTTCCAGCTCCCCGCCGATGTCCACCCCGAAGTAGCCGTGGCCCTTCCGCGCCAAAATGCCGCTCTTGCGAATGCCGTAGGGCTTGTAGGTATCGGAATCCTCGGCCTCGGGCTTGAGCCACATCTCGATTTCGAAATCCTCGTCATATTCCCGTACTCCGCGGATCTCGGTCAGAGGCAGACGGTAAAGCTCCCGCGCGGTGGCGATGCACAGAGCCCCGTCGCGGATGAACATGGACACCGAGATGTTATCGAACCGTCCCCGCTTGCCCGCGGGCTTACGCTCCCCGCCCTTGACTATATAATGGAAGGGAAGGACATCCACCGAGATCGCCTGCTTGGGCACCCCGAGCTCCCGCGCCGCCTCGGCGGCGGCTTCCTCCAATTTTTTGGAGGCCTCGGTGAAGTCGAGCTTTACGTGATCGTTAGCGGTTTTGGTCTGCTGATTGCCCAGTCTGCGCGCCTTGAAATTGAAGACCAGGGAGGCGATCAGAAGCCCCGCGTCTATGATATGCAGGTAAGGAAGCGAGGTGTACAGCCCCGCCCGCGTTCCGCCGAAAAACAGGGCGATGGACCCCACCAGACAGCCGAAGCACAGCATCCAGTAACGGTTCATTTTCTTCCGCGCGGCGGTTTCCTCCTCGGTGAGCGGCGGCGCGGTGTACTCCTCCCCCACCACCGAAAAGGCCTCCTTCATCTTGGCCCGTACCCCCTCGGATACCTCCGCGGCCAGGTAAGGCGTGTCATCAAACCGATCGGCCTCACGGTCATCGGTCTTGTTGATCGAAAAGAAATTCTTCATGTAATCATTCCTTTTAAAGGTTCTTAAGGATTCTTAAGGTGCTTCTCTCAAGAAGCACCTTAAGCGGGGTCCGGGGCAGAGCCCCGCGCTCCCCAACTATCAAATATCCGCATCCTTCATATACTCCGCGCCGTGGGCGGCGATGAAGGCCTTACGGGCGGGGAGGTCATCGCCCAGGAGGGTGTCGAACATAACGGCGGTCAGCTCGGCATCGGTGGGGGTGACGGCGATGAGGCGGCGGCTGGCGGGGTTCATGGTGGTCTGGCTCATCATCTCGGCGGTGTTCTCGCCCAGACCCTTGGAGCGCTGGATGGTGTACTTGGTCTTGCCCAACTGCTTGAGGATGTCCACCTTCTCGAACTCGTCGTAGGCGAAGTAGGTCTCGTCCTTGGTGGTGATCTCAAAGAGGGGGGATTCGGCGATGAATACCCGTCCCTCGGCCAGCAGGGTGGGAAG
>CAYRTP010000224.1:0-3662 GCA_964427175.1 uncultured Clostridium sp. | reverse complement strand
TGGATAAGCTGGGCGGCGTAGCCCTCATCACCGCTGACCACGGTAACGCCGACGAGATGTACGAGTGCGACAAGAAGGGTCAGCCCAAGGCCGGTAAGGACGGCAAGTTCAAGGCCAAGACCAGCCATACCCTCAACCCCGTTCCTTGCATCATCTACAATAACACCGCTTCCAAGGACGCTTACACCGTCAAGGCCGATAACGGCCAGTTCGGCCTCTCCAACGTGGCCGCTACCATGGTCAACCTCATGGGCTACGAGGCCCCCGCTATGTGGGATGAGTCCATCATCGAGGTCAAGTAATACTAATTCACAAACAAAAATTTGAATGGGAGAGCGTGCCTCCGGCGGCTTAAGGGGCTTTTGCCAAAAGCCCCTTAAGAATCCCCAAAAACTTTTAAAAAGGGATTTGTGAGGGATGCGAGAGGACACCAGGAGCCATAGGGGGCATCACAATGGGGCCCCTGCCCCATTGGTATATGGGGGCTGTATTCCAGATTTTTATTGTATAATAGTATAATTCCAAATCCCCATAAAAGAATCCCGCCGTCACAGCGTAAAGCCGTGACGGCGGTTTTTTTGCATTAAGCGATTAAGCGTTTAGGGGGTGTCTCACCAAGAATACGCGCCCCTCTACACCAATGGGGCAGGGGCCCATGGTGATGCCCCCTATGGTACATGGTGTCCTCTCGCCGCCCCTATAATTCCTTTTTTAAAGTTCTTGGGAGTTCTTAGAACCCTTCTTCCAAGAAGGGTTCTAAGCCGCCGGAGGCAAGCTCTCCTCAATTCCCAATCTCCATAGCCCCCTCGTCGGCGTTGATGACACCGGGGCAGTTGAGGGGATCGCCGCCGCAGGTGCCGGTGACCGAGGCTCCCGCCTCCACCGTGATGGACATGGTGGACTGAATGGCATCGTCGGAGCAGCTGATGTCTACCTTGGAGCCCGCCATGATGAGGACGTAGCCCTTGTCGGTGCGGTCGGTGGAGTCGGCCTTGATGCCGTCCTCGCCGCCCGAGAGCTTGACCGTGGCGGCCTCGATCTCCACGCTGTCATTGCCCTTCAGAATGTTGTTGGGAGCGACGACATTCAGCGTGCAGTCCTTGATGCGGAGGTCGTTCTTGCATCCGATGCCGTTGTTGAAGCGGCCGGTTACGTTCAGGGTGCCCGTGCCCTTGATGGTCAGATCGTCCGAGGAGTAGAGACAGGCGTTGGGCTTGTCCACGTTGGCGGAGGGGAACAGGTACTGGGCCGCGTCGGTCAGGGTGTTCACCGAGCCCGCCGCCAGGTAAATGGTGGCCTTGTTGGCACTCTCAACGTACAGAGGCGCGGAGGTGTTGCAGGAGGCGGTGAAGTTGTTGAAGACCAGCTCCACGTCGGCCTCCTTGCCGACGGCTACCTTGATCTGCCCGTTGCTCAGATCACCCCGAAGCTCGTAGCTGCCGCCGCGGGTGATGACGAAGGAGCTCCCCTCCACCGTGATCCCGCAGTCCTTGACCGAGGTGGAGAGCTGGGTGCCGTTGAAGGTCAGCACCACCGTGGTGGGGACGCTGTCGCTGTTGGAAGGGGAAGCCGTGTCGGATTCCGCGGGAACCACCGAAGGATCGGGGGACTTGCAGGCGAACAGAGAAGCGGCCAGAAGCAGGGCCAGGGAAGCGAGGATCAGTTTTTTCATATCGTGGATTCCTTTCTGTATGAGGGTAGTCTTACGTTGTGCTCTGCTATTTCTCCAAAAGTCCTGAACGCGCTCTCCAAACACCAATGGGGCAGGGGCCCCATGGTGATGCCCTCTATGGCTCTTGGTGTCCTCTTGCAACCCCTATAATCCTTTTTTAAAAGTTTTGGGGATTCTTAAGGGCCTCGCAAACTTCGCCGCAGGCGAATTTGCACCGAGCGTAGCGAGGAGATTTCCAAAAGGCTCTGACAGGCTTGCCTGTCGGACGCCAGGAGGCACGCTCTCCTATTCAAGGTTTTGCTTGGAGTTTCTTATTACCCCATCAGTTTACTTGAAATATGTGTATAGGGTGTGAATAACCCGCCACATTTATTTGAATTTTGCATGAAATCAGCCGCATCCCCTCTCCCGCGGGAGAGTCGGACGCGGCTGTATGGTTATGAGGTTCAGGGATTCACAGCTCCGGTTTGAGCCGAGGTGTCGGCGGAGGTGTCCGCGGTCTTGCCCGAACGGTCCACCGTGATGACTACGCCGCCCTCATTGGTGCCCGATACGGTGTAGTGGAAATTGGTGGGGTACTTGACCGTAGCACTGCCGTCCACGGCCACGTAGTAGATGGCGTAGACCTTGCCGTCCGCGGCCTCGATCACCAGGGGCTTTTTCTCATCGTACTCCTTGAGCGCGGTGATGTACTCCTCCAGGCAGAGGTTGTTCTGCTTCATGTAGGTCGCGTGGGCCACGCCGACGTAGCGGAAGTATTCGGCGTAATCCTCAATGCCGGTCTGCTCCACCTTGTCAGCGGGGTAGCGGATGACAAAGCCGTACTTGTGGCAGTTTTCGAACAGCCAGTTGTAGACGGGATCGGCGGACAGATCGTAGGTCAGACCGTCCCGATAGAAGCCCAGCTCAATGCCGAGACCCGTGTGGTGGTCCGAATAGCCCGCGGCGATGGTGGCCTTCCCGCTGTCGACCAGATCCTGCTGATCCTGGGCGGAGCGGTAGGCGTAGCGGAGCGTCACGTTGTCCTTGCCGGTGGCAGAGTGGAAATCCACCAGCATACGGTCCAGGGCATCCAGTGCGGTGGCATCCATGCGGTCGGACAGACCCGACTGCATATAGAGACGGGGATCGTGGGTCAGACGCTTGTCATTGAGCTTGCCCAAATGCTCCTCGGTGGCGGGGAAGGTGTAGACGTGGGCATCGTTGACCAGCACCAGCTCGCCCTTCAGAGTGTCGGTGGTGATGACCGTGAAGGTGCCCCACTCGATCTTTTCATTGCCGGGGTTGTTTCCCTGGCTGTCCGTGTTGCCGACAACTCCGCCCACGGCCATGACGGCCAGAATGATGACGATCAGGAATGCCATAGCGGCGACACCCAGGACGGTGTACATTTGCAGAGTCTCGGTTTTACGGCGACGGGCGACTCTGCTGTTCTGAATGGTGTTGAAGCCGCGGTCGTTGGGGTTCGCCATATAGTTCCTCCTTAAAAGAAAAGTGGCTGTACCCGCCGGGGTCCGGCGGGTACGGAATGGTTGTGATACAGTTGTTCAGAATCAGTTTGCGTCCTTGATGGAGAAGTCCATGCGGCCCTTCTTGTCCAGACCCAGGTACTTGACGCGGACAACGGTGCCCACCTCAATGCCTGCGTCCTCGACGCGCTCCAGACGGCGGTTGGCGATCTTGGAGATGTGGACCATGCCCTCCTTGCCGGGAGCATACTCGACGAAGCAGCCGAACTCCTTGATGCCGGTGACCTTACCGGTGTAGATCTCGCCTACCTCGGGCTCAAATACGATGGCAGAGATGGCGGCCTGGCAAGCCTCGGCCTGAGCGGCGTTGACAGCGGCGATGCGGATGGTACCGTCGTCATCGATGTCTACCTTGGCACCGGACTCGGCCTGGATCTTCTGGATCACAGCACCGCCCTTACCGATGACCTCGCGGATCTTGTCGGGATCGATCTTCATGGTGGTCATCTTGGGAGCGTACT
>CAYRTP010000223.1:0-3684 GCA_964427175.1 uncultured Clostridium sp. | reverse complement strand
TTCACTACCGTGTCGCCGCTTCGCTACCCGCTGGGGAAGGCAAAAACGGAGAAAAATCAGTTGTTTATTTGTTAAAAAAGCTTTCGCCGGTTGGAGTTTTTTGAGTTTTACAATCGGCAATTACAATCAAGAGTAAAGGAGAAAAACTATGTTTGGTACCATCCTGTTGGGACTGGCTGTGCTGATCCTGCTTGTCAGCGTGGGCATCTCTCTCCTGCGCGGATTTTCCAAGTCTGCCATTCGTTGCCTGACCATCCTGCTCTCCGCCGTGGTTGCATTGGTGGTCGGCCTGGTCACGAAGGCGAATCTGCCCGGTCCCGAAGAATTTTTCAATGAGAATACCGCCCTGAGCACCCTGGAGGGTGAATTGGGCGAATTTGCGGCCCAGCTGATGGAGTACGGTGAGATCTCGCCCACCCTCTTGGAGCTAGTGATCCAGATGGTGGGGGCCCTGGCTCTGCCCATTATCTGTCTTGTGGTCTTCTGCTTTGCGGCATTTTTGACCTGGATCATTTACCTCATCCTGAAGGCGGTCCTCAAGCTCCCTCTGAAGGGACTGGACGCATTGGTCCCTATGTCCCGCCTGCTGTCCCTGCCCGTTGGTCTTTTGCAGGGTGTTTTGGTGATCGCCATGCTGTTCCTGCCCATTTCGGGCTACGTATCCATCGCACAGCCTGTGGTGGATGGCCTGGTGGAGCAGGAGGTCCTGGATGCCTCGGATCCCACCGTCGAAGAGGTACAGGCCGTGATCGAGGAGTTGGATCGGTCTCCTGTGCTGACCGTGTACCGCAAGGCGGGCGGTGAGCTTCTGACCGACAGCCTGATGAAGATGCGGGTAGCCGATATGGAGGTGAAGATCGAGGAGGAGATGGACTCCGTCCTGGGTGTGGTCATGCAGATCACCGAGCTGGGCGGTACCGAGATGGCCAACTACGGCCCCAAGGAGGTCGAGATCATCCGCAATATCGGAGATTCCTTCGACGATTCCAAGCTGCTGGCTCCCATCGTGGGCGATATCCTGTATGCCGCCACCGATGCCTGGCTGAACGGCGAGGAGTTTTTGGGTGTAGCCAAGCCCAATATGGGTGAGGCTACCGACCTGATGGGGCCCTTCATGGATGCCCTGTTTGAGATCCTCCACGATGATGCCAAGGATGCCGCCCTGCTTCAGGCCGACATCAAGACCATGGCCGACGTGATCTCCATCCTGGTTGAAAAAGAGGTGTTTGCCAACCTCAACAATACGGATGCCCTGCTGACCACCCTGGGTGGCAGCGGTGTGGTCAAGTCCCTCATCAATACCCTGGGTGAGAATCCCAGCACCAAGCGTCTCATTCCCGAGGTGACCAACCTGGGCGTGCGGGCCATCGGCCAGGCACTCAATATGCCTGCCGACGTGGAGGCAGTCTACGGCGACCTCATGAACAACGTGGCCGACGCGCTGAATCAGGTTTCTTCCCTCCCCGCGGACCAGCAGACCGCGGCTTTGACCGCGCTCCTGGATACCGCCTTTGACGAGGCAGGCGTGGCCATTGACGATGAGATTCTGGACGTTTATTCTACCAGTATGATCCACGATCTGGTGGAGAACAACTCCAACGGCGAGGTAACCTCGGCCGACGTGCAGGCCTTCTTCGCCCTCTATTCCGAGAACGTGGCTGATGATGAGCCCAACGAGACCGCAAGCCTTCCCCGCTACGATCTGCTGAGCGGCGAGGGTGAGGATATTTTCGCGGGGACCGTCTACGCCGGCATGACCGCTGAGGAGCGGAGCAAGACCGCCACCGCCAAGCTGGCCGAGCTGTGCAAGGATCTGTCCAAGCTCAACCCCGAGGACGTGGGCTTTGCGGATCAGGCTCAGAGCCTGGTTTTCGCGAACTTCGTTGAGGTCCTGGGTGAGGGACACGCGGCTCTGGAGACCCTGATGAACCTGGAGCTGACCAAGCCTGTTTCCGAGGATGCCATTCAGAATACCGCCAACATGAAGTCCTCCGACTCCATGAAGGAGTCCACCACGGTTATCACCCTGGAGACTCTGCTGGTGGACGGCAAGGCCGCCGCCGAGAAGATCACGGGTGAGAACATCGAGCTGGAGGCCGATGCGGTGGAGACCATTTTCAACACCGCCAACGAGCTGCTTGGCGAGTTGAACGGCGAGGGCGGTGAGCTGGACATGACCCAGCTGGCCGAGTCCCTGGGTACCATCCTGGATTCCCTGAATCTGACCGACACCTTTGGGGAAGACAAGACCGCCGAGCTCTTTACCGCGGTCCTGCAGTCCAAAACCGTTCGCGAGAGTGCGGGTATGGATATGAAGACCGCCACCGAGATGGCCGCCCAGGCCACTGAGGGCAAGGGTGGTTACGCCCAGACCATGGGAACCGTAGCGGACAGCGTGGGTATTGTGGATAGTCTGACCAAGGAGGGTCAGGTCTCTGACTCCGACCTGGTTCAGCTGGTTCAGAATCTGACTCCCCAGACCGCTGCCATGGTGCGTGTTTACATCAACGAGGACCGCATGGTGAGCTTCGGTGTACCCGCGAACCGCGCGGGCACCTCTGCCGCGCTGGTTTCCTCGGTATTTACCTATATGTCCCGCGAGGCTCTGAAGAACTACGATGCCGAGGCCAAGGGTCTGAATCAGGTTCTGCAGATTGCTCTGTCGGCCAAGACCTCGGATCACCGTCAGCTGTTCAGCACTACCCCCGGTGCCGGTGACGGCCGACTCCCCACTGCCCGTGAGACTGTAGAGAGACTGCTGGGCTCCGAGGCTGTGGTATTCGCGCTGACCGACGTGATGACCGACGGCACGCAAGTGACCACCACGGATTCCTTCGGCTTTGCAAGCAAGCTGGAGAACGATTCCCAAGGCAAGGCCGACCTGCAGAACGCCATTGCGGATTACCGCGCCGCCCATCCCGAAATCAGCAACCTGACCTACAAGGCTCTGGCTGCTCTGTTTGGTGTGGAGATGGGTTTCTGATTGGGGAGCTTGCCTCCAGGCGTCTGACAGGCAAAGCCTGTCAGAACCCTTCTTGAAAGAAGGGTTCTAAGAACTCCTAAGAATTTTTTGAAAAAGGATTATGGGGGTTACGAGAGGATACCAGGAGCTGTAGAGGGTATCACCATGGGGCCCCTGCCCCATTGGTTCATTTGGGGAGCGCGTTTGATTTCTTTGGATAATGGTTCCCTGCTCGGATGTTCCCGTATACGATTTTTCGACTGCCGCGGTTTTGGCCGCGGCGGTCTTTTTGCCGTGTGGCTGAGGATTTGTTTCATGTGAAACGGAATTGATGTATGAACCGAAAATAAATTTGAGAATCATTCTCAAATTTCTTGACAAACCCCATAAGTTGTGCTATACTAATACCCTGTGAAATCACGAAATCGGCATGAGAGGAGGTGCCCTATGGCCGGAACCTACAAAACAGCGGGGAGACAGCGTTTGCTGGATTTTTTGGAAAGCCACCCCGACCGCCAATTTCCCGTGGACGAGCTGACCGAGGAGCTGGACCGCTTGTCTGATGTGGGGAACGGGCGGAGCAGCAAGAGCACCCTGTACCGCCACCTGTCCGAGCTCTGCGACGAGGGGACGGTGCGGAAATACCGCAGTGATACCCAGTCGGCCTATGTCTACCAGTACGTGGGGCGTGGGGACTGCTGTCACCATTTCCACCTCAAATG
>CAYRTP010000222.1:0-3705 GCA_964427175.1 uncultured Clostridium sp. | reverse complement strand
CCCCCTTTATCCCTCACAACCTGCGGGACAGCGCCACCCCCGGCTTTTACCTGGATTTTGAGCTGTCCAATCCCACGGACAAGCCCGTCACCGTCAGCCTCCTGTCCCTGCTCCGCCCCACCTTCTGCAACACGGAGGGGCGTATCAATCAGCTCTACACCGACGGGGATACCACCGGGATCTTCCTGACTCCCGCGCCCGCCTCCTCGGCGGATGACCAAAACAAGCCCAACCGAGGCACCCTTTGCTACTCCGTCGAGGGCGGCGATATCTCCTACATCACCGCCGAGCATACCGTATACAGTCAGTTCTACTATTCCTACTCCAAGCTGGGCGTATTGGAAGAATCCTTCCTGCACCAATTCCGAAAGACCGGTATTCTGCCCGACACCGCCGTCGGTACTCTGCCCACGCGGCGCGCCACGCCGCTTTCGGATATGTCGGATCGGGAAATTGACGAATACCTCGCGGAGCTGATGCAGTATCCCTTTGCCCGCTCCTTCCGCGATCGGGTCCGCCATCTCAACCCCGCCTTCCCCGTAAGCCGCAAGGAAAAGGAGGACCTGCTCTTTGCCTGCAACCACGCCCTGTCCAAGATGGGCACCGATTTCGGGGTGTGCGCTCTGTGCAGCAAGGCAACGTTGGAGGCCCATGAGACCAAGCAGGTTCGGTTCATCCTGTCCTGGTTCTTCCCCAACCATATCGGAAAATTTGGCAATACATTGGGCCATCAGTATGAAAACTATTTCTCGGACGCGAAAGAAGTGAACCGATACCTGTCCCGCAACCGCGCCCGCATCGGGGACAAGGCCTCGGCCTTTGCGGACCTCCTGTATCACACCTCCCTCCCCACGGTCTACCCCGATGCCTGGTCGGGTCAACTGTCCACCATCGTGAAGGATTCCTGGTATCTGAAGAACGGGAATTTCGGTCTGTGGGAGGGCTTCAGCTCCTGCGGCTTCCACACCACCGACATCACCTACCAGGCCTCCTTCGGACTCCTCGCCCTGTTCCCCGAGCTCCAACTGGGGCAGATGGAAATGGGCGCCGCGTTCCAGCGGGAGGACGGGCGGGTCCCCCACTTCTTCACCCCTGACCTGGACCACGTGGACAACGGCTTCGATCGGGTGGACATGAACAACCAATTCGTCCTCCTGGTGTGCCGCGACTACCTGTACACCGGTGACAAGGGCTACCTGGAGCGGCTGTGGATCCCCGTCCAAAAGGCCATGGATTCCATGGAACAGCTGGACACCGACGGGGACGGTCTGCCCGACGAGGGGACTACCCGCAACACCTACGATGCCTGGAATTTCTCGGGAACTCCCGCCTACATCTGCATTCTGTGGCTGTCCGCCCTGAAGGCCGCCGTCAAAATCGCCTCCGTGATGGGGGATGATGGACGCAAGGCGCACTGGCAGTCCCTCCTTGATCGGGGGCTGGCCTCCTTGGAGAACCGCCTGTGGAACGGCCGCTACTACAACCTTTGGTGTCGGGACAGCGAGGACGGCCCCGTGGTGGACGGTTCTCTGATGACCGACCAGGCTTCGGGCGAGTGGTTCCTGCGTATGGCGGGCATCGGCGGAAACCTGGCTGACGGGCGGGTACGGGAGCTGATGGAGACCATCTTCGGACACAACTACGATCCTCACTACGGTCTGGTCAACGCCACCTGTCCCGAGGGTCAGCCCATCAGCCTGGACACCTTCGACAACTGCCAGGCCACCACCATCTGGACGGGCATCGGGTACACCATCGCGGCCCAGGCCCTCTCCCTGGGTCTGGAGACCATCTCCCACACCCTCATGGAAAGCACCCATGAAAATCAACTGCGGTGCGGACGGCTGTGGAATCACGAGGAATGCGGTCCCCATTACACCCGCCCCCTCTCCTCCTGGACTACCCTGATCGCCGCCTGCGGGTTGGAGGTAGATGCTTCACAGAAGCGTCTGCGTCTGAATCCCTGCCGCGAGGAGATCGTGGCTCCCTTCTGCACCTGCGATCACGTCGGCAGTATTCGATGCGGTGGCGGCGACTGTGTGATCACCCTGGAGGAAGGCACGCTGGAGGGTTGGGACATCCAAGCCGTCTATCGTAATGTACCTCTCCGCGTCATAATCCAAACCATCTGATACCAATGGGGCAGGGGCCCCATGGTGATATTCCCTGTGGCTCTTGGTGTCCTCTCGCTCCCTCATAATTCCCTTTTTAAAGTTCTTGGGAGTTCTTAGAACCCTTCTTTCAAGAAGGGTTTTGACAGTCCGGCTGAAAGCCGGCTGTCGGACGCCAGGAGGCACGCTCCCCCCTTCAAGCTTTTGCCTGTAAATGAGTATGAATCTCCTGAAAGGAGTTTGCTATGAATAATCTGAACACGACCGCCTCCGCCGACCGCATCCACATTGGATTTTTCGGGATGCGGAACGCGGGTAAATCCTCGCTGGTCAACGCCGTGACAGGGCAAGCCCTGTCGGTGGTATCCGACGTGGCGGGGACCACCACCGACCCTGTGAAAAAGGCCATGGAGCTGCTTCCCCTGGGTCCCGTGGTCATCATCGACACCCCCGGCCTGGATGACGAGGGGACGCTGGGCGAGATGCGGGTGCAGAAGGCCCGCGAGGTCCTGGCTACGGTCCACATCGCCGTCCTGGTGGTGGATGCCTCCCGCGGTATGAGCGAGCCCGACCGAGCCCTCATCTCCCTGTTTGAGGAGCGCAAGCTTCCCTATCTCATCGCCATGAACAAGTGCGATCTGCTGGACAAGGCCCCTGCCGCCGAGGGGAATATTCAACCCGTCAGTGCCGCCACGGGGGAGGGGGTACAGGCCCTCAAGGAGGCCATTGCCGCCCGTGCCAAGGGGACGGGCAACAGCCGCCGACTGATCGCGGACCTTCTGAAGCCCGACGATCTGGTGGTGTTGGTGATCCCCATTGACGAATCCGCTCCCAAGGGCCGTTTGATCCTGCCCCAGCAGAACACCATGCGGGACATTCTGGACAGCCACTGCACCGTGGTGGCCTGCCAGGACACCGAGCTCAAGAAGACCCTGTCCATGCTGGCGGTCAAGCCCGCGCTGATCGTCACCGACTCCCAGGCCTTCGGGCGGGTGGCCAAGGACGTCCCCGCGGGGGTACCGCTGACCTCCTTCTCCATTCTGTTCGCCCGCTACAAGGGGGATCTTCCCTCTCTGGTCAAGGGAGCGGCGGCTCTGTCCCACCTCTGTGACGGCGACCGTGTGGTGATTGCCGAGGGCTGTACCCACCACCGCCAATGCAACGACATCGGAACCACCAAGATCCCCCGCTGGATCGAATCCTTCTCGGGCGCAAAGCCTGCCTACACCTTCACCTCGGGCGGTGAGTTCCCCGCCGATCTCTCGGATTACAAGCTCATCGTCCACTGCGGCGGCTGTATGCTCAACGAAAAGGAAATGGCCCACCGCATGGAGATCGCCCGCAACGCCGGCGTGCCCATGGTCAACTACGGTGTCGCCATCGCCCATATGCACGGGATCCTCAAGCAAAGCCTGGAGCCCTTCCCCGAGGTTTTGTCCATGCTGGAGGAGTGAGGGGGGGACGAGGGGCTCTGCCCCTGACCCCCGCCAAGAACCCTTTTGAAAAAAGGTTCTTGGAACTCCTAAAACTTTAAAAAAGACGCAAATTGCAATAGCAAGTTGCAATAGTTTTCAAAAAGGTAACAAATCGCAAT
>CAYRTP010000221.1:0-3773 GCA_964427175.1 uncultured Clostridium sp. | reverse complement strand
AAAAAACAAATTGCCGTAAACAGTGTTGGCATCACAAAAATGGCGGAGTTGATGCCGTCGGGCTGAGCCGCCTTCTTCATGAGGTCGGCGGGGCAGTTAGCACCCGCCATGATACCGATTCTCATGTAGGAGAAGTCGGTCTTGGCGAAGTCCTCATGCTGCATCATGGCGATGAACATGGTGGGCACGCCGTTGAAGGCGGTGATGTGCTCGTTGTGGACGCAAGCCAGGGCAGGCTTGGGCGAGAAGTAGGGCAGGGGGTACATGGTGGTACCGTGGGTCATGGATGCGGTCATGGACAGCACCATGCCGAAGCAGTGGAACATGGGCACCTGGATCATCATACGGTCGGCGGTGGAGAGCTCCATGTGGTCACCGATGTACTTACCGTTGTTGACTACATTGTAGTGGGTCAGCATAACGCCCTTGGGGAAGCCGGTGGTACCCGAGGTGTACTGCATATTGCAAACGTCGTCCTTGTTGACGGCGGCGGCCATGCGCAAAATCTCCTCCTGGGGCACCTGGACCGAGCGGGCCACGGCCTCATGCCAGTCCATGCATCCCTTCTGACGGAAGCCAACCGTAATGACGTTACGCAGGAAGGGCAGACGGCGTGCGTGGAGGGGGGTACCGGGACGGAGGGTCTCCAGCTCGGGGCAGAGCTCGGAGACGATCTGACCGTAGTGGCAGTCCTTGGCACCCTCGGTCATGATGAGGGTATGGGTATCCGACTGGCGGAGCAGGTATTCCACCTCATGGATCTTGTAAGCGGTATTCACGGTCACCAGCACCGCGCCGATCTTAACGGTAGCCCAGAAGGCGATGTACCACTGGGGCACGTTGGAGGCCCAGACAGCCACGTGGGTGCCTGCCTTCACGCCCATAGCCACCAGAGCGCGGGCGAAGGTGTCCACGTCATCACGGAACTCGGAGTAGGTGCGGGTGTAATCCAGGGTGGTGTACTTGAAGGCGTACTGGTCGGGGAACTCCTCCACCATGCGGTCCAGCACCTGGGAGAAGGTCAGATCAATGAGCTGGTCCTTTTCCCAAACGTACTCACCCGTGTGAGCACGGTTGAAGTACAGGGTACGGCGCTTGCGGGAGGGATCGTCGAACTGCTTCATGAAGCTGGCGAACTGGGAGAGAATGATCTCCATGTCATCCAGCTCCTCGCACCACTGGGGATCCCACACCAGGGAGATGTGGCCGTCATAGTTGACCGAGCGGAGAGCCAGCATGATGTCGGCAATGGGAAGCTCACCCTCACCGGCCAGGCAGAATTCCAAGCTGTCGCCCACGCGGCGGGTGTCGCAGAAGTGGACGTGGCGGACGTAAGCGCCCAGGTTCTTGATGATCTCCTCGGGGGTCTCACCGCCGCCGAAGTTGGCGGCAGACAACTGCCACAGGGCGGCGAAGCTGTCGCTGGCGAATCGGTCCAGCACGTCGCGAAGGGTAGCCGACTTGCAGAACAGACCCGAGGTCTCCATCAGCAGGCAGACCCCGCGGGACTCGGCCTCGTGGAGGACGCGGTTGATGAGGGCTACGGTATTTTCAATAGCCGCGGGAGCCTCCTCCTCGGAGGCGGCGGCGGTACGCAGACGGATGTTGGGGATGCGGAGGTTCCCTGCCACGTCCATGCAGTGGAGGATCTCGGCCACCGACTCATCGGCGCGGGTTGCGTCGGAGGGGTCGATGAGGCAGTCGATGCAGGGGATGGTCAGCTTCTTTTCATAGAGACGGCGCAGGGTAGCGGCGGCGGCGTAGTCGTAGAAGACTCCGTCACGGTCGGTGAACATGGAGCCGTGGATGTTGTGGATCTCCACGCCGGCAAAGCCCAACGAGGAGGCCATATCGCAGAATTCGTCAAAGGTGTGGTTGTGCCAACCCTTGGTGGAAAAAGACAATTTCATGATCTATACCTTCTTTCAAGCGAGGCGGCCGATTAAACGGTCTGTTCGAATACGATCTTGTTGACGGCGGCTACGTAGGCGCGGATGCTGGCGCCGATGATGTCGGTGGAGATACCCGTACCCGAGTAGAGCTTACCGTCGGCGCGGAGCTTGACCAGGGCGGAGCCCATAGCCTCCTTACCCTCGGTCACGGCCTGGATCTGGAAGTCATCCAGCTCGAAGTGACAGCCCATGATCTGCTCCAATGCCACGAAGGCGGCATCGATGGGGCCGTCTCCGATGCAGATGCCCTGCAGCTGCTCCCCCTTCTTGTCCAGCACGATCTGCGCGCTGGCGGCCAGGGCGTTGCCGCCCGAGCTGTTGACCATGTAGCTGACCAGGGTGTAGGTGGGAGGCACCTGCATGGCCACGCCCGAAACAATGGCCTCCAGCTCCTTGGGCCCCACGTTCTTCTTGGCAGCCACGCGGATGAACTCGTTGTAGACAGCCTCGTTGTCCTCCTCGGAGAGATCGTAGCCCAGCTTGGCTACGGCGGCGGCCACGGCAGTCTTGTCGTCCCGGGCATCCAGGGTAAAGCCTGCCTCGGCGGAGGAGGCTACGTTGATGGCCACGTTGCGGTCGATGCCCTTCCCCGCCACGATGCGGGAGATCTGACGGACGATGCGGTGGTACTCGGTGAGCTGGACCCCTGCGGAGAAGCCGTAGTGGTTACCGCAGTTCTTGACAATGCCGCAGAAATCCTCCAGGGATACGCAGGCACCCTCCACGGCGGTCTTGACGGTGTCCGCCCCGGCGCGGACGGCCAGGATGGCGGCGGCGGCGGCCATGGCGTTCTTATCGTCGCAGGAGACCCCCACGGGAACGCCTACGGTCTCCATAACGCTCTTAACAAAGGAAGCGAACTCATCGGGCATCTTCTCGCCGGTGTTGTCGCAGACCGAAACAGAGGTCGCGCCCGCCTCCACGGCGGCGGTGAGGATGGCGGTGAGGAACGCGGGCTCGGCGCGGGTGGCATCCAGAGCGCAGAACTCCACGTCAGCGCAAGCGGCCTTGGCCTTGGCCACGGCGGCGGAGACCCACTCGATCATCTTGGGGGGCTTCTTGTGTGCGCCGTACTCCATGCCCACGGGGGACACGGGGACCTCCACACGCAGGCGGGGGTGCTTGGCGGCGGAGACAGCCTGGATGGCCTGCTCCATGCTCTCGGCGGTCATACCCACGCAAACCGACAGGATGCAGGTGCCTACGAAGGAGGATGCGGTGCGGACGAACAGAATGTCGGTCTTGGGGTTTTCGATGGCGGGAAGCTCCATCACGTCCACCTTCAGCTTCTCGAGCTGACGGCAGATTTCGATCTTTTCCTTAAAGCTGAAGGTGCAGTTTTCTCTGCACAGTGTACGGTCGGCAATTCTCATGGGAATCTCCTTTTTCAGATTGGGATTTTATCAACAGAAAAACAAAAACCCCGGATGTATACAATACATCCGAGGACGAAATTCATTCGCGGTACCACCTCGGTTACTCTTATTTGAAAAGAGTCACCTCTCGGAGCCCAACAGCTCCTCTGTCTTTTAACGGGACAAACCGGAGACGCTTACTGCCAATTCTTCAGCATCTCTGCTCGGGAATGAGACTTACTTCACCCTCTCTATCGGCTCGCACCAACCGCCGACTCTCTGAAAGCAGGACAGGCAAAGAATAATTCCTTCATTGCATTTCTGTGATGTGGGCTATTATAGCACACTTTCCCCGATTTGTCAAGAGGGTTTTCAAAGTTTTTTGCATAGATAACCCATAATTTATGATAATACTAATTCACAAACAAAAACTTGAATGGGAGAGCGTGCCTCCTGGCATCCGACA
>CAYRTP010000220.1:0-3785 GCA_964427175.1 uncultured Clostridium sp. | reverse complement strand
ATACTCGGGGAAGGTCTGGCATCCGCGGGGAGCCACCGAGTTGGAGCCGACGATCAGCTCACCGGGACGGATGACGATCGGGATGTTCTCCAGAATGTGGCGGAAGGCCGCGGAACGGCGCTTGATCATGGGCAGGTGCTCGGTCTGCTTGTAGCTCTCGGTCACCAGCTCGGCACGGTCTGCCTCGATCTCGGGCATATTCTCGTAGAGATCATGCACCAGCTGGGCAATACGCGGGCTCTTTTCAATGACAAATTTCAGTTCGGACATGGGATTACCCTCACTTTATCTATATTCAACGAAATATTCGGAATCGGCCAATTCAAAAAATGCACTCATCAAAAGTTAAGTGCGTTTACATCAAAAAGGAATTTTTTAAGTTTTAGGAGATTCGTAAGAACCCTTTTTAAAAGGGTTCTTACGCGGGGGACAGGGGCAGCGCCCCTCGTTCCTTACAACTGCTCCCAAAGCTCCTTGTGGGGGGCGGGAATGACGGCGGAGTTGCAGAAAAGGCCCTGATCCTTGGCGTGCTGGGCACCGGCCTCCACGGAGGCGGTGACGTCGCCCACGTCGCCGGTGATGATGACCATACCCTTGCCACCCATACCGCGGGAGAGGCGAAGCTCCAGGATGGCGACCTTGGCGGTCTTGACGGCGATATCGGCGGCCTTGATGGTGGAGGCGGCGGAGTAGGCCTCGATGATACCGAGGGAGCCCGCGCGCTCACCGGGCTGGGTGCCGAACAGAGCGGTGATGACCTGCTCGTCGATGCGGCCGATGACGGCGGAGTCGATCATGCGGTCGTCAAAGCGGCTCTTGACGTACTCCACGGCGGCGGAAACGTCGGCGATAGCACCGGTCAGAATGATCTCATACTTGCCGGGGCAGGAGGGATGAGCCTGGACCAGGCGGATACCCGCGCTCTTCAGCGCGGCATCGGTGGCCTCGATACCCTTGGCGATGCTTTTCAGTTCAATAATTCCAATAGCCTGATACATAATCTATACACCTGCTCTCTTTCTTAGACGTGAATCACGATCTTGGTGCCGTCCACGTAGGTGACACGGCCCGTGATGGGGGCGAAGTGGGGAACCGACAGACCCTCGGCGGCCTCTGCGATCATCTGGTTCTCGATGACCTGGTCACCGACCTTGACGCAGGGAATGGCGGGGGCACCGATGTGCTGGGACATGGGAACCTCAACCTCCTTGGCGGCCAGCTTCTGCTCTACGTAGGTGGGGGGGAACTTGTCATACTTGGCCACGCCCAGGACTTCCTTCCACTTGCCCGCGTTGACCATGCGGTACTCTCGGTCGGGAGAGGGAGTAAACTGCTCGTTGGGGTTGGCTACGTACTTGATGCGGTTCTTGGCCAGAATACCCTTGTACTGCTTGATGATCTGCATGGGGGAGATATCCTGACAGCAGGCCAGGGTACTGCAGATGTCGCATCCGCAACACAGGGTGGCCGTTTTGATCAGCTCGGGATCGGCCTGGGCGGCGGAGAGGGTGGAGCGCACCATCTTGTGGGGCTCCAGGGGGTAGCCCAGCAGGTGTCGGGGGCACATATCGGTGCAACGGCTACACTGACAGCACACCGAAGCCGCGCGGCGGAAGTTGTCCTCCATGGTGCGGAGCTTGTTCTGCACGGCGGGGATGGTCTTGGGCAGGATCAGGAGACCCGAGCAGGGCTTCTTGACCACGTCGCGGCTGAGGTTGACGATGGTACCCATGGAGGGACCGCCGTCGATGACTACGTGGGTGTCGGGGACCTTGACCTTCATGGTCTGCAACACCTCGGAAATCTTCATACCTACGGGGACCTTGACGCAGAAGGCCTCGGGAATGTCACCTGAAATAGTCAGGTAGGTCTTGGTGACGGGCTGACCGAACTGGACCACCAGACCGATGTTGTAGATGGTCTCGGTGTTGTAAACGATCACGCCGCGGGTAATGGGGAGCTGTCCGGGAGGGACGACCCGACCGGTGGCTGTGTAGATCAGGTTGATCTCATCGCCCATGGGGTACACGTTGGGTACGTACTTGATGCGGACACCCTCGGCCAATTCCTGGCCGTCGGCGTAGCCCAGCTTCTCGGCGCGGTAGCCCTTAACGGCGATCAGACCCACGGGGATGTGGGCATACTCCATGACCGCGCGCATACCCACCACGATGTCCCGCATACGCTCCCGCAACAGGGTGTAGCTGGTGTAGAGCAGGGGCTCACACTCTACGGCGTTGATGAGCAGGATGGAGGCACCCTCGGCCAACTTGCTGTAGGAGGGGAAGCCTGCGCCGCCTGCGCCGACAACGCCATTATCTTTCAGTAATTGTTTCAAATCGGACATTTTAGTACCCTTACCTATCAAAATTTATCAGTTTCGGTTGGTCTTGGTTGATCGTTAGTCGCTAGTCAGAATTGCAGTTTGTCGATGATACCGGCTACGACGGCATCCACGGGGGCGTTCATGTCGCCCACGGCGGCGCGGGCCGAGGAGCCCGTGACCACCAGTACGTCCTCACCAATGCCCGCGCTGATGCTGCGGTCCACGGCGATGATGTAGCGGTCGGTCAGCACGTCGTTTTCCTTGAGCTGGATCTCCAGGAACTTGTAGCCTCTGAGCGCGTCAAATTTATTGGTGGACACGATGGTCCCCACAACTTTTCCTTTGAGCATGATGTACTCCGTTCTATGTGACGATGGGGGCCAAGGGTCAATCCTTGACCATGGTAACGGTACTGCCGTTCTTGAAGCCTACGGCGTTGGCATCGTCGGTGTCCACGTGCATCTCCAGGCAGAACTTGTCGCTGACGCGGACCTGTACGTCGAACCAACGAGTGCGCTTGGTGCCACTGAAGGCATCCACGGTGATGTAATCGCCGTCCTTGACCCCGAAGCGGGCACCGTCGGCGGGGCTCATGTGGATGTGGCGGTTGGCGATGATACAGCCCTGCTTCAGGGTGACAATGCCCTTGGGGCCGATGATGGTGATGGGGGCGGAGCCCTCCAGGGAGCCCGACTCGCGGACGGGAGGCTTGACCTTGAGGACGAAGGAATCGGTCACCGAGATCTCCACCTGGCTCTCCTTACGAATGGGGCCCAGAACACGTACGCCCTCAATGGGACGCATGGAGGGACCGATGATGGTCAACTGCTCCTTGCAAGCGTACTGACCGGGCTGGGACAGGTCCTTGATGGGGGTGAGCTCGTAGCCCTTGCCGAACAGGGTGTCCAGATCCTCGCGGGACAGGTGAATATGACGGTTGGAGATGCCCACCGGGATAGACAGATCGTCCGCCTTGGCGGCAGGCGCGTCCATCTCGGAAATGACTTTCTTGACGATGGCTTCAATCGTATTTGCATTCAAATCCATGATCCAAAACCTCTTTCTATATGTGTTACAAATTGAAAAATCAAAGCCCTTTTCCGGGGAAAAGACCATTCATTCGCCAATTTTTTGAGTTCTTTGGGGGTCAAGCCCCTTTCTTTGGGGAAAGGGGCTTGCGGGGCGAGGGGGCGGAGCCCCCTGATTCCTCGTTCTCCTCCAATTAGATCTTGGGCAGGAGCTTGTTTACATCGGTGTGAGGTCTGGGGATGACGTGGGTAGCGACAACCTCACCCAGGCGGGAAGCGGCAGCACCGCCGGCCTCGACGGCAGCCTTAACGGCACCGACGTCGCCGCGGACCATGACGCTGACCAGGCCGGAACCGATCTTCTCGGAACCGATCAGGGTTACGTTAGCAGCCTTTACCATTGCATCGGCAGCCTCGATGGCAGCCACAAG
>CAYRTP010000219.1:0-3791 GCA_964427175.1 uncultured Clostridium sp. | reverse complement strand
CTCACGCGCGGGGAGGAGGCTGTGGAAGTCCATGGCCATGAGCTGGGCGTTCTTCATCTTATCCTTGGCCGAGCCGGGGTGGATGGACACGCCGCGGAATTCGATCTTTGCCGAGGCGGCGTTGAAGTTTTCGTATTCCAGCTCGCCCAGGGCTCCGCCGTCCACCGTGTAGGCGTAGTCGGCTCCGAATTTTTTCACGTCGAAGTGATCGGCTCCCCGTCCGATCTCCTCGTCGGGGGTGAAGCAGATGCGGATCTTGCCGTGGGGAGCTTGGCTTTTCATGACCCGCTCGGCGGCGGTGACAATGGCGCAAACGCCTGCCTTATCGTCGGCTCCCAGCAGGGTGGTGCCGTCGGTGACGATGAGGCGGTTCCCTACGTAGCGGTCCAGGGAGGGGTACTCGGCGGGGCGGAGGTAGATCTGCTTGTCGGGGTTGAGGCAGATATCGCCGCCCTTGTACTCCACCACGGTAGCGCGAATGGGGGCATCGGCGCAGGCATCCGAGGTGTCCACATGGGCGATCAGGCCCAGGGTCACACCCGAGGGGGCGGTGGCGGGGATAGTGGCGTAGAGGTAGCCGCACTCGTCCAGCTCCACGTCGGAGAGGCCCAGGGCGGTGAGCTCGTCAGCCAGGTAACGGCTGAAGGTGAGCTGTTTTTCGGTGCTGGGCACCGTTTCGGAGGTCTCATCGGACATGGTGGGGTAGGCGACGTAGGTGAGAAAGCGATTGAGCATGGGGGTTGACTCCTTCCCGTTGTTTTTTCATGCTTATTGTACCATATATGACGAAAAAAATCAAGGGGGTTTCCCCCCCTTAAATCCGCGAAAGCGGATTTATATCGAGCCGCGTAGCGGCCTGATGGAATTACTTTTGTTCTTCTTTCTCCTCACGCCGCTCCATTTTGATCTCCCAGTGGATGATGACCGCCAGGAGGGCGCGGATGAGGATGACGATGGCCAGGGTGGCCAGCTCCTTGAGGTCGTGGACGATGACCGTGTTGATGATCTCGGCTCCCATCTTGAACTCCAGGGCCAGGGCCAGGGAGCGGCCCAGGTCAATGACCACGTTGAAGGGTTCGGGGTGGCGGAGTCGGCGGACGAGGTGGATCAGGGCCTTGACCGAGCCCACCACGATGATGAGAATACCGACCAGCTCCAGGGTATAGGCGATGATCTCGGCAAAGCTGTGCAGGAACTCGCCGTAGGTTTGGATGACGGTGGACAGATTCATGATATGCCTCCTAATCCGGGATGGTATATTTCCCCCAGCCCGAGGTGGTTTTGCGGGTGCCGTCCGAGAGGACCCACATGGCCTCGGTGTCGGGAATGGACTCCACCAGGGCTTCCCCCTCCTCGGGGGTCATGCAGAACAGGGCGGTGGACAGGGCATCCCCTGCAGCGGAGCTCTTGCAGACCACCGACACCGAGAGGTAGTGGTTCTCGGGCATGAGGGTGTCGGGGTGGATGATGTGGTGGTAGCGTTCGCCGTCCACCAGGTAGTAGCGTTGGTAGGAGCCGCTGGTCACCAGGGACTCTCCCGCCAGGCCCAGGTAGGCCAGGTAGGGGTCGGTGCCATCCATGGATGGGTAATCCGTGGGGTTCTCAATGCCCACGGTCCAGGGGGTGCCGTCGGCCTTGCTCCCCACGGTGCGGACGTTGCCGCCCACGTTCAGCACAAAGCCCGTCACGGGGGTTCCCGTCAGGGTCCCGTCCTCCAGGGAGCGGGCCACCATCTCCACGGCGTAGCCCTTGGCGATGGCTCCCACGTCCAGGGTCATGGCGGGGTCGGTGATGGTGACGGTGCTGTTCGCCTCGTCGATGACCAGGCAGTCGATATTCGTATGCTCGGCGGCGGCCTTCAGCTGATCCATGGGGGGAATTTCGGCGGCGGCGGGGTCATTCATGCCCGCCTCGCGGTAATCGTGCCAGATGGAAAGGACGCTTCCCATGGCGATATTGACCCGCCCGCCCGTGAGGGTGTGCATCTCCTTGGCGTAGAGGAGCATCTCGACGATACGGCGGTCCACCGTGACGGTACGGTGCTCACCGTTCACCAGCTCGTTGACGGTGCAGAGGTTTTCCAGCCCCTCGTAGCGGTGGTATATGGTGAACAAGCGGTGGTACTCCCCCAGGGACTCCAGCACCGCGTCGGCCACGGCATCGAACTCGGCTTGGCTGTCCGCGTAGCCCGTGACGGTGGTAACGGTGTCGAAGTAGTCGAAGGAGTAGGCGGAAAATTTCTCGGGCTGACCGCCACAGGCGGCCAGGGGGAGAGTCAGGAAAAAGGAGAGGAGGAGAGAGGTAAGTTTTTTCATAATCGTACGGTGTAATTACATAAGGTTATAGGTAATAGTGAAAAGTGAATAAGTGCGGAAGGAAACCCTTCGGGTTTCCGATCAGACAAAACCCGAAGGGTTTTGCACCTTACTTTTTCACTATTCACTATTACCTTTTCACTCAAAAAAGGGGGGCAAGCCCCCTTTTTTTAGCCGATCTTTGCGGCGGCCTTGACGAAACCGTTGACCAGGATGGTGCAACCGGCGGCCTTTACGTCGGCGTTGCCGTAGTTGTCAGAGCCCATGAGGGAGCTGATCTCGGAAGCCTTCTTGCCCACGCAGACGGTGTTGAAGGCATCGGCCTGCTCGAACCACTCCTTGGCGGCACCGCCGTAGGCGACCATGCCGTAGTTGGCACCGGCCTCACGCTTGGAGGAGACGGCCTTGGTGGTATCGAAGGTGGAGGCACCGATGGCATCGAAGCCGAACTGAACCTGTACGCAGTCGGAGGCTGCGGCGGTGATCTTGCCCTCAGCGTCTACGGTAGCGGCGAAGAAGGTGGTCTCCAGCTGGTTGTAGCCTGCGGCATCCTCGTTTGCGTCCTTGGTGGTCTGCTGGGTGTGAACGCCCAGCTTCAGGGTGTTGGCGGTGGTGGCATCGGTAGCGACGGCGTTGGCGCAAGCCTTCTCGATGGCCTTGACAAAGTCAGAGACGGTGATGGTGCAACCGGCAGAAATGACCTCGTCGGTGCCCTTATCGCCCTCGGCGACCAGAGCCTTGACCTCGGCAATGGTCTTGCCGACTACGACTGTCTCGAAAGCGTCGGCCTGCTCGAACCACTCCTTGGTAGCACCGCCGTAAGCGACCATGTTGTAGTCCATACCCAACTCGTACTTGGTCTTGAAGGAATCGTTGGCGACGGCCTTACCCTCACCGGTGTAGGCGACGGTGGCATCGGCGCTGTCCAGCTGGCAGGCGACGATCTTACCGGAGGCATCAAGGGTGACGGCGGCGACGGTCATGGTGGCCTGTGCCTGGCCGTTGGCATCCTCGTTTGCGGAGGTAGCCTTGGCGATGACGGTGTGGATACCCAGGCCCAGCTTGACGGTCTCGGCCTTCTGCCCGCAACCGACAAAGGCGAGGGTGGACAGAGCCATGAGCAGGCTCAGGCATACGCAAAGAATCTTCTTGGTGTTCATTGGTTTTCTCTCCTGTTATTTTATTTTGGTTTTGCTCAATCCATTCTACCACATACGCAGAGGTTTGTCAAGGGATTTTGGTAAGATTCTTGTGGGGGTAGCATTTTTCGGTGATATGCACATACGAGGTGTTTTTTTCGGCCTATCATCAATGAAAAATTTGAATTTTACAAAAGCCGTCATCCTGAGCGAAACGGAGCGACGCGGAGTGCAGTCGAAGGATCCGGTAAAGGGTAGGAGATCCTTCGACTCCGTGCTTCGCACTCCGCTCAGGATGACCGTCCCCTGACCGTTGCTTCACTCCGCTCAGGATGAC
>CAYRTP010000218.1:0-3803 GCA_964427175.1 uncultured Clostridium sp. | reverse complement strand
CATCCCTCGCATATCTCCATGCGGTGCATATATTCCTTGTCCGCTGTCAAATGCTCCACGCGTTGTCTGGTCAATATACGGATCAGCTCACCATACTGTCGATTGATCTCACCCGCTTCGCCTCCAAAGGAAGCATTGATTTTCGGAATGCCGCCTTTTTCGGCCAGCATTTCAAAATTCATATCGAACACGTCGTTTTCCGCAAGCGCGTACATGCTGTCCATCGGATTCAAAACAAGAACCTCCGCATTGGCGCGGCCAAGAGAGTTTACGTAGGAAACGCGACGAATGAAGTCGGTATATTGTCCCATAGCCTGCCAGCAAGGGTCAATGTTATAGAAATCCGGGGGGACGATGCTTTGAGCATACTCACGCGTCATTTTGACGGCATGATTCACAACGTGGCTCACACCGTATGCCGCCAGATAATTTCCCTGCTTCTTCAGCTCCTCGGGTGTGTAATTGTCCGCCCCGGTCAGAGCCATCACTTCATTCATAAACCGAACGCCCTCAAATTCCGCGATCGAAAAATGATCCTTGAAATTTTGGGGATTGTAGCATACGCGGCACAGAGCATCGGTTCCCGGGAGAGAAACTCCTCTGTTCAATTTGAAAACGTCTCCGACACAGGAGGCTTGCAGCTGTAGGCTCTCCTCCCACGTATGCATCGTAAAATACACACCGTGCCGTGCGGCTTCATTCGATAATGTATGAAACAGCTCGGAATATATGTCAGACACCGTATCAAACCAACGGTAACGCCAAACCACGTCCTTTCCCCGGATATCCCGATCGATCAGCAGGGGAAGAATTCTGCGTATATCTTCATCGTACTTACATTTGAAGAGGCTCTGCAAATCATCAGACCATGCCATTTTGTAGCCATAGTCACCTTCGTGATCGCTGAAAATACCGTTCATGGGAAGGCCCGCACCCATAAGGGATGCGTATCTATCAAAGTAAGGTTTCCATGCGACATCCATAAATAAATCAGCCACACGCCTTGACAAATAATCCACGTTACCGCCATCGTATCCGCGATATTCCTGTAGATCAAACGTATATACGCGGCAGGGTTCCGTCGCCTGGAAGGTTTTTTCATCCCGAACGGTCAGACTATCCGAATCCACATACGCAATGATTCGATCCGTGGTTTGAAGATCGTCTACGATGATCTCCTGTCCATTTCCGGAAACCAGCTTGACAGCATCCGCAGACAATTTTCCCGCTCCCATGTTCTGCAATCGGATGGTCTGCATCCCCCGCGCCAGCTCGACGTCTCCCAGGTGATTCCAACCAAACACACACTCTCTCTGATTCGCTGTAAAAACCTGCTCTCCCGCGATGTAGGCAGCCTTCTCGGTATTGTTCCCCGTTTGCCCCCAAGTGGCGTACAAACCATATACGCCGCCATCCGGGATATTGACATGATACTCGCAATAGGCATCGGGTGTATCGCTCCAATGAGAGGCCATATTGATTGGTTCGGCATTATTCTGATGGGGAGGACACTGATCAAAGGACGAGCCGATCCGATTCCAATGTTCGACATCATCATACGTGATGAAGGATGTTTGTTCGGTCCCAACCTTCTGTGCGGAGACGGAAAAGAAGTGTCCCTCGAGATCAATCGTCTCACCAGGCTCCAGATCCACGTATTCAAATCGCAGATTCTTGGATCGCAGGGTTGGATCCTCCCGTACAAGCCGACCATCGGCTTGCAATGACGGCCATCCGAATTCGTCCGCAAAGCACATATGCGAGCCATCTACCTCTGCCTGACGCACCTGCTTCTCCATGACCTCAAACCATAGATCGGAGAGCCACTGATCGTGAGGCAGCACGCGTATATGCTCACTATCCCTGTGTCCGTCTACCCATGCGTAATTGGGACGAGCGTGCGCATAGCCCGGATTAAAGCCCTTCCGCGCCAGTTCGTGCGCCATCTCCTGGGGTTTTATCCCCAACGTGGTCAAGTCCTGATCATAAAACCAAAATACAAACGGAGCGAATTTGCTTTGGGGTCGAATAAACTGATCCAAAACTGTTTGGAATTTGTCTTGTGATTTATATCCATCGTGCATACCTATTACCTCCAAGGTTTTTATATGATTTTACCACATACACAGTTTTATATCAAGGCACAAAACGGACACGAATTTCAATTCGTGTCCGTTTTGTACGATTTTCTGTATTGTGCAGGTGTGATTGCGTAAATTTTTTTGAAGCACCGAATGAAATAGGTCGGTGTCACACCACAGATTTCACTGATCCTACCGATCGAATGATCCGTAGTCTCCAACAAATATTTGCCAAATCTCATTTTTTCCGCCTGCAATTTCTCGGTAAAGCTCATTCCATAGTGTTCCGTCAACAATCGATTCAGATTGCGCGGGCTCGTATGTAATCTGTTCGATAATGCATCAATTGTCAGATTGCGAGGATCCTCGTAACGAAATATCCGATTAAAGAAATCATCAATGACAATAAGATTATCGACTTGGTGTGTCTCTTGTTTCGTCATTCGAGACGGAGGATCGCTACAGGCGCGTGCGATATGGATCAACAGCTGGGTCAGCAGGCTGGTGCAATACTCCTCATATCCTTGCTTTTGACATTCCGCCTCAAGCATGACCTGGCGCAACAGATCACCCATAATCGGATCATCATTCCCCTTGTAGTGATGCAGGGTGGAAATTTTATGAAACGGGGAGGTCGGATCCGAATCGGTAATTTCCAGATTCAGACAATATCCGCCACAGGGAGTGACGATTTTTTCCTCATGGAACACACCCTTGCCGAGCAGAATCCATTCCCCTTGATTCAAATCAACCGTTTCATGAAAATCCAGAATAAACCGCGTGCATCCTTTCGTGCATACGTGTAATTCATGGTAGGAATGCTGATGATGATCTGTATCAATTCGATTATGAGAATTGCAAATAAACTTGATTTTCTGCCTCGCACCCAACAGGCGAAAAGAATGTTCACCCTCATACAGTTGAAAAGATCTCATATTCGCCTCCTTTGGCTGAATTTGTCATTTGATTACAGCAACGAGTATAGCACATTTTCTTTTGATTGTCAATCGGCGGTGGGAAAGTTTTCGTCGGCTCAATTCTATGATCGGGGTGGTATCAATGTCAAAAAAGTGATTGGTACATATGGATTTTTCAACTTTCAAATAAAGTGTAAACTGTACTGCTTGTGGGACTTTTTCCTTATATTTTTTGGGGGGACTTGGATCAATACTGTGTCATGCCGAGGCTTGTCCATTGGGTTCTGATTTTCCGACTTTGGCTTCTTTTGGTTCCGTTATGATAGGATAGCATTTTGGATACACTTGGCCGCGTAGGTAGCGAATCGGGTCCCGTTGTCGATCTTGAAGCTATCCACGGCCTTGACCAAGCCGATGGTGCCGATGGAGATCAGGTCCTCCTGGTTGCGGGCTGTGGCGTAGTATTTGCGGACGATGTGGGAGACCAGGCGGAGGTTATGCAGGATGAGCAGTTGACGGGCTTCCTCCGAGCCCGCGCGGGCCTTACGGAAGGCATCTTCCTCCTCGCGGGTCTCCAGGGGCGGGGGGAAATTCTGCGGGGTGCTGACTCCGAGCACGATGTGAAGCAATTTCAGAATGGGGGACAGGGTGATTCCGATCATGGGTTCCTCCTTGAAGTTTTTTCTTTATCCTATGCGGTAGGAGTTGTCCCACATTCGAGAAAAACTAAGAACAGCCCTCGCTCCATTTTAATGTGCCCCCTGTCAAGTAGACAGACTAAAAAACAAAAGAAATTACAAATTAA
>CAYRTP010000217.1:0-3824 GCA_964427175.1 uncultured Clostridium sp. | reverse complement strand
AATCCTGCAAATCAAGCGGCGCGGGCGGTCAGCACATCAACAAGACCGAATCCGCCATCCGTCTGACTCACAAGCCCACGGGTATTGTCATCGAGTGTCAGCAGGAGCGATCCCAGTTTCAGAACAAGGACAAGGCCTTGGAGATGCTTCGCGCTAAGCTGTACTATATCAAGAAGACCGAACAGGACGAGGCCCGCGCCTCGGCCCGCAAGTCCCAGGTCGGCTCGGGGGATCGGAGCGAGAAGATCCGCACCTACAACTACCCGCAGAGCCGTGTCACCGACCACCGCATCGGATTTTCCATTTTTGATTTGGACGGATTCATGAACGGGAATATCTCCTCCATGATCGAGGCACTCACAGCCGCGGACACGGCGGAAAAACTCAAAAACCAGGAGGAAAACCAGGTATGACGCACTATCAGATTTTTGACACCGACACCACCCTCACCTTTGAGGTCACGCCTCCTCTGTATCATCCCTACTTCAACCGCTGGGGACAGAATGTCTACGCCACCTACGACCCCTTCACCCATGATCCCTTCACCCTCGACGCGGACTGCACCTCCGGCTCTCCCGTCATTCTGACCTGCGAGAAGTTTTTCGGCTTCATGAACCTGAAGGGCGGTACCTTCTCCTACGACGGTGCCTACCGCTTGACCATCACCTGCCCCGCGGGTCAAGGTCTTTGGGTCAACGAGGATTGTAGCCCCTACGCCGAGTGGCGCGCCTACAGCGAGGCGGTTTTGAAGACACTCCCTCCCTCTCAGAAAAACGAGGATTTTTGGGGCGGTTTGGAATACTGCACCTGGGTCGATCAAAAGCACCGCGCCGCCGAGCTTGGCATCAACATGGTGCAGAACGCCCTCAACCAGGATTTCGTGTACGAGTATATGCGCCGCGTGGATAAGATGAAGTTCCCCCACGGTAAGCTGACCATTGACGACGGCTGGGATCTGCGCTTCAACACCCCCGACGGCCGCCCCTGCTTCGGTAACTGGATCGTGGATCCCGTAAAATTCCCCGATATGCCGAGGCTCGTACAGGATATGAAGCACGAGGGCTTCATCCCCGGCCTGTGGTTCGCGCCCTATACTCTCACCGAAAACTGTGAGCTGGCCAAGAAGAATCCTCACGTGGTCGGCAAGTTCTGGCCAGGTGACTCCGAGCTGCCCACCAGCCGCGCGCTGCGCTTCATGCGCCCCGAGGACGAGCCCCTGCTGGAGTCCTACTACCGCGGGATTTTCGAGCCTTACGTCGAAATGGGCTTCATGAAATTCAAGATGGATATGTCCTACGGCAATAAGGATCAGATGATGACCCTGGCGCGCATCATGCACAAGGTCATCAAGGAGCTGAATCCCGCCGTCGAGATTGAGGGACACATTGCGGATATCTTCGCCTCCCGTTACTTCGATACCGTCCGCCTCAATGACGTAAGCTTTGAGAATCCGAATTGGCGTGCCGTCACCACCGAGCATTACAAGGTTTGCCGCTTCTCCTCCCACGATAAGATTCTCAATTTCGACCACGTGGGCACCAATACCCCCTGCCCCTCCGAGGAAGATTATCTCATGCATGCCAAAATGATCTGCCGTATGAGAAACGGCTATCCCTGTATGTCCCTTTTGCCCGACGTGTTCGGTGATGCCGCCGTAGAGACCATCCGCGAGGAACTGGCCGCCTGGGAAAAGGCTTGCCGCTAAACCAAAAACCGAAATCAAAACTTGTTTTTTATGGAGGCTGCTTTGCAAACCGAAATCATCAACATAGAAAACGCCGCCTCCCTCACCGAGGCGGATAAGACCGCCGTAGCACGTGCCGCCGCCATCATCCGCGAGGGCGGGCTGGTGGTTTTCCCCACCGAGACGGTCTACGGTCTGGGCGGAAACGGCCTGAACGCCGAGGCGGCCATGAAGATCTACGCCGCCAAGGGCCGTCCATCGGACAACCCCCTCATCATTCACGTGGCAGAGCCCCGGGATGCTTACCTCTACACCCTGACCGACGAGGTCACACGCTCTCTGTACGACGCGCTGGCCAAGGCTTTTATGCCCGGGCCCTTGACCGTCATTCTTCCCAAGCGGGATTGCGTGCCCTTGTCCACCACGGGCGGACTGGACAGTGTGGCAGTCCGTTGCCCCTCTCATCCCGTAGCCCACGCGCTGATTGCGGCGGCGGGGGTGCCGATTGCCGCTCCATCGGCCAATCTGTCGGGCAAGCCCTCCCCCACCTGTGCTCACCACGTCATTGACGATCTGTCGGGACGGGTGGACATGATCATCGACGGCGGGGAGTGTGACATCGGGTTGGAGTCCACCATTGTCAAGATCGATCGGGATCAGTCGGGGGCCTACCTGACCCTGCTCCGTCCCGGCGGGATCACCTACGACGCGCTGACCTGCGTTTGCGATCGGGTGGAGATCGCGCGGGCGGTGTCCGAACAGTTGGCCAAGGACGAGCGGCCTCTGTCCCCCGGTATGAAGTACCGCCACTACGCGCCCACGGCTCCGTTGGTGCTGTTGGAGGGCCGTGACGAGGACGTGCTGGCCTATCTCCAAGCGCGGCAGGATGAGGTAAAATGCGCTATTCTGTGCTATGACGAGGAGATTCCCTGCCTCCGCGGTGAACGGTTGCTTCCCGTCGGCAAGCGGGAGGACGTGGCCGCCCACGCCAAGACCCTGTTTGCAAGACTCCGCGAGGCGGACGGGACCGATGCAGAGATCATTTACGCCCATCTGCCCGACAAGAGCGGGCTGGGACTTGCGTTGTACAATCGGATGATTCGGGCGGCGGCGCATACCATTCTTCAGGTGCCCTGAAAGGGGCATCTGAAGAATGGGGTGAAATCCACGCTATGCGTGGGTGAAATTTTCGCTTCGCGGAAGTGAAATTCGCGCTTTGCGCGAGTAAAATCTTTGCCTTTGGCAAAGGTGGCGGAGGTTTTTGCTTCGCAAAAAAAATTATAAATTGATATTGATGATGATAGAAATTGAATAGGATATAGATACTTATGGCAAAAAAGAAGAAACCATCCGTGATTGAGGAATTGCCGCCTGCTCCGATTCGGTATCAGCCGATCACCGAAACCCTGGAGACCAACTATATGCCGTACGTTATGACGGTCATTGTGTCCCGCGCCATTCCCGAGATCGACGGCTTCAAGCCCTCCCACCGCAAGCTCCTGTATACCATGTACAAGATGGGTCTGATGAACGGACCTCGGGTCAAGTCCGCCACCATCGCGGGCCGTACCATGGCCATCCATCCCCACGGCGACGCGGGTATTTACGAGACCATGGTCCGTTTGACCCGAGACTATGAGGCGTTGCTCCATCCCTTCGTGGACTCCAAGGGTGCTTTCGGCAAGCAGTATTCCTCCAACATGAAGGCCTCCGCTCCTCGTTACACCGAGGCGCGTTTGGAGCCCTTCTGCACCGAGATCTTCAAGGGCATCGATAAGGACGCGGTGGACATGGTGGACAACTACGACGGCACCATGCAGGAGCCTGTCCTGCTCCCCACCACCTTCCCCAACGTGCTGGTCACACCCAACATGGGTATTGCGGTTGGTATGGCCTCTAATATCTGCCCCTTTAATTTGGGCGAGATCTGTGACGGTACCATTGCTATGCTCAAGCGTCCCGGCATCACCACCGATCGGCTCATGGATCTCATCAAGGGTCCCGACTTCCCCGGCGGCGGTCTCTTGATTTATGACCGCGCGCAGATGCGTCAGGTCTTTGAGACAGGTGCCGGTCCCATAAAGCTCCGCGCTCGGTATCGCTATGATAAAGAGGCCAACTGCATTGACATTTTGCAGAT
>CAYRTP010000216.1:0-3835 GCA_964427175.1 uncultured Clostridium sp. | reverse complement strand
GTGTCTACTCTAAGGGGATTATATCAAAGCCGTGGGGGATTTTTGTCCGTAGGCCCCCTCCGGGAGGGGGCTCCCGACGGAGTCGGGTGGGGGAGAATGCGTTGCTGTAAAGGAGAGAAAAATTCAAAGTCACGCAGGCTCCCTCCGTCTCGCTACGCGAGCCACCTCCCTCTCGGAGGGAGGCTATAGACGGGGTTTATTCCCGCACATTCCACTCCCCCGCCACGGGCTCAAGTTTAGCCAGGATGGCGGCAAATTCGGGGGTGTCGCGGAGGAAGTCGAAGATGGGAGCGGAGAGGTGATCCAGCATCGCCTTGGCATCGTTCTCGGTGCCGTTTGTGGAGAAATGGGCCGAGCCGTTCCCCCGAAGCAGGAGGCAGGTGTAGTCGCCGATGCCCTCGCACTGGGTGAAGGTGATGGCGTGGTCCGCCGCACAGGACAGGTGATGGAGTGTATTCTCGGTATCCTGCTTTTTGGCGTAATATCGGGCCAGGTCCATGTGAATATCCTCTAACCGCGTGTGATAGAACGCATAGTTGCCGTCCTCGAACATCAACTCAAAGAGAGCCAAACGCTTATGGTGGATCACGGCCATTTCGTCCTCGGTGTAGGCACGGGTGCCGTTGTCCAGCTCTTTATTTGCGCGCATTTTCGTGCTCAACATATCGAGCAGGGTCGTAATAAGATTTTGATGGGCCTCGTGTCCGGCGTTTCCGGGGAAGTAGGATAGGAGAACTTGCCTGGTTATGTAGATCGAAGGTAGATTTTCGGCAATCTCCCGCGCTTTGTCATGTTCTCCTTTGTGTTGATAGGCAAAGCAAAGAAGCTGCTTGGAGGAGCTGCGGATCTGATCATTGGTACATCCTTCCATAATGCGTGTTCCCAACCGTATTACCTCGTCCCAGTTTCTTTGATTAAATTTGACGTTCATCAAGGAACTCATGAGATCATAGCTGTCGGGATATTCCCGCAGACCTGCCTCCAAAATTTTTTCCGCCTCGGTCATATAACCGCGGTCACTGTAGCGACGCGCATTTTCCAAAATCTCATCGATCTTCTCCTTCTTATGCTCCCGATCGATTCCCAAAAGCTCATCCGCCGAGATGCCGAACAGGTTGCAGATGGCGGGGATGGCGGACAGGTCGGGGGCGGTCTTGCCGCTCTCCCATTGGGAGACGGCGGACACCGATACCCGCAGGTACTCCGAGAGCTGCTCCTGGGTCATGTCCCGCTCGCGGCGGTATTTCTTGATGATGGTTCCGATTTCCATGGTTTTCTCCTTGGATTTGAATTCAAAAGCGCTTTTGTACTTGTATTATACCATGCGGGACGGGTTTTGTAAAGAGAGCGTTTCTGCATAGAAAATGAAGCGGGACTGAAATTTTTTCAGTCCCGCTGAGTTTTTTAGGGGCGAAGTAAAGGCGGTCATCCTGAGCGGAACGAAGTGGAGTCGAAGGATCTCCTGCCCGACAAGAGATCCTTCGACTCCGCCGCATTGCGGCTCCGCTCAGGATGACCGTCCCCTGATCGTTGACCCTACGGTCGGTCTCCGATTCATATCCTCTCCGCCTCCATCCCCGCGGGAAACGTGGCGTTGAGCAGGGCGTTGTACCCCTCGAAGGTGATGGCCTCCGCGTCCTCGGGGTAGGAAAGAAGCTCCATATCGTTGCCGTAGATGAAGGCGTGTACGCCCGTTTCCACCAGCCCCGCCGCCTTGTAGAAGGCCTTGCGGCGGACTCTCTGCTCCCGGTTCTCGCAGGCATCCCGCGGGTCGCAGAGGGGGGCGGGGGTCTCGATCTCCAGGAAGAAATGCCCGCGGCTGATGTCCCGTATGAGGGGCAGGACGGCGGTGCCGATGCCATGCCCCCGCAGGTCGGGGGAGATGGCGAAGTAGTCCAGCATACAAAGCCCGCCGTGGGTGACCAGGATGACCATCCCCGCCACCTCGCGGTCGGGGGTAGAGATGACCAGCACGTCGTAGGCCGATGCGGTGGGGCCCGTGAGCATATAGGAAAGCTCCTTGCGCTCGGCGGGCGGGAAGGAGGACTCGTAGAGGGCGGTATAGGCGGGGATCTGCGCGGGGGTGAGAGGGGTGAGGTTCATGGGAGACTCCTTGATGTTGAAATAAAACTGTAGGCAGGGGGCTTGCCCCCGCCGTTTCATTAGACGTGTTCGATAACCGTTAACCGCTAATCGCCAACCTTGCGTACCACGGAAAAATATGCCGTAGGGGAGGGGCTTGCTCCTCCCGCTACGGTCAATTGATTTCAGTTGTCCTCGATTTTGACAGATTTCGGGAGGAGCAAGCCCCTCCCCTACCGGGGTTATACCGGGCTATACCGGGGTGGAACCCCGGTTATCGAACACGTCTATTCTTTCGTCCCCAGCTTCCCAAACCATTTGAAGGTCAAGGGCCAGAAGCCCGCAACCAGGACGGTGAGGAAGTAGCGGATAGTGTGGGCAATGCCGTGACCGTCGAAGATCAGGTTCAGAAGGGGCTTGAAGCCCGACTTGACGGCCAGGACGATGGCCAGGCCCACCAGGAGCTTGGGGATCTGCGCCCACCACTTGGCGGTCTTGGTCTCAAAGTGAATGAAGCGGGCATCCGCCTCGTAGATGATCCACATACCCAGGGCACAGCCCAGGAACTTGTAGGCGTTCTCTACGGCGTGGCTGAGGTTGTCCGCGTCGATGTCGGCGGGGAAGGGGAACAGGGTGACGTAGAGCATGAAACCGATGCCCATGGCGGTCAGGATGCCCATGAGGGGGTACATCAGCCCGCGGTTTGTGCCGTATTTACGGAACAACGGCCACAGGGCGAAGATGAGGATGAGGGCTACCAGGATGGACACACCCACGTCCAGCGGGGTGTGAACGCCCAGGTACATACGGGTGAAGGGAATGAGCAGGGCCAGGATAACGGATACGATCCGTACCCATTTCTCCTTGCGGCAGACAGCCAAGGCACCCCAGCATCCCACGGCGGTCTGGGTGTGGCCGCTGGGGAAGGAGTAGCCCGTGGCGGCCTCTCGGGCGGCCTCCACGATGGTGAAGTTCGGGTCCAGCACCCAAGGGCGGGGGATACGGCAGGTGATCTTCAGAAACTGATTGATATACACCCCGAAAAAGCCTGTCAACAGGACGAAATAGCCCTGTTTCTTGTCAATGCACCAGAACATGATCAGGCCCGCCGCGATGAACAGGAGCTCGTTGCCGAACTCGGTAAAGAGGAGCATGAGCGCGTCCAGGACGGGGTTGCGGATGGATTCGAGCCAGTATAATACTTCCATGGGGACCTCCTCCGATTTATTCCAGCTCTGCCTCGGCCACGCGGACCACCAGGTCGGTGCCGTAGGGGTAGTGGGTGAAGTCGATCTTCAGGCTGTCGCCCTCCTGGGTGAAGCCCAGGTCCTGGCCGCCGCCCGCGGCATCGGTCCAGCGGACCCGCTTGACCTTGGCGGGAACCCCCGTAAAGGTCCAGGCATTAGCGTTGTCGCCGCCGCGGTCCACCACCACGTTGCCGTCACCGCTGATGCGGAGGTTGTGAACGAAGAAGTAGAGCTTATTGCCGTCACGGAGGGCGAAATCCTTGCCCGAGCCCGCCACGCCGCAGGGCTTGGCGGTGTAGATGACGTTGCCCGTGGCGCGGACCCAATCACCGATCCCCCGCAGGAGGGCTTCCTGCATCAGGGGAATGGCTCCCTCGCCCGTGGGGCCGATGTTGAGGAGGTAGTTGGCTCCCACCCGACGGCAGGCGCACAGGGTCTCGATGAGGTGGCCCAGGGACTTATAGTTGCAATCGTTGGCCCCGAAGCCCCAGTGGTTGTTCATGGTG
>CAYRTP010000215.1:0-3870 GCA_964427175.1 uncultured Clostridium sp. | reverse complement strand
AATTACCCCTGCTTTTCGTTTACGGTGGTGTCGTTAAGACGTGGGGATTAGGAGGAACTGGTATGCTCTCTACGGTTTACAGCGCAGGGCTTTTCGGCATCGACGGATTTCCCGTCAGCGTGGAGGTGGACGGGACCAACCGTCTGTCTGAATTCGAATTGGTCGGTCTCCCCGATGCCGCCGTGAAGGAGGCCAAGGAGCGGGTACGCACCGCCTGTGAAAACTCGGGCTATCCCTTCCCAGAATGTGCGCTTCTGGTCAACCTGGCCCCCGCCGACCGCCGCAAGGAGGGCTCGGGCTTTGACGCCGCCATTCTCACGGGCATCATGGCCACCGTGGGCATCATCCGTCCCGGGACCGACTTTTCCCACCGTTGCTTCGTGGGTGAGTTATCCCTGTCGGGCGAATTCCGCCCGGTGCGGGGTGTTTTGTCCATGTGCGTTGCCGCGCGGGACGCGGGGATGACCGAGTTCTACACCTCCCTGGAGAACGCCGCCGAGGCCGCCGCCGTGGAGGGCATCGCGGTCTACGGTGTCACCAATATGCGGTCCCTCATCGACCATCTCAACGGGCGGAACGTCCTCTCCCCCGTGGCCCGTCCTTCCCTGGCCCATGAAGGAAAGGACATCTATGACGTGGATTTTGCCGACGTAAAGGGACAAAAGCTGGCCAAGCGGGCCATGGAGATCGCCGCGGCGGGCGGGCACAACATCCTGCTCATCGGCCCTCCCGGCACGGGCAAGTCCATGCTGGCCAAGCGGCTCCCCTCCATCCTGCCGCCCCTGACCTTTGCCGAGGCCATTGAGTCCACCAAGGTCCACTCGGTGGCGGGGACCCTGCCCGACGGGGTCTCTCTGCTCCGCCATCGGCCCTTCCGCTCTCCCCACCACACCATGTCGGCGGTGAGCCTCATCGGCGGCGGAGTCAATCCTCTGCCCGGCGAGGTGTCCCTGGCCCACCACGGGGTACTGTTTTTAGATGAGCTTCCCGAGTTCCCCAAGCAGGTTACCGACGGGCTCCGCCAGCCCATCGAGGACGGCAAGGTCACCATCACCCGCGCCAACGGGCGGGTCACCTTCCCCTGCACCTTCATGCTGGTGGCGGCCATGAATCCCTGCCGTTGCGGGTATTTCGGGGATCCCACCCGTAAGTGCACCTGCAAGCCTGCCGACGTGCAACGGTATATGTCCCGCATCAGCGGTCCCATGCTGGACCGCATTGACATTCAGATCGAGCTCCCCTCCCTGACCTACGACGAGCTGGCCGTCAAGGAAGACCCCGCCGCGGTGGAGCACTCGTCCGACGTGCGCGAGCGGGTCAGCCGCGCCCGTGAATACGCCGCCCGCCGCATGGCCGAGGCAGACAAAGCCGCCGGAGGCGGTCAAAGCCCTTCCCACAAGGCTCCCTTCTGCAATGCCCAGCTGGATCCAGCCGCCATTCGCCGTTACTGTCAGATGACCGAGGAGGCCTCCCTCCTTTTGCGGGCGGCATTCACCTCCATGGGGCTGTCCGCCCGCGGGCATGACCGCATCCTGCGGGTTGCCCGCACCATTGCCGACCTGGCCGAAAGCCCCGTGATCGGGGCGGAGCACATCGCCGAGGCCATTCAGCTTCGGTCGTTGGATCGGAAGTATTGGGGGGAGAAATAACGAATCTCTACGTCATAGAGAAAACCCAGCCCGAAGGCTGGGTTTTCTGATTTTGCCTGCTGAATTGTTCCGAGGACTATCGTTCCTTTCAAATAGAAACCATAGCAATAAACGAAAGGTCAGTATCTAACTGTTAGCATCAAAGCTTGTACCATTTATGGAAACCGCCACTTGGACATCCAACAGATTTTGGCATGGATCTACTTTCAACTGATCTGCCACATTTTTGACATAGATATGGGGTATCTCCATACTCTCCCAAATCTATCCACTTATGGAAAACACCACCAGGGCATCCAACAGATTTTGGCATCGATCCCATCGTAAATACTTTTCCGCATTTTTCGCACAGATAATTTTTCACAGGTCATTCCCCCCCCTTTCTTTTCCAGGTTGAATCGCAATAGTTTTTAGTTAATTTTTAACTGCGTAATGATATTATATCATATTTTTAACTAAATGTCAAGTGTTAGAGGTAATTTTGCTATAATAAATTTAAATCCTAAACGACGGAGGAACAGAAATGAAAATCGGAAAAAAAATCCGGGATGCCAGAGAGGACATGGACCTGTTGCAGAAGGACGTGGCCGATTTGATACCCATGAATCAATCCAATTACTCTAAGATCGAACGCGACCTCCAAGAGCCAAATCTATGGCAACTCAAGCGCATCGTCGAGATTTTACACTTGGATATTCGTGAGCTTTTAGACCTCCACACCCCTGTCGATGAAACCGATATCCGATTTGCCGAGGAGGTCAAGCTCCTCTACCGTAAATACTATAAATGACCAAGGAGAGCGACGACCGAGCTCTCCTTTTTCTTTTCGACTCTCTTGACAAATCACGCATATTCATATATAATAAACAAGATAACAAATATTTCACGAAAGGCATCCCCATGACCTCCCTCCTCATTCGCATCTTCATCAAATCCCCCCACGCCACCCACTCTCCTGCCGTCCGACGGGCCTACGGAACCCTGGCCTCCACGGTGGGGATCATCTTAAACCTCCTTTTAGCCGTAGGAAAATTCACCGTGGGCCTGCTGTTCGGGGCCATCGCCATCCAGGCGGATGCCGTCAACAATCTCTCGGACGCGGGCTCCCAAATCATTTCCCTGATTACCTTCAAGATCGCCGCCAAGCCCGCCGACCGCGAGCATCCCTTCGGCCACGCGCGGATCGAATACGTGGCCTCCATGATCGTGTCCTTCCTCATTATGCTCATCGGCTGGGAGCTCCTTTCGGGCTCGGTGGATAAGGTCTTCCATCCCAGGGAGACGGTTTTCAGCTGGCTGTCGGTGGTGATCCTGGGGGTATCGGTACTGGTCAAGCTGTGGCTGTGCGGGTTCAACCGCAAGATCGCGGGGCGCATCGACTCGGCGGTGATGCGGGCGACCGCCGCCGACTCCCTGTCGGACGCGGGAGCCACCGCCGCGGTGCTGGTTGCCAGCCTGGTCTACAGGTTCACGGGCTTTGATCCCGATGCCTACATGGGCATTCTGGTGGCCCTCCTGATCTTCTGGGCGGGTATTCAGATCCTGAACGACACCAAAAACTCCATCCTGGGCGAACGCCCCTCCGACGAGACGGTGGCCCAGATCCACGCCGTGGTGGACGAGTTTGCGGACAAGGGGGTCATCGGGCTCCACGACCTGGTTGTCCACAACTACGGTCCCGGGCGGGTCATGGCTTCCCTTCACGTAGAGGTGGACGGAGATGCCGAGTTCTACGCCTCCCATGACATGATCGATCTCATCGAACGCCGTCTGCGGGTGGAGTGCGGCATCGAGGCCACGGTCCACATGGACCCCATCTCGGTCCACGATCCCCGCGTAGCCGAGCTCAAGCGGTTTGCCGAGGAGGAGGCCCACAGGATCGACTCCCGCATCCGCATCCACGATTTCCGCATGGCCCCCGGTGACACCCACACCAATCTCATTTTCGACCTGTCGGTCCCCTTCGAGGTGAATATCCCCGACGCGGACCTGCGCTCACGCCTGGCCGATGCCATCCACGAAGCCGACGGCCATCTGTTCGCCGTCATCACGGTGGATCGGGAGTGAGGGGGAGAGTTGGAGAGCGGGCCTCCGGCGGCTTAAGGGCCTTTTGCAAAAGGCCCTTAAGAATCCCAAAAACCTTGAAAAAGAATTTAGAGGGATGCAAGAGGACACCAAGAGCCATAGGGGGCATCACCATGGGGCCCCTACCCCATTGGTA
>CAYRTP010000214.1:0-3949 GCA_964427175.1 uncultured Clostridium sp. | reverse complement strand
TTATCGCTTCCCCCGACATGATGGGTACCGTCGGTCGTCTGGGTAAGATCCTGGGTCCCAAGGGTCTGATGCCCTCCCCCAAGGCCGGCACTGTCACCCCCGACGTTGCCAAGGCTGTTCGTGAGGCTAAGGCCGGTAAGATCGAGTACCGTCTCGATAAGACCAACATCATCCACTGCCCCATCGGTAAGGCATCCTTCGGTGCCGAGAAGCTGCAGGCTAACTTCGACACCCTGGTTGGTGCCGTTATCAAGGCTAAGCCCGCCGCTGCCAAGGGTCAGTATATCAAGTCCTGCGTGATCGCATCCACCATGGGCCCCGGCATCAAGATCAACCAGTCCAAGCTGGGCTAATTGCTTGATTCACCCATTGTAGCTTGATACAAATAGAAAAGAATCCGCTGAGTTTCGGCTCGGCGGGTTCTTTTTTAGGATTACAGGCAATTGCAAAATTGTTTCGCTCTCATAGCCGAGCTTGCTCGGCGCCTTCCCCTGTGGGGAAGGGGGACCATCCGAAGGATGGTGGATGAGGAGAACGGGTTGAAAATGACTTTTCGGCATACCGACACCCGGCAGGATGGGGAAAGTGAGCCATGCCCCGTCAAGTGAATCTTCATATGTTCTCCTCATCCGTCACGCTTCGCGTGCCACCTTCTCCAGAGGAGAAGGCGAAATCAGAGAAAATGTCACCTTATGAGCATATTTAATTCTTTATGCATCAGTGCATTTGGCATTTTACAATTGACAAAATAAGGATTCGTCGAAAATCTTGAATATCTTTGGGTAGGGGCGCACTGTGTGCGCCCCTACCGATTTCGGCCGCACAAGATTGTGCGATATTCAACATATTTTTTCAATATGGTGTATAATAAAAGCCAAGAATGCAGGTCACAACACCGCGCTCAAGCCGAGGAAGGACGAATCATCTATGAAACAACAACCACATCCAACCGCCCAAATTTTCTGCCAAAACATCCGCACACTCCGCAAATCCACAGGCCTCTCCATCCTCGCCATGTCCAGGCGTTTGCACATCAGCCCCAGAACCCTGATTCTGTTGGAACGGAATATTCTCCCGCCCGAGCTGGAATGTACCATCCTGTTTCGGATCGAGGAAGAGTTCGGCATCCGACCACAGGATATGCTCGGTTCGAACGCTGAAAAAAATCCCAAAAATTTTTAAACTTTTTTCGAAAACCCCTTGACAAATTCAAAGTTTTGTGGTATACTATGCAGGTCGTCAGCGAGCGACACCTTGGAGAGGTGGCTGAGCTGGTCTAAGGCGCACGACTGGAAATCGTGTTTGGGCTAATACCCCAACGAGGGTTCGAATCCCTCCCTCTCCGCCAAATACCCCCGAGTCGAATGACTCGGGGATTTTGCTTTTATATAGGTTATACGAGTAGGAGATCATCATGAAATATGCAAAGCCTCTACCTTATCCCCTCATTTTAGGAATCATCGCAATCCTCCTCCTTGGCAATATCATCCCCGTTCTGGTACTGCGGGAGCAAGCCCAACTCACGATCTACTCCCTCCCCCCTGCCGTGATCGCCGCGGGTGTCCTGCTCAACGGGCTGATGGCCATCCTTTTCAAGCACACGGCCAACTATCTGAGCTTCGGCACGCCCCGCAAGCTGTTCTTCACCGACAACCCGCGCACCCACACCCCCGAATACGAAAGAAAATTCCGCTGGATGGCGCTGATCTATTTTGGCGCGATCACCTTCTATATCCCCATTCTATACTTTGCGGAGAGCCATCCGCAAGCCATATCACTATCGTTGATTCCCTTGTTTCTCCCCCAAGTTATTTACATCATCCACGGAATTTACGAAAGCATCCAAGACGTGAAGACCGCCAAGGCCGCCGAAGAACGGGAGGCACGTGAACGCCGTGAACAGGAACAGCGGGAGGAGCTGGGCATCTGGCGATCCACCAACAAAAGGAGATAATGCAAGCTATGAACCAAACCAAACTCACCTTCCGCCCCGACGGCACCTTCCGCGTTCTCATGATGTCTGACCTCCAGGAGTCATCCGCCTACGATCCCCGCTCCCTCCGCTCGGTGGAGGTACTTCTGGACGAGTGCGACCCCGACCTGGTCATCCTGGGCGGTGACAACTGCTACGGCCCCGCCATCAAGGACGAGGCCGACCTCAAGGCCTTCCTGGATATCTTTACGGCACCTATGGAGTCCCGCCGCATTCCCTGGGCCCACGTCTACGGCAACCACGATCACGACGTGGAGCTCCCCATTGCCCGCCAGCAGGAGCTTTACGAAAGCTACCCCATGTGCATCTCGGGCCACACCGACGATACGGTCCACGGCAAGTCCAATTTCGTGCTTCCCGTCTACAGCCGCGACGGCAAGCTCACCCTGGCGGTCTGGGGACTGGACACCAACCACGAGGTCGGCGAGCTGGATCACCTTATCGGCCGCAGTATGGAGGCGGCGGCGGGGCTTCCCGCTCAGCCCGTGGGCTACGGTCGGTGGGGCATGATCTACTTCGACCAGCTGACCTGGTACTGGAATACTTCCCTGGCCCTGGAAGCCGAGGCGGGCCACAAGGTGCCCGGTCTGATGTGTATGCACATCGCTCCCTACGAGTACCGCACCGCCCAGGCCAATCCCGAGATCTGCGTCCGCGAGGGCCACTTTGACGAGAATCTGGGCAGTACCCCCTTCAATACCGGCCTGTTCTCCACCATTCTGCAGAGAGGCGACGTTAAGGCTCTCTGCTGCGGCCACACCCACATGAACGATTTCGATGCCGAGTACTGCGGCATCCGCCTCCTGTGGGACGCTTGCGTGGGCTACAGCTGTTACGGCTACGACGAGCGTCGCGGAGGCCGCCTGTTCGTCTACCGCGAGGATGCCCCCGAGGCGGTGGAAACGCGGATGGTACGGACGTTGGGGAAATAAGGGGAGCGCGCCTCCGGTATCTTAGAACTCCAAAGAACTTTATTAAAAATTGTATAAGCAACCGCCGCGTACTGGGTTTGTACGCGGCGGCTTCTTTATCTTCTTTTACTCGGTCACAACGCCCTTCTGCAAGATCACGTTGGCATAAATGGCGCTCTCGCCCGTGGCGATGACGGCGTAGCACTTCTTGGCCTCCTCGTAGAAGGCAAAGCGCTCGATGGTGCCCACGGCATCGGCACCGCGGTCATCGTGGCGGGCCACGATGGCCTTGTACTCGTCCCAGATGGGAGTCTCCACACGGCCCTTGTCCCGGTCCATCAGCTCCATGAGGCAGACGGGGGTGTCCACGTAGGTGTCCAGGGGGAACACGGTCAGAATGGCATCCAGCAGAGCGGGGATGTCCTGGCCGTCGTAGCGGATCACCTTGGCATTCTTGCCCATGGTCTCGGCGGGAAAATTGCCGTCACCGATGACGATGCGGTCGCTGTGGCCCATCTCGCAGAGCACCTTGAGCAGTTCGGGGGAAAGCAGCTTGGGAATTCCTTTTAACATGATGATGTCTCCTTTTTTCGTGTGATTTACCATGGCCGACCAAGCCATACGGAGCGGCCGTTGCTTTTCATTATAGCACATTTTGGCGGGGTTGTCTATAGGGTTTGGAGATTTTCAAAAGTTTTCAATCAGGGGTTGACTTTTGGAGAAATATGTGCTATGATATAAGAGCCAAACAAATTTCATAAAGCAAACGCAGGGATATTTTTCCTTTTTTCGAGGGGAGAATTATACCTTTTTTCGTTGTCCACAATAAGTTCGATGACTTACGTTAAAAACGCAAAGTCCGGCGAGCTTATTGTGGTGCGGGTTCTTCCCTCCGTTTGCTTGAAATTTGTTTGGCGACAATCGGAGTTTGCGTTTTTGTGCGCTGACTTCTCTTGATGTCCCATAACGAAGGTTTCAAAAAATAGTGGTAAGACAATCGATACAGTATATCGCAAATATTTATTTGAATGGAGATACTGTAATG
>CAYRTP010000213.1:0-3951 GCA_964427175.1 uncultured Clostridium sp. | reverse complement strand
CAGATGCGGCCGATGTAGCCGTCCTCGACCGAGATCTGCTGGAGGTGCTTCTCGGTGCCGTAGCCGTTGGCGTGGCCCGCGCCGTCCACCTCGTCGAACTGGACGAACAGGAACTTGGGATCGTGCTCCTCCAGGTAGGCGCAGATCTTATCGCAGAGGGGGCCGTCGGAGCCTGTGTCCTTATGGACGTTCAGACCCTCCTCGATGATACCCGTGTTGATGGGGTTCCAGCAGCAGAAGGAGGCCAGCTCGCAGTCGGGATCGTTCTCACGAATGATGCGGAACGCGCTGGGGAAGGGAGATTTGGGATCGTAGGGCACCGTGGAGGCCAGGCCGTTGGAGAGGCGGTGGATATCGGGGGTCACACCGTGGAGCATGGAGCCCCAGCACTCGGCACTGATCGAAGGGGTAGCCGTGTAGGCATCGTAGGCCACCGATCCGCCCTCGAAAATGCGATCAATGTTCGGGGTGGAAGCCTGTCTGAAGAAATTGCCCGCACCGTCAACGCCGATGAGAGCGACTCGTTTGTAGGTGTACATGGATTTTCTCCTTTTCAAGATGGATTTGCCGATTAAAATGGTTTGAAGTATGTACTTCTATGGTCAAAAGCGAATCGGCAAACGCTGTTTGATTCTTAAAACGTGGTTTGCAGGATGGTCTCCCCGTCCAGGCTCATGACCGTGAAGGTCCCGTCCTCGTAGAGGGCCAGGGAGGGGGCAAAGCCGCCCTTGGGAATGGAGGTAGAGCCGGGATTGAGGAGGAGGACCCCTTCGGGGGTCATATCCAGGGTGGGGATATGGGTATGTCCCGTCAGCACCACGCTCCCTGCGGGGAGCTTTGGGAGGTCACCCGCGGTGGGATTGGCACCCGTGCGATGGCCGTGGGCGGCGAACCAGGTACGGCCGTCCACGAACAGAAGGGCGGTCTCGGCCATAATGGGGAACGGCAGGACCATCTGGTCCACCTCGGTGTCGCAGTTGCCCCGCACGCAGAACAGGCGGTCGGCTTGCCCGGACAGCATGGAGATCACCGCCTTGGGGTCGTAGCCCGCGGGCAGGTCGTTGCGGGGACCGTGGTAGAGGAGATCCCCCAGCAGAATGAGCTTTTCGGCGTGGGATTGCTCGAACAGCTCCAGCAGTTTACGGCAGGCGGGAGCGCAGCCGTGGATATCGGAGGCGATCATGAGTTTCATGGCAGTCGGGTCCTCACTTATATTTTTTCTTTTCTTTCAAAATGGCGTACAGCTCCTTATAGGCCTCGTGGCGGGTACGGGGGATCTCCCCGTTTTGCACCGCCTCCAGGATGGCACAGCCCTCGTCGGACAGGTGCATACAGTCGGTGTAGCGGCACTTGCCCAGGTAGGGAGTGAACTCCCGCAGGGTATGGGGCAGGTCCTCCAGGGTAAAGAAATCGAAGCGTTCGAAGTCCAGGAGGGAAAAGCCTGCGGTGTCGGCGATGTAACCGCTCTGACCGGGGAGGTCAAAGAGCTCGGTATGGCGGGTGGTATTCTTACCCCGCCCGATCTTTTCGCTGATGTCCCCCGTGACCAGGTTGAGGCCGGGGAAAACCGTATTGAGCAGGGTGGATTTTCCCGCGCCCGAGGCTCCCGCCACGGCGGTGATCTTACCTGCCAGCTCAGTATGGGCGAAGTCGGAGAATGCCTGCACCCCCTCCCCCGTGTAGCAGGAGAGGATGAAGGTACGGTAGCCGATCTTCTCATAGAGGGCGGCGATCTTGGCCGAGCGTTTGGGCTTGAGCTCGGATTTTCCGATGACCAGGACGGGCTCGATGCGGTTGAATTCCAGGATGGTCAGGAGCTTATCGAGGGTGGGAATATCGGGGTCGGGGGAGGCGGCGGCCACCACCACCAGCATCACGTCCACGTTGGCCAGGGGGGGACGGATGAGGCTGTTACGGCGGGGGAGGATCTCGGCGATCATGATGCCCGTGCCGTCGGTGCTGGGGGCGATGGTTCCCTCCCCGTAGAGGTAGGAGGTATCATCGTACTGCACCGACACCAGATCCCCCACCAGGGGGGTGGTATGCTCGTGGCGAAAGTTGCCGCGGGCGCGGCAGTCCACGGTATGGCCTGCCAGGGGGTTCTCAGCAGGGCTTGGCGAGGCATCCAGGCGGACGGTGTAAAGCCCTCCCGTCATCTTGATGATGCGGCCGGTCTGGGTATATGTCATGTGGGTTCATCCTTTTTCGGAGTTTATACCAATTCGCAAACAAAAGCTTGAATTAGGAGAGCGTGCCTCCGGCGGCTTAAGGGCCTTTTACAAAAGGCCCTTAAGAATCCCAAAAACTTTTAAAAAAGGCTTTATAAGGGATACAAGGGAACACCAGGAGCCATAGAGGGCATCACCATGGGGCCCCTGCCCCATTGGTATATGGAGGGTAGATTCAAAATTTTTGTTATGAAATGGTAGGAGTACCTATATAATACCCCAAAATTTGGATTTTGTAAAGTGGTATTGCGGAAAAAACTTCTTTTTTTATGGAATAGCCCTTGAAAGTTGACGGAATTTGCGGTATAATAGAGTCCATCGAAATCATTTTACGGCTTTTAGCCGTTTATCTACGGAGAATCATGAAAAAGCAGATCTACACTTTCAAGGAAGGACTTTCGGACGGCGTGCCCATTGGGCTTGGGTATCTGTCGGTGTCCTTCGGCTTCGGCATTGCGGTGGTGGCGGCGGGACTGTCCCCCCTCATCGCCCTCCTTATTTCCATGTCCAACGAGACCTCGGCAGGTCAGAAGGCAGGCCTGGACATCATCGTGGCCTGCGGCGGCATTGTTGAGATGATCCTGACCCAGCTCATCATCAACCTGCGCTACTCCCTCATGGGCATTTCCCTGTCCCAGAGGCTGGATGCCAGCTTCACCACCCCCTGGCGGATGCTTCTGTCCTTCAGCATCACCGACGAGATCTTCGCGGTGGCCTCCACCAAGCAGCACAAGGTGGGCACCCGCTACTTTGCGGGCTTGGCGACCGCTCCCTACCTGGGCTGGGCCCTGGGCACCCTCCTGGGGGCTTTGGCGGGGACCCTTCTGCCCGACGTGATCCGCAACTGTCTGGGGCTGATGCTCTACGGTATGTTCATCGCCATCATCATCCCGCCCGCGAGACGGGAGCGTGGGGTGCTGTTCGCCGTCTGCGTGGCGGTGGGACTTTCCTGCATCTTTTACTACGTGCCCTTCTTTGATTTCCTGTCGGGAGGCTTTGCCCTCATCATCAGCGCGGTAGCGGCGGCGGCCCTGGCGGCTCTCCTTTTCCCCGTGGCCTCCCCCAAGGAGGATACGCAGACCGAGGAGGTGAGCGCATGAATACCGAACTGACCCTCACCACAGGCCGTCTCATCCTCTACATCGCCGTCATGGCGGTGGCGACCTACCTCATCCGTATGATCCCCTTCACCCTGTTCCGCAAGGAGATCAAGTCCACCTTTTTCCGCAGCTTCCTCGCCTACGTTCCCTACGCCGTCCTGGGAGCCATGACCTTCCCCTCCATTTTCTACGCCACCTCCTCCTACCCCTCCGCCATCGCGGGCACCGTTATGGCCCTCGCCCTGGCCTTCTTCCGCCGCTCCCTTCTCACCGTAGCCCTGGGAGCCTCGGGAGCCGCTTTGGCCGTGGAGCTGGTTTTGAGATTTTTGTGAGGGGGGATGCGGGGGAGGTTTGATTGATACCCCGTAAAGCATACCTCAATTTGCTCTCCTCATCCACCGTCTTCGACGGTCCCCCTTCTCCGCTGGAGAAGGCAAAAGGTGCCGTCAAATAGTAAAAAATTCATATTATTATATCCGGGGGGCTACGTCCCAACTTCCCCCCACAGAAAGGATATCCCTATGTCCACCAAAAAGATCCCCGAGCTTTTCGGCAGTATGGTCTTCAACGATGACGTGATGCGTCAGAGACTGCCGAAGGAAGTGTACAAGGCTCTGACCAAG
>CAYRTP010000212.1:0-3955 GCA_964427175.1 uncultured Clostridium sp. | reverse complement strand
GTTCATGTCCTCGGTCACCGACTTGGTGGAGAATTCATGCTTGGAGGACTTATAATCCACCACGCGCACGTAAACCGTCTCGCCGTCCTCGGCGCGGTACAGATCCACTCGGTCGATCCGCCCGCCCAGCAGGAGCTTTACCGCGTCGGATTCGGTTTTGTGTTTGGTAGGGAGCAGGGTAAGGTCAGCCTCCTCCTCATTGGTGGGCAACGTGAGGATCATGGGCCTCGGATCCCCGACTCTGCGTCCGTGAGTGTCCCATTCCAGCCCCGCTACGCGGAACGAGCTTTGTCGAAGCTCGGCCTGGATACTCTCGATCAGCACCAAAGCCACCTGGCGCAGACGGTCAAAGAGATGGAGCAACCGACCGCTTTCAGAAATATCGCCGCACAGCTCTCGAATATAGGCAGAAATGACGGCATCAGCCACCTCCATCGCCTCATCGTCATCCATCGGATGAAGCCGATTCTGCTCATCCAGGGCCAGGCGCAAATACTGCTCCATAACGTGATGCAGGAAGACACCCGCCCCCAAGTTGTCAAATTTCGCCTCTCCGCGCTCCCGTAAACGCAGAATATGGGAGCCATAGTAGCTGTACGGACAGCGGGCATAGGTTTGCAGACGGCTTTGGGATAGCCAGATCTCCTCGCCCAACAAACGGCGGGCCGTGGGCTTGGAAACGAAATCATCCACGGGCGTGCGGTGGCGAAGGGACTCCGAAAGTCCCAGAAGGGAGGAGCTGAAGGCAGAGGTTTGCATATAGGGAAACAGATACCCGATCCGAGAAAAGGCCGCAGAAGGAGCCCTGGACTGTCCGTCGGGGGTGGAGGTCGAGTAGGACAGGATCAAGGTGTCCGAGGGCTTGGTAAAAGCCCTCCAAACGTAGAGAAGCTCGTCTGAGGTCAACCGCTGGGCGCGGCTATCCAGTTCGATCCCCAGGCGTGCCAGGGTCTCCTTGTCCTGATCGGTGAGCAGGCCATCGTTTTTGACCGATTGGGGGAACTCGCCCTCGCACAGCCCCAGAACCAGCATGGCCTTGATGTTGTCTACACGCAGAGTCGCGGCGGAGCCCACCGTCACGCAATCGTGGCGGGCGGGAACAGACCCGATATCGGTATCGGCAAAGACCAATGACAGAGCCGTAGCCAACTCATCGGGGGTCAAAGGCTCGGCCTCCTGCATGACGGTAGCCACGGTGGCCAGCGTCTCGGTGAGGAAGGACCACAACCGTACCTGCTCACCCGCCTCTCGAACCTGCCCGAGGGACAGATACTCCTCGGCCTGGGTCGTCAGCTTGCCCTTCACACCCAGTTCGCACAGGTATTCGTACAGCGCGCGGCACTGATCGGTCACCGACTCGGCGGTGCGGAGTCGATCCTCCAGAGTAAGGAGAGGACCCATGACCGCATCCTTGGCACGGTTGGCGGCCTGCAGAATAAGCAGAGCGCGGGGAGACATTTCCACCGTGTATCCGTCGGGATTCATGTTCCAAACTGTTTCCAGCATTCGCTTACCGCCCAAATGCCAGGTGTCCACATACTCGGCAAAGTAATCCAACTCGCGGGTCTCCAACCCTAAAAGACCTGTCTTGCACAGGGCCAGGATATCCTCGGTCTGCCATCTCCGCGCCACACAGCGCAGAGCCGTCAGGAGCAATCGGGCGGCAGGCTTTTCGTTGAGATCGGTACGAGAGGACAGGAAGTAGGGAATGTGGTACCGCTCCAAGGCCGCATCCAAAACTCCCTCCCACAGGGCCGTATCCCGCACGACAACCGCCATCTCACCGTAAGGAACGCCTTGCTGTGCCAGCTCCAAAATGTGAAGAGCCGCCGCCTGGGCTTCGTCGTAGAGGGTGGGACATACGTAAGCCTGAACGTGCCCTCTCTCCTCCTCACAGGGGATCGACCGCTGATCGGAGGTCAAACCAAAGGCCCACAGCTCTCTCTCCAGAGCGATCAGCTCGGGAGCGGCGGTGCGGTGGGAGCCTTCCAGTATCATATCCTCAAAATCGGTCCCTGCATCCTTGCAGATCTCAGTCAGACGGTGGACCGTATCCTTCATGCTTTCAAATTGGGGCTCCGTAGGGAAGCGTCCGCCGCATCCGACGGTGATTGTTACGGATGCGGCCTGTCGGATGACAGAGCGGAGAATGGCGTATTCCTGGGCAGTAAAGCTGGTAAATGAGTCGATGTAGACAATGGCATCTTGGAAGAAATCATGTTGTTCGATCTGTTCTGCGGCGCGGAGCAGACGGTCGGCGGGATTTTCTCCGTAGACCTGGGACACAAGACCGTCATAGGAGGCCGCCACCAGGGCCAGATCGCGGAGCTTTCCATATAAGGGAGAGGAGTGCTCCAAAGATTCCGCGGCCCGCTCCAGGGCGGTGGGGGTCACACCGTTGTTCTTTAACTCCTCGGCGGCAGAGAGCATTTTCTTGCAAAGCGCGCTGTCGGTGGCGGCGGTATGGGTATAGGTTTCAAGAATGCCCGTCAGCTCTCGCAGATTCTCCCACATGAGCAGGGATTTCATGGCGCGTGTCACCGTGTGTTGCGCGCGGCCGCCAAAGCGGTCAGCCACCGTGTCGCAGAGACGGGAAAAACTCAAGATCGAGAAGCACCGTCCCGCATGAGCGGGAAGAATCGACAAAATGTCCCGTTCAGCGGAATAGGCCTGCTGTTCGGGGACAATCAGGTAAACGGGACGGTCTCCCTCTGCCGCCAGCTTGGTGATCTCGTGGATCACGGTATAGGTCTTGCCGCTACCGGGGCGGCCAAACAGAAACCGAATCATGACTGACTCCTTTCATTCATTTCTTCCATCAACTCCAAATTGCGTCGGATCACTGTCCGTCCCCGCCAGGCGTAGGCGCGGGTACAGAAAGTCGGTTTATCCCACCCATCCAGCGTGGTCATGTCCAAATGCAGAATCCGATCCTCGCGGAAATAGGGGACAGGTGTGTCTGTCCCGCTCCGTATCACCCGACGATTATGGGGGCAAGCCAACTGACAGGCATCGCACCCCCATACCAGCCGATTCTGACGAATAGCGAAAACTTCTTCGTCGGTCAGAATCCCTTTCTTTTGAGTCAAAGCCGACAAACATCCCTCCCGCGAGTCCTCATGGCATCCCGCAGGACAGGCCCTCAGGCAGGCACAGCATCCCTCGCATAGCGGGGGATTGGCGGGAAATTCGGGGCGTGCTCGTTCTGTAACGGCTTCATAGTCCGCATCGGTGATCACTTCACCCAAAAAAACAAAGCTGCCGTAGTCGGGTGTGATGAGCAATCCGTTCAAACCCAGGACCCCCAACTCGGCCCGTGCCGCCGCATCCACCTCGCAGATGGGGGAGTGGTCGGCAAACAGCGCGAAGCGATGGGCGGGGAAGGCTTGAGCCAGTTGAGGAACCAGTGTCTGTGCCAGCTCCTGCATATAGCCGTGGTAATCCCGCGGGACCGCGTACAGGGACAGATTCCGCAGAGGATTTTCTACATCCTCGGTCATGAGGTATGGAACCGCAAACATCATGGCGGTTCCCGTGGAGGGAATCCCAGCCTTGTCCAGCAGGTACCCCTTGGCGGGCTTACAGCACGACAAAGGAATGGCACACGCAGGCGTACCAAGCAGAGACTCTATCGTGTCGAGCATGGTGATCGCCTTCATGATGCCATTCCTTTCATAGGTATATCGGTTTCGGTGCTAATACGGTACGGATCAAGCCTTGTCTACAGGATACATGATCTTGAGCTGATTGATCTTGCTCTGGTAAGCGGCCTGCTGCTTCTCGCGGGTGATCTGCTCGAAGAGCTGAGCGCGTACGTCGTTGTAAGAGAGCATCTCAGCGGGGTTCTTCTTGTTCAAGCGGATGAGGTGGAAACCGAACTGGGTCTGGACGGGGCCTCTGACCTCGCCCTCTTCCATCTCAAAGCAAGCCTGATCGAACTCGGGAACCATCTGAC
>CAYRTP010000211.1:0-4031 GCA_964427175.1 uncultured Clostridium sp. | reverse complement strand
CGGTGCTGACGGCATCAGCCTGATCAACACCCTCTTGGGTATGCGTATCGACCTGCGTACCAAGAAGCCCGTGATCGCCAATAAGATGGGCGGTTTCTCGGGCGCGGCCATCTTCCCCGTAGCCGTTCGCATGGTCTACCAGGTAGCCCACGCCGTGGGAATCCCCGTGGTGGGCATGGGCGGTGTCAACTCCGCCGAGGACGTGATCGAGCTCATGCTGGCGGGAGCCACCGCCGTAGAGGTCGGTGCCGCCAACCTGGTCAACCCCTACGCCTCCCGTGACATCGTAAACGATCTGCCGAGAGTCATGGAGAAGTACGGCATTACCTCCCTGTCCGAGATCATCGGGCAGGCGTGAGGTGAAGATACAAAGATACAAGATATAAGATACAAGATAAAGGAGAACATCAAAAATGGGAAAAGACGTAATCGTAGCCTGTGATTTTGACAGCGCCGCCAAGGTATTCAGCTTCCTGGACCTCTTTGAGGGTCTGGACCGCAAGCCCTTCGTAAAGATCGGTATGGAGCTTTACTACGCCGAGGGTCCCTCCGTCGTCCGCGAGATCAAAGCCCGCGGCCACAAGATCTTCCTGGACCTCAAGCTCCACGATATCCCCAACACCGTGAAAAAGTCCATGGCCGTCCTCTCTCGCCTGGACGTGGACATGACCAACCTCCACGCAGGCGGTACCATCCGCATGATGGAGGCCGCTATTGAGGGCCTGACCCGCCCCGACGGCACCCGTCCCCTCCTCATCGCCGTGACCCAGCTCACCTCCACCGACGAGGAGAGCATGAAGAAGGATCTGCTCATCGACCAGCCCATCGCTGACGTGGTTCTCCACTACGCCCACAACGCCAAGGTTGCGGGCCTGGACGGCGTTGTCTGCTCTCCCCTGGAGGCAGGTAAGGTCCACGAGCGTTGCGGCGACGGCTTCGTCACCGTTACCCCCGGCGTTCGCTTTGCCGACGGCGACATCGGCGACCAGAAGCGGGTCATGACCCCCGCCGCCGCCAAGGAGATCGGCTCCGACTACATCGTGGTCGGCCGTCCCATCACCGCCGCTGAGGATCCCGTAGCCGCTTACAAGCGTTGCGTGGCCGAGTTCTGCGACTAAGGTATGGAGAGCGAGGGGCTTTGCCCCCGGCCCCACCAAGAAACCTTTTTGAAAAAAGGTTTCTTGGAACTTCCCAAAACTTTCAATAAATATGGAGAGAGCCGTTCATGGAGAATTTCAATTGGACCTATATTCTTTTTGACCTGGACGGCACCCTGACCGACCCCGGGGAGGGCATCACCAATTCGGTGGCCTACGCCCTGGAACGCTACGGCATCACCGTGGCGGACCGCTCCGCGCTCTACCGCTTCATCGGCCCCCCGCTGGTGGACTCCTTCATGGAGTTCTACGGATTCCCCGAGGAGCAGGCCAAGGAGGCCGTGGAGATCTACCGCGAGTATTTCTCCACCAAGGGCTGGGCGGAAAACACCGTCTACGAGGGCATCGAGCCCCTGCTCTCCGACCTGGTCGGGGCAGGGAAGCGGTTGCTCCTCGCCACCTCCAAGCCTCTGGTCTTTGCCGAGCGGATCCTGGACCATTTCGGTCTGACCCGATATTTTACGGTGGTCCACGGCTCCCCTCTCCACGCCCCCAAGGGCTACGGCAAGGCCGACGTGATCCGTGAGGTCCTGGCCGCCGCCGGGGTGGCCGACCTTCGGACCGCCGTCATGGTGGGGGATCGTCACCACGACATTGACGGAGCCAAGGCCGCGGGCATCGCCTCCATTGGGGTGCTCTACGGCTACGGAGACCGCGCCGAGCTGGAGCAAGCGGGCGCGGCTGCCATTGCCCCGGACACCGAGGCCCTGCGCGGCATTTTGCTGGGCGCAGATTGATTTTTGTTGTTATACTCCCCATCCGATGCGACGGGTTACTTTGCTTGTGGTAGGGGAGGGGCTTGCTCCTCCCGCCACCAAGACATATCGGTTATCTTCGATCTTGACAGATTTCGGGAGGAGCAAGCCCCTCCCCTACGGCAAATATTTCGAAATGATCCGACACCGCGACAAGGAATCGACCCCGTCTATTGAACCAACCGATTGAATAAACTACGTAAGGAGATAGAAAAAATGGAAAGCTACAAGAGAGAATTTATCGAGTTCCTGCAGGGTGCGGGCGTGCTCAAGTTCGGTGATTTCACCGCTAAGAGCGGCCGCAAGATCCCCTATTTCATCAACGCCGGCATGATCAAGACCGGTAACGACATCGCCCGTCTGGGTGAGTTCTACGCCAAGGCTTACTTCGAGAAGCTGGGTGCCAAGCAGGCCGTTCTCTACGGTCCCGCCTACAAGGGCATTTCCCTGGCCGTTTCCGCCGCAGTGGCTCTGTCCAAGAAGGACCTGAACGTCCCCTTCTTCTTCAACCGTAAGGAGGTCAAGGACCACGGCGAGGGCGGTACCTTCGTTGGCTACGTGCCCACCGCCGGTGAGGAGATCGTCATCATCGAGGACGTCATCACCGCAGGCACCGCCATCCGCGAGAGCATGGAGATCCTCTCCCACGTCGAGGGCACCAAGGTTGCCGCTACCTTCATCATGGTAGACCGCAAGGAGAAGGGCCAGACCGACAAGGGCGCGATGCAGGAGATCGAGGAGCAGTTCGGCTTCCCCGTATACTCCATCGTAGACGTATACGACATCATCGAGTACCTGGAGGAGGACCCCGCCAACGAGGAGAACGTCACCCGTATCAAGAATTACCTGGCCGTGAACGGTGCCAAGGCATAAGAGGAAACTATGTCCAAGAGTTTGATCAATATTTCCGATCTGTCGGTTGCCGAGCTGGACGAGCTCATTGCCGTGGCCAACGACATGATCGACAACCCTGCCAAGTACGCCGAGGTCTGCCACGGCAAGAAGCTGGCAACCCTGTTCTACGAGCCCTCTACCCGTACCCGTCTCTCCTTTGAGGCGGCTATGCTGGAGCTGGGCGGCAGTGTCCTGGGCTTCTCGGAGGCCACCAGCTCCTCCGCCGCCAAGGGCGAGTCGGTAGCCGATACCGCCAAGGTCATCAGCTGCTACGCCGACATCATCGCCATGCGCCACCCCAAGGCGGGCGCACCCTACGTGGCTTCCCGCAACGCCACCATTCCCGTCATCAACGCGGGCGACGGCGGCCACAGCCACCCCACCCAGACCCTCACCGACCTGCTCACCATCTCCCGTGAGAAGGGAAGACTGGACCACCTCACCATCGGTCTTTGCGGCGACCTGAAATACGGCCGTACCGTTCACTCCCTGATCGATGCCATGTCCCGCTACGAGGGCATCCGCTTTGTGCTCATCTCCCCCGAGGAGCTCTCCCTCCCCGGCTACATCAAGCACGAGGCCATGGCCAAGCACAACGTGGAGTACATCCAGACCACCAGCCTGGAGGAGGCCATGCCCGAGCTGGACATCCTCTACATGACCCGTATTCAGAGAGAACGCTTTGCCGATCCCACCGAGTACGAGCGGCTGAAGGACAGCTACATCCTCACCCCCGAAAAGCTGGAGAACGCCAAGCCCGACCTGGCCATCCTCCACCCCCTGCCCCGCGTCAACGAGATCAGCGTCAAGGTGGACGATGATCCCCGCGCCTGCTATTTCCGCCAGGCTCTCTGCGGTAAGTACATCCGCATGGCCCTGATCCTCAAGCTTCTGAATGAGGGAAGCGACGGCAAGCCCTCCGCCGATGCTCTGGACGGCTGTATGATCAACACCATCCGTTGCCGCAATCCCCAGTGCATCACCGCCACCGAGCAGGAGCTGGATCACGTCTTCCGCGTGGTCAACCCCGAGATGAAGATCTGCCGTTGCCTGTATTGCGAGGCAAAGGAATATTATCAGGACTAAAGAACCATCACAAGAAAAGGAGAAATAAACCCATGGCCAAGTTTATCAACGAGCCCTCCCATACTTTTAACGAATACCTGCTGATCCCCGGCTACTCCTCTGCCGAGTGCATCCCCGCCAACGTCAGCCTCAAGACCCC
>CAYRTP010000210.1:0-4040 GCA_964427175.1 uncultured Clostridium sp. | reverse complement strand
CCCTGGGCTTTGACGGTGCCCTGGTCATGAAGGGCAAAAAGGCGGTATCCGACTACATCCAGGACATCGAGCGCCGTTCCCAAAAGAACGAAGCCACACCCAAGGAGGGGCAAAGCCTCCCCGTTCTCCAGCTGGTCAACGAGGCCTACGCCCGCGGCATCGGATTTCTGCCCGTGGATCTGGAGAAATCCACCGCCGATGAGTACGTGCCCGAAAACGGCAAGATCCGCCTGCCCTTCTCGGCCCTGGCGGGCCTGGGCGAGAACGCCGCCGCCAATATCGTGGCCGCCCGTGAGCAGGAGCCATTCTTCTCGGTGGAGGACCTGCAGACCCGCGCCAAGCTCACCCGCGCCGTGGTGGATATCCTGCGGCAAAACCACGTCCTGGACGGTGTCAACGAGACCGACCAGATGACCATGCAGTTTTAAGCAGGGGCGTTGCCCCAGCCCCCCACAATAAACCCTTTTGAAAAAGGGTTTATTGACTTCCCAAAACTTTCAAACAGTAATACAAAACAGTGAAAATTGGAAGCTTTGGGAAAGACTCGTTGGCCTACTCCCGTTTTTGAAAAGGAGAAAACCATGCACATCCCAAGAACCAACACCACAGGCATCGAGGTCCTGCCCTTCGACGAGGCCCTGGCCGAGGCCCTGAACCCCCACCCCGATTACGAGGTGGCCGACTGGCTCTACGTTCCCAACCGTTACGACGAGTACCGATACATACTGGGCACGAGAGGGAAGAACCCCGTCATCTGCGTGGGCATCAACCCCTCCACCGCCGCCCCCAATGACTTGGATCCCACCCTGAAATCCGCCCAGCGCATCGCCCTGGCCAACGGCTACGATTCCTTCCTCATGTTCAACGTCTACGCCCAAAGAGCTACCCGCCCCGACGATATGGAGCGGGAGCGCAACCAATGGCTCCACGAGGAGAACATGAAAGCCTTCCGCTACCTGCTCTCCATTGCGGGTGAGCGTCCCTCCGTCTGGGCCGCCTGGGGAGCCATCATCGAAAAACGCCCCTACCTGGCCGACTGCGTCCGCGAAATGACTCATATCGCCGCCGAGATGGGTGCTACGTGGTACCACGCGGGCCCCATCTCGGTCAAGGGCCACCCCCACCACCCCCTGTACCTCAAAAGCAATACCCCCCTGGAGCCCTTCGACACCGTAGGGTATCTGGATAAACTCCGCTGAAAAACAAAAGGAAAGACGAGCTACGCTCGGCTACGCCGAACGTAGCTCAAAAAAAAGAATCATGAAACACATCACCATTGCCAGCTATAACATCCGCCACGGCCATGACGTGGGCTTCGATTGGAGCCTCTTGGCCGAGATCATCAGGGCCTCGGAAGCCGACCTGGTGGGCATCCAGGAGGTGGATATGCACACGGGCCGTACGGGCGGAGCGAATACCTTGGAGGGCCTTTCCAACGCCACGGGCCTTGCCCACACCCTCTACGTCCCCGCCATGGACTTTGACGGCGGGCAGTACGGTACCGCCATCCTCTCCCGCTACCCCATCGCCGCAAGTGAGGTACACCCCCTGGATTCGGCCCACTACGAGCCCCGCGCCTTCGGATGCGTCACCGTTACTATGGAGGACGGTACCCCCTTCTGCTTCCTCAATACTCACCTGTCCTACGAGTCCATCGAGCAACAGCAGGTCCAGTTCAACCAGCTCGCCGCTTGGATGGATAAGCAGATCGACAAATCCACCCCCACCGTCCTGACGGGGGACTTCAATACCGAGGACTTCACCGCCTTCGCCCCCCTCAAGGACCTGGGCTTTGCCCTCGTCAATTGCGAGGAGCAGACCTACAAAACCTTCCGCACCACCCCCCTTGCCATCGATAACATCGTCTACCGTCCCGAGTGCCTCATCCCCGTGGCCCACGGTATGATCGACAGCGATCGCTCGGACCACAACCTGCTGTGGTGCCGTTTTGAAATCAACTAATCAATCGGAGGATTACGACATGAAAGTACTGCTCATCACTGAACAAGCCTGCGACCTCTCCGACGTGCTGGAATCCTGCAACGCCGAGGTCCGCCGCATAACCCCCAAGGAGGCCCTGAACCTGGACTTTGCCTCTTACGATTCCTTTTGCATCCTGAGCTTTGGCACGTTCCACGATGCCCGCCTCATCGCCCGCCTGGAGGCCGAGGCCGACCGAGGCAAGCGAGTGTTTGCCGAGTCCATTGCCTATTTCAAAGACATTTATTCTTCGACCACTCCCAACGACACCACACGAAAGCGCCTGATCTATGTGGATCCCCAAGACGGCGATGGCATCCCGGGCCTGACCACGGGCGACCTCCTGGACGAGCACGCCAACCAACTCATGCAGCCCTACTTCCTGCCTCGCGGTATCAAGCCCATCCTGGTCTATAAGGAGCATATCCTCGCCCATACCCATCTGAACGCTACGGCAGAGGAGATCATGCAGGGAAGTATCGTTGGCCTGTGGCTCATGGGTGAGGGAAACATCATGATGACCTCCTTCCTCCTGCATAACTTCAACCGCGCCCGCTTTGCCCCCCGCAATCCCTGGGAGCAGGTCATCCGTTACATCGCCAAATGGATCACGGGCTCCGATCCCGCCTATATGCCCGCTCCTATCCTCCGCCACGGCCCCGACGCGGACCTTTCGGACCCCGCCACCTTTGAGAAATGCCGTAAGGAGGCCATCGAGCGGGGCATCGGCTGGCTGAAGACCCTCTTGGTGGATAACGGCCTGGGCGGTATGGGCGAGGGCCCCTGCCACAGCATCCACCCCGAAGGAGACCAGGACTACCGCAAGCCCATCCGTAATGACTGCACGGGCGAATCCGCGGGTGCCTTCAAGATGTACGCCCATCTGAAAGGCGATACCGAGCTTCGTGAAATCTGTGAGAACCTGGACAGCTTCACCTACGGCCCCATGCTGATCAAGGGCGGTCTGTTCGACGGCATGATGCGCTGGAGCAACGAGGGCTGGCCCGTCTGCTACCAGGATGACGTGGCGAGAACCGTCTTGGGCGGTCTCTACGATTGCCTGTTCCTGGGCCATGACGAGGTATTCCCCTCCATCTGCAAGGCCCTGGATTTCCTGGTGAAAACCACCGCCAAGGACGGTTGCCGCGTAGCCCGCACCGAGACCTACAGCATGACCCCCGACAGCTTCGCTAACCTGACCGCCGCCGAGGTTGGATGCCGTTCCGCCCACTATAACGCTTACTACCACGCCGCCCTCCTGCTGGCCTATAAGCACGGCGGCAACCCTGCCTACCTGGATACCGCCCGTAAGGGCCTGGAGACCTTGATGTCGGTCTATCCCGACACCCGCCGTGAGCAGAGCGAAACCGAGGAGATGTGCCGTCTGGTCCTCCCCCTGGCCATCCTCTATGACGTGACCAAGGACGAGACGCACAAGGCCATGCTCTACCGCGTGGTGAACGATCTCCAGCCCCATAAGCACCCCTCGGGCGGCTACCGCGAGTGGGATACGGGCTATAAGGCAAGCTGCTCCCGCGAGTCCACGGGCGAGTGCTCGGTGCTGACCGAGAACGGCGACCCCATAGCCGACCTGCTCTACTCGGTTAACTGGCTCCCCATGGGCTTCGCCTACGCCTACTACGCCACCCGCGACGAGTGGTTCAAGCAGCTCTGGCATGAGATCATCGGCTTCTTCATCAGTTGCCAGGTCATCAGCGAGAACCCCGCCCTCAACGGCTCCTGGTGCCGCGCCTTCGATATGGACCTCCGCGAGGCCTACGCCTGCCCCCACGACGTGGGCTGGGCCGCCTGCTGCAGCGAAAGCGGCTGGACCGATGCCGAGATCCTGATGGGTATGATGTTTATGGATATCATTGATTAAGCCCTAAAACACAATCACCGCCAAAGTATTTCTTTGGCGGTGATTTATTAGGGGGATGGATATGTAGGGACCGGCGTCCTCGACGGTCCGTTGTATCATCTCCCTGTTTTAGGACCGTCCGGGAGGCCGGTCCCTTAAAACCTTCCCCCGGGGGGAAGGTGGCAGCCCAAAGGGCTGA
>CAYRTP010000209.1:0-4085 GCA_964427175.1 uncultured Clostridium sp. | reverse complement strand
TGAAGGACTGGGCCATCGAAAAGGGCGCGACCCACTACACCCACTGGTTCCAGCCCCTGACGGGGGTTACCGCCGAGAAGCATGATGCCTTCATCTCCCCCATCGCGGGAGATCGGGTGGTCATGGAGTTTTCGGGCAAGGAGCTCATCAAGGGTGAGACCGACGGCTCCTCCTTCCCCTCCGGCGGTCTGCGTGCCACCTTTGAGGCCCGCGGCTACACCGCCTGGGACCCCGCCTCCTACGCCTTCGTCAAGGACGGTACCCTCTACATCCCCACCGCCTTCTGCTCCTACACGGGCGAGGCTCTGGACACCAAGACCCCTCTGCTCCGCTCCATGGATGCCATCAGCGAGCAGTCCCTCCGCATCCTCCGCCTCTTTGGCGATACTACCACCACCCGCGTCACCACCACGGTGGGTGCCGAGCAGGAGTATTTCCTGGTCAATAAGGAGTACTTCGAGCAGAGAAAGGACCTCATCTACTGCGGCCGTACCCTGTTCGGCGCGCCCGCTCCCAAGGGTCAGGAGATGGAGGACCACTACTTCGGTCCCATCAAGCCCAAGGTAGCCGCCTTCATGGACGAGCTGGACGAGGAGCTCTGGAAGCTGGGCATCAACGCCAAGACCGAGCACAACGAGGCCGCGCCCGCCCAGCACGAGCTGGCTCCCATCTACGCCACCACCAATATGGCGGTGGATCAAAACCTTCTGACCATGGAATATATGCGGCTCATTGCCGAGCGGCACGATCTGGTTTGCCTGCTCCATGAGAAGCCCTACGCAGGGGTCAACGGTTCGGGTAAGCACAACAACTGGTCCCTGACCACCGACACCGGCAAGAACCTGGTGGACCCCGGCAAGACTCCCCGCGAGAACACCCGCTTCCTCTTGTTCCTGGCCGCCATCGTCCGCGCCGTGGACGAGTATCAGGACCTGCTCCGTATGTCGGTGGCCTACCCCGGCAACGATCACCGTCTGGGCGGCTACGAGGCTCCTCCCGCCATCATTTCCATGTTCTTGGGCGAGGAGATGGAGGACATCGTGGACTCCATCGTGGACGAGACCGCCTATACGGATCATAAAGCGGCCACCATGAACCTGGGCATCCCCTCGGTGCCCACCTTCCGCAAGGACACCACCGACCGCAACCGTACCTCTCCCTTTGCCTTTACGGGAAACAAGTTTGAGTTCCGTTCCCTGGGCTCCTCCCAGAACATCGCCATGCCCAACGTGGTGCTCAACACCGCCGTGGCTAAGGTGCTCTCGGAAATGGCCGACATCCTGGAGGCCGCCGAGGACTTCCCCGCCGCCGTGGCCCGTGTCATCAAGGACACCCTGACCGCCCACAAGCGGATCATCTACAACGGCAACGGCTACTCTCAGGAATGGATGGCCGAGGCCGCCCGCCGCGGACTGTCCAACCTCCGCACCACCGTGGAATCCTGCGAGGTGCTGACCTCCGACAAGGCGGTGGAGCTGTTCACCCGCTTCGGAGTGCTGTCCTCGGTGGAGCTTCACGCCCGCCAGGAGATCCTCCTGGAGAACTACGCCAAGGTGCTCAACATCGAGGCACAGACCATGATCCTCATGGCTACCCGTCAGATCATTCCCGCCGTGGAGACCTACATCGCCAAGCTGGGTAAGGCCGCCAAGGCTAAGCTGGTGGTCTGCGATAATCCCGCCTGCATCCGCATGGAGCGGGAACTCATCACCCGTCTCTCGGAGCTGAACACCCGCACCTACGATGCCATCGCCGCCCTCCGTCAGGCTGACCGCGAGGCTACCTCCGCAGGTAATGCCCTGGCTGTCGCCACCGCCTTCCGTGACAAGGTCATCCCTGCCATGGCCTCCCTCCGCGCTCCCGTGGACGAGATGGAGACCATCGTGGCCTCGGAGGATTGGCCCCTGCCGACTTATGGAGAAATGATGCATAAGCAGTAATCGTCTTTCTCAAATCAGAGCCGCAGACTTCTCCGTACGCTTCGGCAGAGGCTGACCTATGGAGAAATGATGCACAAGCAGTAAGACTCAATATACATATAGAAAGGAATCTCTGTCATGAAACCCATTACCGAACGACTGATGGCCCGCTACGCCGAAGGCCACAAGGCTCCCATCATCACCGCCCACTCGGGCTGTGAGGGCACCCCCGACAACAGCATCGAACACATCCGCACCGCCATTGCCTCGGGTGCCGAGTGCTTCGAGGTGGACATCCACTATATAAACGGCGAGCTGGTGCTCACCCACGATGCTCCCCAGGGCGAGGACAAGATCCCCACCCTGGCCGATGCCTTCCGCCTGGCCTCCGAGCATCCCTCCATCTGCGTCAACTGCGACCTCAAGCAGGACAACATCAAGGATCACATCATTGCTCTGGCCAAGGAGTACGGCATGGAAGACCGCATTCTGTTTACGGGCCGTTTCTACCACGAGGAGGAGAATCCCATGATGGCCGCCACCACCGCGGACTGGTGGATGAACGTGGACAACGACGAGGACAACGAGAACGTATACCGCATCTACGCCGACCTGAATCAAGAGTACCGTATGATCAACATCAACTACAACACGACCCACAAGGAGGGCTTCCTGGACCGCGTCAACGCGGCAGGCTACCACCTCTCCACCTGGACCGTCAATGACGAGGAGCATCTCCGCGAGATGATGGCCATTCCCTGCGTCCGCAACATTACCACCAGAATCCCCAAGCTGGCCCTGGCCATCCGCAAGGAGCTGTTTGGCGAATAAAGAAGGGGGACTGCCTCCGGCGGCTTAGAACCCTTCTTTCAAGAAGGGTTCTAAGAACTCCCAAGAACTTTAAATGGATGTTTATAACAAAACATCTTGTTGTTTTTTATAAAATTATTTTTTCTCAAAAAGTCCTTGACAAATCCTCGATTTTATAGTATAATAGGCTAACGATATGCCCTCGTTTCCGAGGGCGGCTCTCGTATGCCAACGAGAGTTGCACGAAAAATCAGGGGTGCTGACACCGAGCGACGGCCGTTTGGCCGCGGCTACCCACTCGGACGGTCGGCTGAGATGCGCCGTTTGCGCGAACCCTCAACCTGATACGGATAATACCGGCGTAGGAAGTATTTTTGAATGTCTTGAACGTGGAGTGCGCAATCCACCATTCATGGGGCTCATAGAACCACCATTCAGAGACCACGCGGAGATTTTCCGTGCGGTCGAATTTTTTATTTGGAGGTGGTTTCACGTGAAAACCGACGTTCACTCGAAATCCAATCACAAGCAGTATCTTCTGGCCCTGGTCGAGGGTGCCATGATGCTGGCTTTGGCCTGGGTCATTGATTTTGTCTGCGCCCTGGCCCCCTACAACGCCATCCTGTTCCCCGCAGGCGGCTCCATCACGGTGGGTATGCTCCCCATCATCTACTACGCCTACCGCCACGGCGCGGCCTGGGGCGTGGGCGCGGGCCTGGTCTTCTCGGGCCTGCAGATCATCATGGGCTGGTACCCGCCCCCTGCCAATACCTGGTGGGCCTTTATCCTCTGCGTGCTCCTGGACTACCTGGTGGCCTTTGCCATCCTGGGAATCGCACCCCTGTTCGCCCGTCCTTTTGGGAACCAGACCAATCTTCGCCGTCTCATCGGCTACGGCGTGGGCGCGGTGGCAGTCTGCCTGCTCCGTTACCTGTCCTCGGTGCTGTCGGGCGGGATCCTGTGGGGCAGTTACGCCCCCGCGGGGATGAATCCTTGGATCTATTCCCTGGTGTATAACGCAGGCTATATGCTCCCCAACGCGGTCCTCACGGGCATTATGGCGGTCCTGCTCTGCAAAGCCCTGGACCCCGAGGCCAGGACTCTGCGGCCCATGAAGAAGCGGTAATTCTTCCCGCAAAATCGCAAAACAAAAAAGAGCCTTATGGGATTTTCCTTTTCCCATAAGGCTTTTTTCATAACTATTTTTCGGACCCACTCTCCCAAAACCAATGGGGCAGGGGCCCCATGGTGATGTCCTCTACGGCTCTTGGTGTCCTCTTGCATCCCTATAACCCCTTTTTAAAGTTTTTGGGAGTTCTTAGAACCTTTTTTTCAAAAAAGGTTCTAAGCCGCCGG
>CAYRTP010000208.1:0-4091 GCA_964427175.1 uncultured Clostridium sp. | reverse complement strand
AGACCTGGCCGCCGCCGAGGCTCCCTCCCTCAAGACCAAGATCCTGGTGGGCGGTGAGCGTGAGGGCTGGCGCAACTTCGACGAGGAGTTCAACCTCTACAGCGCGCACTTCTATCGCTCCGAGAACACCCCCTGCGGCGACGATCCCATGATCATGTTCTTCACCTCGGGTACCACCGGCTACCCCAAGATCGCCTGCCACAGCTACAAGTACGCCTTGGGCCACTACATCACCGCCAAGTACTGGCACGGTGTCTGCGAGGACGGCCTCCACTTCACCATTTCGGATACCGGCTGGGGTAAGGCCCTGTGGGGCAAGCTCTACGGCCAGTGGCTGGCCGAGGGCGCGGTCTTTACCTATGACTTCGACCGCTTCGATGCCTCGGTGATCCTGCCCATGTTCGCCAAGTATCAGATCACCACTTTCTGCGCGCCTCCCACCATGCTCCGCATGATGATCAAGGAGGACATCTCCAAGTACGATTTCTCCTCTGTCCGCCACATGACCACCGCTGGCGAGGCCCTCAACCCCGAGGTATACCGCCAGTTCGAGAAGGCTACCGGCCTGCAGATCAAGGAGGGCTTCGGTCAGACCGAGACCACCCTGTCCATCGCTAACCTCGTGGGCAATCCCCACAAGGTGGGCTCCATGGGTAAGCCTTCGCCTCTGTACGATATGATGCTGGTGGATCCCGACGGCAATCCCGTTCCCGACGGTGAGACGGGTGAGATCGTCATCAAGGTGGGCGACAAGGCTCCCTGCGGTCTGTTCCTGGGCTACTACAACAACCAGGAGAAGACCGACGAGGTCCTGCACGACGGACTCTACCACACCGGCGACACCGCCTGGTGCGATGAGGACGGCTTCTACTGGTACGTGGGCCGCGTGGACGATGTGATCAAGTCCTCGGGCTACCGCATCGGGCCCTTCGAGATAGAGTCTGTCATCATGGAGCTCCCCTACGTCCTGGAGTGCGGCGTTTCCGCCGAGCCCGACGAGGTCCGCGGCCAGGTGGTCAAGGCCTCCATCGTGCTGGTGAAGGGAACCGAGCCCACCGAGGAGCTGAAGAAGGAGATCCAGAACTACGTCAAGAAGAACACCGCCCCCTACAAGTACCCCCGTATCGTGGTCTTCCGCGACGAGCTGCCTAAGACCATCAGCGGCAAGATCCAGCGGAATAAGCTGTAATGGGGAGCGGCAGGGCTCTGCCCCGGACCCGGCAGGGCTCTGCCCTGCACCCGCCAAGAACCTTTTTTGAAAAAAAGGTTCTTGGAACTCCAAAAAACTTTAAACACATATTTTGTGTATGTGTTTACTTGCTGTCTGACGGAAGCATATTGCATTCACCGTGGGGCCCTGCCCACTGGGGTATTTGGGGAGTCTGTAGGGGAGGGGTCTCCCCTCCCGAACGCCCTGTCCTCTGCTGTATGTAGGCGGGAGGCGAAACGCCTCCCCTACACACCCGGAGAGGGTTGTCCTTTGGCGTTCCGATTGAAAAGGCTGTAAAAAACAACAAAAAACTACGGGCTGTTTTGATAAATTTTGCCCGAATTTACCCGAATGTGGGAATTGACAAAGCACGAAAATTGTGCTATAATTATCTGTATCAAAAGGCACTGACGGAGAGGATGCCCCGACACGGTTTCAGAGAGATGGCGGTAGGTGCGAGCCACCAACACGGTCGCGGTATTTGTAGCTCCCGAGCCGGGCGGAAGAGAGTTTTCATCCTCTTACGAGTCTGAAAACAGGTAGACCCGCCCCGTGTTGTGACCGCGTTAGCGTCAGCGGGTTGATCGACCCGGCCGAGTGGCGGAGTATCTCCGCAATTTGAGTGGTACCGCGGGTGCTGTATAAGTGAACTTATGCGCACTCGTCTCAAAGTCAGCAAACTTTGGGACGGGTGCGCTCGATTCGTTTTACGGCATTCGGTGCGGCACCCGAGAAAGGATTTAACATGGATCAGATGACCAAGACACTTGAGACCTCCTCCATGTCCGGATTGGATTTCAAGATCAAGGAAATGGCGGGCCGTATCCGCGCTCTGCGTGAGATCGAGGGCCTGGAGCCCGCCCAGATGGCCGCTAAGACCGGCATCTCCACCGAGGAGTATATTCGCTGTGAGAGCGGCGAGAGCGACCTCAACTTCGCGTTTATCTATCGCTGTGCGCTGGCCCTGAACGTCAACGTCACCGAGATCATCGAGGGCTACAGCCCCAAGCTGAAGTCCTACACCGTCACCCGCGCCGGCGCGGGCCAGGAGATCGCTAAGGCCCACGGCATGGTGTACTACAACATGGCCTACGCCTTCCAGAACCGTATCGCGGAGCCCCTGTTCGTTCGCTCCGCCTACTCTGAGGAGGCCCAGAACCGCGACATCGAGCTGACCACCCACGCGGGCCAGGAGCTGGATATCGTCATCGAGGGTAAGCTCATGGTCCAGGTGGGCGAGCACACCGAGGTGCTCAGCGCGGGCGACACCATTTACTACGATTCCGACACCCCCCACGGTATGATCGCCGTCGGCGGCCAGGACTGCGTATTCTACGCCATTGTTCTGAACCCCACGGGCGAGCCCATCCCCGAGCTGGCTCCCGCCGAGACGGCTCCCGCCAAGCAGAAGAAGCAGTCCGCTCCCCGCAAGGACGATGCCGACCGCATCTACCGCAAGTTCATCGACGTGGTGGAGAACGAGAAGGGAACCCCCACCTCCATCACCTTCAAGAACACCGAAAACTTCAACTTCGCCTTTGACCTGGTGGACGAGCTGGCCGACAAGAACCCCGAGAAGCTGGCTATGCTCCACATCTCCCGCGACCACACCGAGCGCCGCTTCACCTTCAAGGACATGAAGCGTGCCTCCGCCCAGTGCGCCAACTACTTCAAGTCCCTGGGTGTCAAGCGGGGCGACCGCGTGATGCTCATCCTCAAGCGCCACTACCAGTTCTGGTTCGCTATGCTGGGCCTGAACAAGCTGGGTGCCATCGCCATCCCCGCTCCCAACCAGCTGGTGGAGCATGACCTGGAGTACCGCTTCCGGGCCGCGGGGGTCAGCGTGGTGGTCTGCACCGCCGACGGCGACACCGCCCATCAGGTGGATCTGGCCGCCGAGAAGTGCCCCGGCATCAAGCATAAGCTCATTGTCAACGGTGAGCGTGAGGGCTGGCGGAGCTTCGACGAGGAGTACACCCTGTACAGCTCCCACTACCTCCGCGCCAAGGACGCTCCCGGCGGTGACGATCTCATGCTGATGTTCTTCACCTCGGGTACCACCGGTTATCCCAAGATCGCGGCTCACAACTACAAGTACGCCCTCGGCCACTTCCACACCGCCCGCTACTGGCATGATGTGGATCCCGACGGTTTGCACTTCACCATTTCGGACACCGGCTGGGCCAAGAGTATGTGGGGTAAGCTCTACGGCCAGTGGCTCTGCGAGGCGGCTACCTTCGTCTACGATTTCGACCGCTTCGATGCCGCCGACATCCTGCCCATGTTCGCCAAGCACAAGATCACCACCTTCTGCGCGCCTCCCACCATGCTCCGCATGATGATCAAGCAGGATATCAGCAAGTACGATTTCTCCTCGGTCAAGCACATGACCACCGCGGGCGAGGCTCTCAACCCCGAGGTATACCGCCAGTTCGAAAAGGCCACCGGCCTGCAGATCATCGAGGGCTTCGGTCAGACCGAGTCCACCATGATCATCGGTAACCTGGTGGGTGCTTCCCACAAGATCGGCTCCATGGGTAAGCCCGCTCCCATCTACGACGTTTCCATCGTGGATCCCGACGGCAATCCCGTGCCCACCGGTGAGACGGGTGAGATCGTGGTCAACGTCCAAAACGGCGCGCCCTGCGGTCTGTTCACCGGCTACTACGGCTCTCCCGAGAAGACCGCCGAGGTCTGGCACGACGGCTTCTACCACACGGGCGACACCGCGTGGAAGGATGAGGACGGCTTCTACTGGTACGTGGGCCGTGTGGATGATGTCATCAAGTCCTCGGGCTACCGCATCGGGCCCTTCGAGATCGAGTCGGTCATCATGGAGCTGCCCTACGTCCTGGAGTGCGGTGTGTCCGCCGCTCCCGAC
>CAYRTP010000207.1:0-4094 GCA_964427175.1 uncultured Clostridium sp. | reverse complement strand
GTCTTGAAGGAGTCCAGGATCTCAAAGATCTCCTCTCTCTTGCGGAGGGACTCGATGATGGCCTCGGTATAGGCACCCGAGCGGTACATATTCCCCTGATGGCGGTAGTCCATCTCGATGCCGAACTTCTTCATGGACTCGGTGAATTCAGCCTTGAAATGCTCGGCGTAGTTCTCATGACAGCCCCAGGGATCGGGAATGTCTACGTAGGGGGTGCCGATGTACTTGTCGTATGCGTCGCCCACGGCGGCCTGGACGTTGGCGGGGATCTTACGGCAACGGTCAAAGTCGTCCCAGGAGAACAGCAGACGGGCGCGCTTGCCCTGCTTCTCAATGGCCTTGCAAACGAACAGGGAGGTGGCGATGTCGCGGAAGTTACCGATGTGGACCGAGCCCGAGGGGCTGATACCCGCGGCGCAGACGTACTCCTCCTTCTCGGGGTTTCTGGCAATGACTCTTTGTGCAATTTCTTCTGACCAGTGCATAGTGGTGTCCTTTCTTTTTCTCTGTATATGGAATGATTTATCAAACAAATGAATTTACGTCGGATACGCTCATAGATATTTTAGTATAGCATACTTTTCAAGATTTTGCAAGGGGGTTCAAGGGATTTTTCAATTTTTTCGTCAAGAAAATCATTCCTCCGTATATTTGATACGATTTCACAAAAGAATCGGAATGGCGGTAGCGACACGTTGGAAATTCGGGCGCACACGTAGGTGCGCCCCTACCAATGGTTATACAGTGTTTTCATGGTGAATGAGTATACCCCTCCTAAAATTCCAACCCGTCGATTTCCCGCGTCACGGCAGGCGATTGTGGATCGACGACAAATGCAATGCCCCGTTTTTGTGCACCTGTCACAAGACCGTCAAAAACATTTTGGAAACTTCATACATTCTACCTCTTGCCAAAATGCGAATTTTCCGATATAATTGGAATGTAAACAGGATCAGCAAAACACCGGCAAGAAAAATGCCATCTGAGAGATGGCCGCCATCACACAGATGGCCACCGGTACGCGCGTGCCGTATATGCATACGGCGGAAAGGAGATATGCTATGAAATCCATTTACATTAAGCTTACCACCGTTGATGACGTGTACACCCTCGTGAAGTCCCTGCTGGCCTTTGACGGAGACGTTGATCTGGTATCCGGCCGCTATATTGTTGACGGTCGTTCCCTGCTGGGTATCTTCAGCCTGGACCTGACCAAGCCCGTCGAGCTGATTTTCCACGACGAGACCAAGGCTGGCGAGCTCTTCGAGCTGCTCCGCAACTTCGTAGTTGACGGTCCCGAGGCATAATCCGTCCCAACACAACCGAAACAATGAAAAACCATCCCCCGACATCGGAACCGATGTCGGGGGATTTCTTGGTATGTAGGACGATCAGATGGTTACCTCGGCGTGGGCCTCGGCGCTTCTGTAGATGGCATCCAGCATCTTCTGGACGGTGAGCGCGTCCTCCATGGGGGAGATGGGGGTCTTGCCCTCGTTCAGGCAACCGATGAAGTGGCGGATCTCCTCCTCAAACATATCGTTGCCCGCAACCTCCACCTGGGTGTCGGCCAGGTAGCCCTCCTCGTTCTCACCGTACACCGTGAGAGGCCCGAAGGTACAACCGGCCTTGCTTCCGAACAGCACCACGTCGTTGGCCTCCTGGCCGTTGATGGCCCAGGAGATCTCGGCGGTCATGGACTTGCCGCCTTCAAAGCGGAAGAATACCATAGCGGAATCCTCGGTATCGAAGACACCCTTGCCCTCACCGAAGGGACACCAGCGGGTAATGCCCTTGGTCTTGAAATCGCCGATGCGGTAGGAGGTCTCGGCGGAGCAGGTGATGGGGGTGGGTCTGCCCATCAAGTACCAGGTACGGTCGATGGCGTGTACGCCGATATCCAGAACGGGGCCGCCGCCTGCCAGCTCCTTGTCGGTGAACCAACCGCTGGGGGTACCTCTGCGGCGGACGTAACGGCACTTGGCGGTGTAGATCTCACCGAATACACCCTGATCGTACAGCTCGCGGGCCTTGATGGCCTCGGCCATGTAACGGGTCACCACAGCCAGCATGAACTGCACACCCGCCTCCTTGACGGCCTTCTCCATAGCCAGACCCTGCTCCAGGGTAGCGGCCAGGGGCTTCTCGCACAGAATGTGCTTCCCTGCCTTGGCGGCGGCGATGCACACGGGGGCGTGGGCGGCGGTCCAGGTGCAGATGTCCACGTAGTCCACGTCTACGTTCTCCAGAAGCTCCTCCACCGAAGCGAAGTAGTGGGGGATGCCGTAACGCTCGGCGGCGGCCTTGGCACGCTCGGGGACGATGTCCGCGATGGCGACCACCTCGACCAGATCAGTCAGCTTCTGATAGGCGGGCAGATGGGCGGAGGTGGCGATGTTACCTGCGCCGACGATACCAACTCTCAATTTGTTTGCCATAGTGTTTTTCCTTTCCCGAAGGCGTTTGTTCGGGAATGTTCCTTTCCCGGGCGTGTGGAGCCCGACTGTCTCAAGAAGCGCTCCTCTGCGGGAGGGCTTTTCATTGGTTATTATAGCATGACGGCCGCCCCCTGTCAAGAGGACGGCCGTTATTTTTGTCAAAATTTGGGGTTACCGCGGCGGGAGGCAAGCCCCCACCCTACGGTTCTGTTTGAGAATTTCGGTTTCCGCGTATCTTGTATCTCTGTATCTTCGTATCTTCACACGATCCCGCCCAGATCGAACTCACCCAGCCACTTGTTGGCCTCCTCGCAGACCGCACGCAGGCAGGCCTCGTCGAAGGGGGTGTCCAGGCCCGCGCAGGCCAGCAGATCGGTGAAGGTACGGCTTCCGCCCTCTACGGTGTAGGCCATGTAGTGCTTCCAGGCGTCGGCCAAATCGTTTTGGATCAGAGCCCAGAAGCGGAGAGCCACGGTCTGGGCCAGGCAGTAGTCGATGTAGTAGAAGGGAGAGGAGTAGATGTGGTGCTGTCTCTGCCAGCCCTCGCCCTCGGCGTAGAAGGGGATGTCGCCGTCCAGCTTGACCCAGGGCATATACACACCCAACAGCTCCTTCCATACAGCGTGACGCTCGGCGGGGGTCATGTCGGGCTTTGCGTAGACCTCATGCTGGAAGTGATCCACCAGGGTACCGTAGGGGATGAAGGTCAGCGCGCCTGCCAGGTGGCTGTAGAGGAACTTGCGGGTGTCGGCCCCGAAGAAGCCCTCGGCCCAGGGCCAGGCGAAAAACTCCATGGACATGGAGTGAACCTCGCAGGCCTCCATGGAGGGCCACATATACTCCAGGGGGATCCGCTTGCGGTTCATCCAGCAGGCAAAGGCGTGGCCCGCCTCGTGGGTCACCACCTCCACGTCGCCCTGGGTGCCGTTGAAGTTGGCGAAAATGAAGGGAACCTCGTAGTCGGGGATGCCCGTGCAGTAGCCGCCGCCCTGCTTGCCCTCGGTGGAGAGCACGTCCAGAAGCTCCCCTGCCCGCATGGTACGGAAGAACTCCGAGGTCTCGGGGGAGAGCTCGTCGTAGAACTTATCACCCTGCTTGAGAATGTCCTCGGCGGAGCCCGCGGGGCGGGGATTGCCCGAACGGAACATGAGGGCGTTGTCGGCAAAGCTCATGGGGTAGGTCTTACCCAACCGCTCGGCCTGGGCGCGGTAGATGGCATCCGCCACGGGAACCAGGTACTTGACCACGGCGGCGCGGAACTTCTTCACATCGGCCTCGGTGTAGCAGTTGCGGCCCATGCGGTAGTAGCCCAGGGTGGTGTAGCCCTCGTAGCCCAGCTTCTTGCCCATAGCGTCGCGGAGGTGGACCAGCTCGTCGTAGATGCGATCCAGCTCAGCCTGGTTGTCCTTGTACCACTGACCCTCGGCCTTCCATGCCGCCAGTCGGCGGGCATCGTCGGGATCCGACTTGAAGGGAGTCATCTGAGAGATGGTGTAGGTGCCGTCCTCAAAGGGGATCTGGGCCGAGGCCAGGAGCTTCTCATAGGCCATGGTCAGATCGTTCTCGGCCTGCATCTCGGGAATGATGTCGGGGGAGAAAGATTTCAGGGCAATCTCGGCGTTGACAAACAAGAGGTCGCCGTACTAGGCGGTGAAC
>CAYRTP010000206.1:0-4103 GCA_964427175.1 uncultured Clostridium sp. | reverse complement strand
AGGGGCGGGGGATGGGCAGGGGGGTCCGTGGGGGTCAGACGTGGGGCGGCCGGGGGGCGGAGGAGGTTGGGGATAGCGGGGGCCTTCTCGGGGAGGGGGGAGGGCAGGTAGAGGTTGCCCGTGGACCACATCCCGGGGTAGCTCTCGAACATGATCTTTTGGATGGTGTAGCCCTCGTATTCACCTTTAACCTCCTCGTAGCGGACGTTGAGGGGCGTTTTTTCGGGCCAGGGGTAGAGTCCCGCCGCCATGCGGAGGTTGAAGCGGAGCTCCTCGCGGAGGCTGTCCACCTCGGCGCGGGAGGAGAAGCGGGTGATGGGGTAGCGGGTACCCGTGTGCCGTGTGATACACAGGCGGGCATCATCGGGACGGTACCCGAGGACTTGGTAGAAGGTGTTCATAGGTTGGACTCCTTTGCTTTGAAGGGCGGATTTTATATCCGCCCGTTGGGTTTATAGAGGAGAGCAGGCGGGCGGATATGGAATCCGCCCCTACTACGCTGTAACATTTAAAACTTTATTCATGTTGGGGCCTGTGCGTCATCCTGAGCGGAACGGAGCAAAGCGGAGTGAAGTCGAAGGATCTTTTGTAGGGATGAAGATCCTTCGACTCCGCCGCGTTGCGGCTCCGCTCAGGATGACCGCTTATGTTTACGTTTGCCGTTTGACCTAAAGTTTTGATGTCGCAAGGTACTACGGAGAAGATGCTCTCAGGGATCCGTGAGACCCTACATCAAGCGCGGTACTCTTAAGCGCGGTACTCATAAGACCCGCAGGCCTCGATGGTCTCGCCGTTCAGACGCAGACGGAAGGGCTTGCCCTCGGGCCCCTCTACGCGGCAGGCGATGACGCGGCCGTCCTGCCATTTGGCGGAAACCTTGCAGCCGCCGCGGGCCATGAAGCCCTTGAACTCGCCGTCCTTCCAGGCATCGGGGAGGGCGGGGAGGATATCGATACAGCCGTCGTGGCTCTGCAGGAGCATCTCGGCAATACCGGCCGTGCCGCCGAAGTTGCCGTCGATCTGGAAGGGCGGGTGGTTGTCGAACATATTGGGCAGGGTGCTGTGGCGGAGCAGGGCCTCCACGTTCTTGTAGGCGGTGTTGCCGTCGGCCAGGCGGGCGAAGAAGTTGATGATCCAGGCGCGGGACCAGCCGGTGTGGCCGCCGCCGTGGGCCAATCTGCGCTCCAGGGTCTTGCGGGCGGCCTCAAAGAGCTCGGGGGTGGAGGACGTGATCTGGCAGTCGGGGTGGAGACCGTACAGGTGGGACATATGGCGGTGGCCGGGCTCGGGCTCGTCAAAGTCCTCGGACCACTCCATGATCTGCCCGTGCTTGCCGATGCGGAAGGGCATGAGGCGGGCGGAGGTGGCCTTCAGGGTCTCGACGAAGTCTTCGTCGATGCCCAAAGCGTTGGCGGCGGCGATGTTGAACGCAAAGAGCTCGCGGATGATGGTGGTATCCATGGTGGGACCGGCGCAGACGTTGACCGAGGCACCGTCGGTGGGGCTGATGAAGCTGTTCTCGGGGGAGCTGGCGGGGGCGGTCACCAGGTAGCCGTTGCGGGGATCCTCCACCAGGTAGGCGCAGAAGAACTCGGATGCCCCCTTGATGATGGGGTAGAACTCCTTCAGAATGGCATCGTCACCGCTGTACAGCCATCTCTCCTTGACGTGGTGGAGGCACCAGGCACCCGCCAGGGCAAAGGCACCGTACACGGGACTGCAACCCAGGGAGGTGTAGCCCCAGGCGTTTGTGGTGAAATGGGCCACCCAACCGGGGCAGTTGTAGGCCACGCGGGCGGTCTGCTCACCCTTCTCGGCGATCATCTTGATGAGGTTGAAGAAGGGCTCCACCAGCTCGGGGAGGTTGCAGACCTCGGCGAACCAGTAGTTCATCTGAATGTTGATGTTGATGTGGAAATCCGCGCTCCAGGGGGCGATGTAATCCTGGCACCAGATGCCCTGCAGGTTGGCGGGCAGGGGACCGCGGGAGGAGCCCACCAGCAGGTAACGGCCGAAGTTGAAGTAGAGCTCCACCAGGCCCAGATCTCCCTCGGGCTCCGCGATACGGCGGTTGGTGGGGATGTGATCCTTGGAGCCGCATTCGGGGAAGGAGATCTCCACGCGGTTCAGCATGGAAGCGAAATATTCTTTGGTATCGGCCAGCAAAGCCTCGTAGCCCGCGGCCATGGCGCGGTCCAGGGTCTCCACGCAGACGGCCTTGGGATCGCGATCCGACTTGTAGTTGGTGGCGGCGGTCCAGTAGATATACAGGTCACCGTCCTTGACCTCGTGGCGGATGAGCACCGCAAACTTGGTGGGCAGAGCACCCAGAGCGAGGATCTCGTTTTGGTCCTGAATGACGGTGGTATTCTGACGGGCGTAGCGGAGTCCCACACCCTCACCGCAGCCCTTCACGCGGATGACGGCGGTGTTATAATGATAGGAAATGAAGTAATCCCGACGGATATCCCCGTAGCTGACCTCGGCGCGGCCCTGGTCCAGGATGAGGGTGCGGCGGTAGTCGGCGGTGTCCCGCTCGGGGAGGGTGAGGTAGAGATCGCCCGCGGTCTGATAGGAGCCGAAGGCGGCCTGCGCGTCGTGGTGGCCCTGGCCGCGGCAGACCATGTAGCGGTTGGAGAGGTTCTGGGCCTCGGTGTACTTGCCCTCGAAGATGAGCTGTTGCATCTCCTTCAGATGCTTGGCGGTCTCGGGGCTGTCGTATTCGTCGCATTCCCAGCCCGACCAGAAGGTCTTTTCGTTGAGCTGGATACGCTCCTCGGCGGTACCGCCGAAGACCATCATACCCAGCATACCGTTTCCGAGGGGAAGGGCTTCTTCCCACCTGCTTGCGGGGAAGTCAAACCAAAGTTTATTTTCTTTCATGATGTGATCCTTTCTTGGGGTGTGAAATGAGGGGGGAACGTGCCTCCGGCGGCTTGAACCTTTTTTGAAAAAAGGTTCAAGACTCCAAAAAACTTTATGGAAGGCTTGTGGCGGTGCTACTCGTAAACCAAGAGGGACTCGGTCACCCCCATGGGGCCCCTCCCCCATTGGCATACGGAGAGCGTATTCAAGGTACGGCAGATGGCCTTGCGGTCAACTCGTGACTGTTCCGTTTGTGGTGTCCTTGGCCTGGGAGTTGAACCAGTACATAGCCTGATGCAGGTCGAACTCGTGGCCGCCGTCGAAGATGTCCAGGTAGACCTTGGCGGTGGGGTATTTTTGGATGGTGGCGTTGAACAGCTCCACGCTGTGGGTGAAGGGAACGCTTTGGTCGTACTTGCCGTGAAAGATCTTGACATTGGCGCGGGAGATTTCGTCGATGTAGGACATGGGGGATCGCTTGGCCATCTCGGCCTCGTCATCGGAGCAGCAGGCCAGGATGTGGGGGCGGTAGTAGGCGTTGTAGTCGGCCCACTTTTTGAGGTCGGTGATGGGAACGAAGGCGGCGATGGCCTCAAAGAGGTCGGGGCAGTAGCCCGCCATCATGAGGGCCATGTGTCCGCCGCCGCTGCACCCGTACAGGAAAACGTGATCGGGATCGGCACCGTCGCGGACCGCGAACTCCACCGCGTCCCGAATGTCCCGCATGGCCAGCTCCGAGGCGCAGGCATCGGCGGGCCTCGGATTGGCGGTCAGGTTGGCACCGCGGAACTCGGGGAGGATGAGGTTGAAATCCTGCTCCTCGGCCAAGGGGAGCAGATCGTTGATCTGATTGAAGCGGTCATAGCTCCAGGTATGGAGCCCGACCAGAAGCGGCCGTTTCTCGGCCGAAGGGGACTTTCGGTACAGGGATGGCTGCAGGGTCCCGTCCAGGGTGGAGCGGATCTGCACCTCCTGCATGGCGTTTGTCATACTCATACGGAAATACCTCCGAAATATTTGTGGATATTGCCGTATATATAGTAACATATTTGGGTGGAATTTGTCAATATGAAATGGGGAAATTTTTGAGAAAAAGGGAGCATACGGGAAATGAGAACCCCGCCGAGGGGGACTGTTGGATGAGTCCTCCTCGGCGGGGTTGTTGGTATTCATACTATTTTACAATAAAAATCTTGAATACAGCCCCATATACCAATGGGGCAGGGGCCCCATGGTGA
>CAYRTP010000205.1:0-4178 GCA_964427175.1 uncultured Clostridium sp. | reverse complement strand
GTATCCGCCCACAGGGTGATGGACAGGAGGGTGATATCCTGCTCGGTGAGGGCGCAGGTCACGTCGTAGCCGCCTGCTGGATTGGCCTTGATGCGGCAGGTGGCCTTGGTTCCCCGCTTGGAGAAATCCAGGTACCGCAGGGCGCAGGTCAGGCTCTCCTCCAGGATGGAGGGCAGAATATCCCCCTGGTAGGACTCAACCACGGTCCGTCCCTTCCCCGTGACGCGGTAGGTGGGCTCGCCCCGCTCGTTCTCCCCCGCCTGCTCGATCAGCTCGCTCTCCTCCAGCTTGGAGAAGGTCTCGGCAAAATCCAGGTAGGCTACGTAGTCGGTCTGCATGATCACGTCGTTGATGGTGACGAAATCCATGGGGTAGCCCACGTTCTGCATGAGGTAGAGGACGAAAATTTTGATATTCTGCTTATTTCCGAGTGGGGATGACATGGCGGTTGCTCCTTTGGATGTAGTGACGAGTGACAAGTGACAAGATACAAGATACCAAGATATGGGACGGTTTTCGCCTTCTTTTCTTTATATCTCTGTATCTTCGTATCTTTGTATCTCTGTATCTTCGTATCGCGCTTCTGTGTTCAATAAAATTTTACCACATTTCTGATTTTTTTTCAATACCCTAATTGCATTTTTTTCAGTTTTGTGGTATGATATAAAGAACCCCCTATTTGAAAGGAATTTTTATCATGATCAACATCGCACTTCTGGGCTTTGGCGTGGTCGGCAGCGGCACCGCGGAGGTCCTCACTCAAAATAAAGCCATCATTGAAAAGAAGATCGGCCAGGAGATCGCCATCAAGTACATCCTGGATCTGCGGGAATTCCCCGACTCTCCCTTCGGTTCCCTGGTGGTCCATGACTTCAACACCATCGTAAACGATCCCGAGGTCACCGTGGTGGCCGAGATGATGGGCGGCTCCCATCCCGCTTACGATTTCACCATCGCTTGCCTGAAGGCAGGCAAGAGCGTGGTCACCTCCAACAAGGAGGTGGTGGCCAACTTCGGTACCGAGCTGTTGGCTGTGGCCCGTGAGCACGGGGTGTCCTACCTTTTTGAGGCTTCGGTGGGCGGCGGTATTCCCATCATCCGTCCCCTCCGCGAGGACCTGGCCTCCAACAACGTCACCGCCATCAGCGGTATCCTCAACGGTACCACCAACTATATCCTCACCAAGATGGACACCGAGGGCGCCTCCTTTGAGGAGGTCCTGAAGGACGCGCAGAAGAAGGGCTACGCCGAGGCCAATCCCGCCGCCGACGTGGAGGGTCTGGATGCCGCCCGTAAGATCGTCATCCTCGCGGCCATGGCCTTCGGCAAGCGCATTGACCCCAACACCATCCTTTGCGAGGGCATCACCAAGATCACCACCGCCGACAGCGAGCTGGCCAAGGAGATGGGCTACGCCATCAAGCTCATTGGCTACACCACCAAGCTGGAGGGCAAGATCCTGGCTATGGTCTCCCCCCGTCTGGTTCCCCTGGGCAACCCCATCCACGGGGTCAATGACGTGAACAACGGCATTCTCGTCAACGCCGACATGGTGGGCGAGGTCATGTTCTACGGTCCCGGCGCGGGCAAGCTCCCCACCGCTTCGGCTGTGACGGGTGACCTGGTGGACGTGATGGGCCACACCCCCGCGGGCATCATCTCCCCCGTTTGGGCGGACGCTGCCCCCGAGGAGATCGCCAACCCCGAGGACTACGCCTGCCGTCACCTGGTGGTGCTGAACGCCTCCGAGGAGGCCGCGGGACGCATCAAGCTGGTGTTCGGTACCCTGAACGCCGCCCGCCACACCGAGGGTCGCTTCTCCTTCATCACCGAAGTGATGACCGAGGCCGAGGTCAAGGCCAAGATGGCTTCCGTCGGCTATCCCGCCGTCACCCGCATCCGCGTGCTGTGATCGAGGTTGGGCCATGAATCAACTGTTAAACAATCAGGTAGGCAAAAAAAAGAAGAAGTCGGGCAAGAAGGGCTGTCTGTTCCTCATCGTGGGCAGCTTGCTGGTCTCGGTCATCGGCATCCTGTTCATGGTGGGTGTGTCCCGCCTGACGGGGGCGGTCATTGAGGCACGCCACGGCGGTGAGCCTGCATACGCCTTGATGACCTCGCTGGAGACCTGCTACGTCGTGGCAGGTGCCCTGTTCGTGGGCATTCTGGGTCTGTGGTACTTCGCTCCCACCGAGGAGGAGGTGCAGAAGCAGAATCAGCGCCTCACCCCCATGCTGGGCCAAAAGGAGGCCCACGCCATGAAGGCCTCCACCAAATGGCTCATCACGGGCGGTATGCTGCTGGGCGTGGTCCTCTCGGGCCTCGTCGCGGTCAACTCCTACCGCCTGGTGACCGCCGACGGCATCAGCACCTATTTCTTCGTCGAGACCAAGTCCTACCAGTGGAAGCAGGTCAGTGCCTACACCATCGACTGCGACACCGAGAACGGCCTGGCCGTGACCTTCACCATGCGGGACGGCAAGCAGTACGAGATCCTGCAGGGCGTCAACTCCACCACGGCGGAGTTCGACCGGCAGTACACCTCGGTGACCCATTTCGCCGCCGACCTGGACGAGAACATGGTGGCTCTGCAGGTTCCCCGCAACGTCAAGCACATGGAGCGGGCGGTCAACTTCTACCGCAGCTACGAGGGCCTGTGGCCCTACGTCTCCAAGCTCATCGGCTACGCCGAGCTGGTGCCCGAGGAGGACGAGACGGTTGAGGGGACGGAAGAAGTGACAAGTGACGAGTGACAAGATACAAGATATTCCTCCCGGAAGGCTTTTGGGCTTTCCGAGAGGAATTTTTATTACTAATTTACTCCTTGGGTAGTACGCTGTAACATTTAAAACTTTATGTTTTCGTTTGAGTCTAAGCAGTCATCCTGAGCGGAGCCGCAACGCGGCGGAGTCGAAGGATCTCCATCCTGCAAGAGATCCTTCGACTCCACTCCGCCTTGCTCCGTTCCGCTCAGGATGACTGTTCGACCTAAAGTTTTAGATGTTACAAGGTAGTTTCAACCTATAAAATCACGGGTGCACACGCAGGTGCGCCCCTATCTCCGCTTAACGTTTTTAACATAAGATACCGGTAGGGGAGGGGCTTGCTCCTCCCGTCTATTTCCGTATTTTCGCGTGATACTCTTAACCGAGTATCACGCCGGTTTTATTCGCCTGCGGCGAGTGATATTGCTTCGCAGTGATATTCGGCTTGTGCCGAGTGGTATTCGCTTCGCGAGTTTTCAGATCACTGATCGCTTCGCTTGCGGGGGATTGCTCAATTCTTGGCCACGATGGTGATGTTGATGGGCTCGATGCCGGCCTGCTCGTAGACTACGGCGTTGATCTGGGCCAGCTGGGCGGTCTGGAGCTGGGTATCGCTCTGGACCACGATGTTGGCGGTGTCGCCGTTGATGACCGCGATGCACTGGGTGAAGCCCTTGCTCAGCAGGATGGACTCGATGTTGGACTCCTGGGACATCTCCTTGGCGATGGTCTGGATCTCGGCCAAGGCCTCGGCCTTGACCTCCTCCGAGGCCTGGTTATTCTCCACCACGGCGTTCAGCACCTCCAGGGCCTCGTCACGGGCGCGCTGGCGGCTGACCTCCACCGAGGAGAAGTAGCTGTCGGTGGGGTCGGCCTCGCTCCCCGTGGGCTTGGCGGTCTCATCCCCCACCGTGCCCGTGTTCAGGGTGGTGCCGTAGCCCGTGGACATCCCCGCGCTGGCATCGTACTTGTAGCCGTTCTCCCCCGCGCCGTCGTCGCGGAAAATCACCCAGTTCACCGCCACAGCCGTGACGATCAGGGCGACCGCCCCCGCGATCACCAGGTTTCGGCGGCCTACCTTCTCAAAAAACTGCTTCACCGAATCAAATCCGCTCTTTGTGCTTGTGCTCATACTGGTTTCCTCCATGTGATTTGGTTTATTTTGGTTTACACCCTATCCTATGCGGGGAGCGGGGGGAATATGACGGGGGAAGTGACAAACGACAAGTGACGAGTGACAAGATACAAAGATACGAAGATACGAAAATATATTTATTAGATGTGTTCGATAACCTTGCGTACTACGGAAAGTTTGCCGTAGGGGAGGGGCTTGCTCCTCCCGTTTCCACCAATAAATTTCAGATATCCTCGGTTTTGACAGATTTCGGGAGGAGCAAGCCCCTCCCCTACCCA
>CAYRTP010000204.1:0-4181 GCA_964427175.1 uncultured Clostridium sp. | reverse complement strand
ATGTCTACCAGTACGTGGGGCGTGGGGACTGCTGTCACCATTTCCACCTCAAATGCCTGTCCTGCGGGGCCCTGGTCCATTTGGAATGTACCGTCAGCGAGGAGCTTTTGAGCCATATTTCCTCGGATCACCACTTCAAGGTGGACAGCGGACGCTCCATTCTCTACGGCACCTGCGAAGCCTGCGCCGCCAAGGAGCCCCCGTCGGCCTGCAAGTGTCCCCATTGTAACCATTGATTCTATATAAAGGAAGTTCAACCATGAAACGAAATTTGAAATACGGTGCCCTCCTGCTGGCCTGTCTGACCCTGCTTGTGGGGGTTACGGCTCTGTTTGCGGGATGCGTCTCCACCGCGGGGCCTGTCCATACCGATGACGGCAAGATCACGGTGGTTTGCACCAATTTTGCGGGCTATGACCTGGCCCGTGGGCTGTTCAACAATTATCGGAAATCCGGCGGCGAAGGGGAGGTAGACCTCATCCTTTTGGGCAAGGACGGCCAGGATATGCACAGCTACGAGCCCACCGCCGCCGACATCATCACCATCAGCACCGCCGACGTGCTGATCTCGGTGGGAGCCGAGCAATGGCTGGATGCCACGGTTTCCTCCTCGGGGAACGAACATCTCCTCCGCGTGTCCATGATGGAGGTCTGCGACACCCTGGAGGGGGATCACGATCATGACCACGGCTCAGACGACGGAGCCGTGGGGGATACCTGCGCCCTTATCGGCACCGACGAGCACGTATGGCTGTCGGTGGAGAACGCCTTGCTCATCAATCAGGCCATTGAGGATGCTCTTTGCAAGGTAGACACCGAGAATGCCTACGTGTGGGAGCCCTGCGGCGAGGCATACCGTGCCGAGCTGACCGCCCTGTGGGGGGAGTACACCGCCATGATGGCGGATGCGGTCCGTGATACCGTGGTGATCGCTGACCGCTACCCCTTTGCCTACCTGTTCCGTGACCTGGGGTTGGAGTGTGTGGCCGCTTTCCCTGGCTGTTCCTCCGAGACCTCGGCCTCCTTTGCCACCCAAACCCTGCTGATCGAGAAGACCCGGGAGTGGAACCTGCCCTATATCTTCGTCATGGAGGGGTCGGACGGCAAGGTAGCCGCCACCGTGGCCGCCGAGACGGGAGCAGAGATCCTGACCCTCAACTCCATGCAGGTGGTGACGAATCGGGAAACCACCTATATCCAAATCATGAAGCAGAACCTGGAAAATCTCAAAAAAGCATTGCAGTAAAAGGAATATTATGTCATTGATCCAAACCGAAAAGCTGACCCTGGCCTATGACTCGGGGGTGGTGGCCTCCGACGTGACCTTTACGGTGGAGGAGGGAGACTACCTCTGCATCGTGGGGGAGAACGGGTCGGGGAAAAGCACCCTGATCAAGTCCATTTTGGGTCTGCACCCCACTTATGACGGCAAGCTGACCGTCGCCCCAGAGGTCCGCAGAAGCGGCATGGGGTATCTGCCCCAGCACACCCCCGCCCAGCGGGATTTTCCCGCCTCGGTCAAGGAGATCGTGCGGTCGGGGTGCCTGCGCCGCTGTGGGATGCTTCCCTTCTGGCGGGCCTCTGATAAAAAGCTGGCCGAGGAGGCCATGGTCCGCATGGGCATTGACCACCTGGCCACTCGTTGCTACCGCGAGCTCTCGGGCGGACAACAGCAGAGAGTTCTCTTGGCGAGGGCCTACTGCGCCACGGGCAAGCTCATCCTGCTGGACGAGCCCATAGCGGGGCTGGACCCTCTGGCCATGACCGAGATGTACAACATGATCGCCGACATGAACCGCGAGGGCGTGGCGGTCATCATGGTCTCCCATGACGTGGCGGCGGCGGTGAATTACGCCAGCCACATTCTCCACATGGGCAAGACCACCTCCTTCTTCGGCACCACCGAGGAGTACCTGGCCACCCCCGTGGGCCAGCAGTTCGCCCACCGCGAACGGGGCTCTTACGGGGACTGGAATCCCCAGTCGGCCTGGGATGCCCCCGATATCAGCCGTATTCTGGACGTGCGGGCGGCTCCCGATGCCCGTTCGGTGCTGGGAGCCCGCGCGGTCTCCCTGGACCGCACCGTTACCGATGCCCGTCGCAAGACGAACCAGCGCAAGACGACCCGTAGCGACCGAGAGGAGGGGACAAAATGAATGTCTGGCAGACCTTAGTCCATTATTTTTCATACCCCTTCGTCCGCTACGCCGTGATCGCGGGGATCCTCATCTCCCTCTGCGCGGGGCTGTTGGGTGTGGTGCTGGTGCTCAAACGCTACGCCATGATCGGAGACGGCCTCTCCCACGTGGCCTTCGGAGCCATGGCGGTGGCCGCCGTACTGGGCTTTGCCCCTATGACCGTGGCCCTGCCCGTAACCGTCGCTGTGGCGGTCCTGCTCCTGTTGGCGGGGGAAAAACAGCTCATCAAGGGAGATTCCGCCATTGCCATGCTGTCGGCGGGGTCCCTGGCGGTGGGATATCTGCTTTTGAACTTGTTCCCTGCCTCGGATACGGGGAGCCTGTCGGGCGATGTTTGCGCTTCCCTGTTCGGCTCCACCTCCATGATGACCCTGCAGGGCTCCGATGTATGGCTCTGCGTGGGGCTGTCGGCGGCTGTGATCGGATTCTTCATCATCTTCTACCACAAGATCTTCGCCGTCACCTTTGACGAGGGCTTTGCCACCTCCTCGGGGGTGAAGGTGCGGGCCTACAACTTCCTCATCGCGGCGGTCAGCGGCGTGGTGATCGTGCTGGCCATGAAGCTGGTGGGAGCGTTGCTCATCTCCTCCCTCATCATCTTCCCTGCCCTGTCGGCCATGCGGGTATTCCGCAGCTTTCTGTCGGTGGTGCTCTGCTCCGCCGTCATTTCGGTAGTGGGATCCCTGACGGGACTGCTCCTGGCCCTCCTGCTGTCCACCCCCACGGGCGCGTCGGTAGCTGTGGTTCACATCGCCATCTTTATGGTCTTTACCCTGATCGGAAAGCTCCGTCGGGCTTAAATTTATAAATTGATTGTTGTATTGTTAATATTATGTTACAAATGTAACGAGAAAGGAACACTATGCAAGACCTTCTCTCTCTCCTCCCTGCCGAGCTGGAGGCGCTTCTGATCTCGGTAGGCGAGCCCAAATACCGCGCGGGGCAGATGTTCCCCCAGCTTCACAAGGGGCTGTCCCCCGACGAGATGACCAACGTGGGCAAGGCCACCCGCAAGAAGCTCTCGGAGGTGGCGGAATACCACTTGCCCTCGGTACGCCGCAAGCTGGTAAGTGCCCTGGACGGTACCGTGAAGTATCTGTTTGAGCTCCGCGACGGACACTGTATGGAGTCGGTGGTGATGCGGTACAACCACGGCAACACCATTTGCATCTCCTCCCAGGTGGGATGCCGCATGGGGTGCAAGTTCTGCGCCTCCACCATTGGCGGCAAGGTACGGGACCTGATCCCGGGCGAACTGCTCGGCCAGGTGATCGCGGCCCAGAAGGACTTGGGTGAGCGCATTTCCAACATTGTCATGATGGGCATTGGGGAGCCCCTGGACAACTATGATAACGTGGTCAAGTTCCTGCGCCTGGTGGCCCATCCCGACGGCCTGAACATTGGGTATCGGCACATTTCCCTGTCCACCTGCGGGGTGGTTTCGGGGATCCAAAAGCTCATGGAGGAGGACTTCCCCATCACGCTGTCCATCTCCCTCCACGCACCCGACGACGTTACCCGCTCCTCCATCATGCCCGTGAACAACCGCTGGGGAGTGGACGAGCTTCTGTCGGCCTGCAAGGCCTACTATGACAAGACGGGCCGCCGTCTGTCCTTTGAGTACACCCTGATCGCGGGCAAGAATGACACGGTGGAGGGGGCTTCCGCCCTGGCCAACGTCCTGAACCGCCACCTGCGGACCCGCACCACCACCATGCCCATTCACGTCAATCTCATTCCCGTCAACGAGGTGGAGGAGACCGGCTTCTCCCGTTCCTCCGACGAGGCCGTCAAGGCCTTCGCCGCCGTCCTGGAAAAGCGGGGCATCCGCGCCACCATCCGCCGCAAGCTGGGTGCCGACATCAATGCCTCCTGCGGTCAGCTGAGACGCGCGGAGCAGAAGGAGAGCGAGGGGCTCTGCCCCTGACCCCCGGGGGGGGGGGGGGCCGGGCGCCCCCACCGGGCCGAGATGAAAAAAGCAGA
>CAYRTP010000203.1:0-4209 GCA_964427175.1 uncultured Clostridium sp. | reverse complement strand
CTCTCAGCCTGTCCGCGCTCATAGACGCATCAAGCTCCCCGCTGTTTAATTGTATGGACATTATACTACATTCTTGAACAAAAATCAATAGGATTTTGTAAACAAACATACAAGGTGATTCCGTTTGTGAAAAAAAAAAGGATATCCAACAGATAAAGAAGCATTGATTCATAAGAAACGGCGGTTCTCAAATCAGGGACCCGCCGTTATGCATGATCTCCCTCAATAATTCGCTCCGGCATCTTGCGCTCAGCCTCATTTTGTGATATAATACGTATAGAAAGCATCCCATCATAACGGCACAAGCAAAGGAGGGCAGACCATGATCGATTTTACAAACATCGAAAAATACAAGGAGAATAACCGCATCGAGGCCAAAAAGGCCCTGGGAGGTCTGCCTCACAGCATTTGGGAGACCTATTCGGCCTTCGCCAACACCCTCGGCGGTATCATCCTGCTGGGCGTGGAGGAGCAGAAGGACAAATCCCTCCATCCCATCGACCTCCCCGATCCTGAGCTGTTGATCGAGGATTTTTGGGAGATCGTCAACGATCCCCGTCAGGTCAGCGTCAATATCCTGTCGGAGAAGGACGTGACCGTGGAGCAGATCAACGGCAAGCGCATTGTGGCCATCCGTGTGCCCCGCGCCAGGCGCAACGATAAGCCCGTGTTCGTAGGGGGAGATCCTTTCTCGGGCAGTTACCGCCGCAACGGGGAAGGGGATTACAGATGCACCAAAGAGGAGGTTCACGCCCTGTTGCGCGATGCGGCCATCCAAGCCCAGGACATGGCTGTGCTGGAGGATATGGATCTGACGGTGTTCGATTATGACAGCGTCAAGCGTTACCGTACCCGTATGGAGAGCGATCGCCCGGGGCATGCCTGGGAGGGCTTGGAGGACTCGGAGTTCCTGTACAAGCTGGGAGCTGTGGGCCGATTGGGTGATGGTAAGATGCATCCCACCGCCGCGGGACTTCTGATGTTCGGTTATGAGTATGAGATCGTCAAGGAATATCCCGCGTATTTCCTGGACTATCGGGAGCAGATGGAGTCGGACACCCGCACCTGCCGTATCGTATCCTCCTCCGGAGATTGGAGCGGAAACGTCTACGACTTCTACGTCCGTGTCTGCAACCGAATCACGCAGGGAATTACGATCCCGCTTAATCCGGACGGTGGGGATCCTGCGCCCATTCACAATGCCCTCCGCGAGGCGTTGGCCAATTGCTTGATCAATGCTGACTACTACGGCAGGCAGGGAATCGTCGTCATCAAGAGCGCGGATCGAATCACCCTGTCCAACCCGGGCGGTTTTCGCATTGACGTGGAAACCGCCAAGAGCGGCGGCGTGTCCGACCCGCGAAACAGCGGGCTGATCCGTATGTTTAACCTGATCGACGTGGGCGAACGGACGGGCAGCGGCATCCCCCATATCATCAACGTGTGGAACAAGCAAGGCTGGCCCGCGCCTGTGATCACCGAGAGCTTTGAACCGGATCGGATCACGCTGTCGCTTATCTTGGGCGAAACTGAAAAGCGAGCGACCGAGGCCGTGACCGTCCGTGGCAAAACCACGAGGTCCAAGTCCCAGATTCAAAAGCAGGCTGTCATTGCGTATCTGACCGAAAGAGTCGAGGCGCGAACCGTGGAGGTGGCGGAGCTGCTGGGTGTCAAGGACGCGCGCGCGCGGCGGTTGCTGGCCGAAATGGTGGCCGAGGGAACCGTGGTGACGGACGGCGGAAAACGGAATCGGGTTTATAAGCTGATGGCATAGAGGCACAGAGTAATGGTTGAAGGAGGCGTATAATATGTCAAGCGATACTTGCTTCCTTCCGCGGCATCCGGGCGATGCGGACGGCCAACGGCCGCCCCCGCAGAATCAGGTTACGTAATTGAAACGGCGGTTCTCAAAAGCAGAGAACCGCCGTCATTTTTCACAAAATAAAAATCGAAAAGTGCCGAAAGCCATTATGACATATGGCTTTTTCATGACAAATATGGAAGTGGATAAGCATCGGAAAGCTCTCCGCCGCAAAACACCTTACATTCGATAATTGAAATATCTTTTATTTCAATATCGATATTGCATCTCCGATGTTTTTTTCAAGTGCTTCACGACCGTATTTATCAACGTCGGTCTTGCTCTTTTCACCGTGGGTGAGACAACCTGCGCCGCCGATACAACCGCCGACACAAGCCATTCCCTCGATAAAGTTACCGTCAAGAATACCCTTGTTCAGCTTGAGAAGCGCCATACGGCAGGCTTCGATTCCGTCGCATACAACGGGCTTGATCTCGAAGTCGATGTTCTGCTCTTTCATCGCCTGAACCGCCGCATCGGTCAGACCTCCGCTCCGCGCAAAGATACGGCCGAAATAGGAGGCGTTATCCAGAACTCCTTCCTCCAGGGTAGCAATGTCGATGTCACGGCTGTCAAACAGTGCCTGAAGCTCCTCAAAGGTGAGGACGGTATCAACCCAAGGCTTGACTTCTTCAAGCTGTGCCTCTGCTTTTTTAGCGGTGCACGGGCCGATAAAGATCACTTTTGCGTCGGGAGTTGATTCCTTGATGTATTTCGCAAGAACGGCCATGGGCGACATATTATGCGAAATATGCTCTACAAGGTTCGGGAATGCCGACTTGATGTACTGCACGAATGCGGGACAGCAGGAGCTGGTCAGAAGTCCCTTTTCGGAGAGCTCTCTCGCCTCTGCCATAGCCACCATATCCGCACCGAGTGCCGCCTCGATGACATCGTGGAAGCCGAGCTTTTTCAGACCTGTGACGACCTGGCCGAGCTTTGCGTACGAGAATTGGCTCGAAATGGAGGGAGCGACAACGGCATATACTCTGTAATTTCCGCCGCGCGTGTTCCGCTCGCTCTTCTTGAGAATATCGATGGCGTTCACCATAAAGGATTTATCCATGATGGCACCGAAGGGACACTGATATACGCAGGCTCCGCACTGAATGCACTTGGAGTTGTCGATTTTAGCCGCCTTATCCTCATTCATAGAAATGGCTTTTACCTTACAAGCGTTCTGACAAGGCCGCTTGCGGCTGACGATGGCGGTATAGGGGCAGACCTTGGCACAGGCACCGCACTCTTTACATTTGGACTTGTCAATATGGGCTACGTGGTTGTGATCGAAAGAGATGGCCCCGAATTTGCAGACGTCCTCGCAACGGTGAGCGAGGCATCCGCGGCAAGCATTGGTGACCTCAAAGCCGCCAACAGGACACTCGTCACAGGCGATATCGATCACCTCAATGATATTGGGATTATTCTTATCTCCGCCCATGGCGATCTTGACACGCTCGCCAAGAATGGCTCTTTCCTTGTATACACAGCAGCGCATGGTAGGTTCTTTGCCGGGAACGATGGCCTTGGGAATATCCATAATATTCTCAAGCAACGTGTCGTTCCACGCCAGACGCGCAACCTCGCGTAAAACTTTATATTTCAGATGCTGTACTTTGGTATCAAATTTACGCATGTTCATCTCCATTTTAGAAATAGCTTACCTTGATACGCTTACCCATCTTCTTCAGGCAAGCGGACAACTCCTCCACCAAATTCATTTTGATGTTGAAGTTGATGGGAAGGTCGGGATTCTGATGGGCGGGGTTGACGGCTCTGCCGACGTAGAAGTTGATGTCGGTCGCTTCCTCAAACAGCAGTCGGCTGATGAGAGAAGCACCGTCCTTCTTGAAGTTCCAATCCTCGTAGAGCTCGTTCTCCCCCAGGTAATCCTTGGCGTACTGAATGACCTTGTTCATGGTGATCACACCCTCTGTGACAAGATCTACGCCCTCGATCCTGGCAATGGGCGGAATGTCACTCCGCTCAAAGCTGAGGCTGACCTCAACCCTTTTACCCAGAAACTTGGCGGCGATGGAGGAGGTCGTACCGCCGCAGATGATGTGTTTGCCTTCCTTGGAGAAGAACAGCGACATCATACGGTTGGCGTCATCTCGGTTGGAGGGAGGGCCGAACAGAATGTTCAGGGGTTCTCTCTTTCGCACCTTAACAACGCAGGCGGTGGTATCGTCGCCGGGCTTGTGACCGTAGAGCCGGTCACACTCATCAACCAGCATGGTGGACAGATTCTTGGCCGTATATCCCCCGGCTACGAGCGCCTGCATATAGCCTGCGATCTCCTCCCGCTTCCAGCCGAAGTTGTATTTACCGCCCATGCCTGCGTGGGG
>CAYRTP010000202.1:0-4217 GCA_964427175.1 uncultured Clostridium sp. | reverse complement strand
CTACTTGACAGGGGGCACATTAAACCTTGCGCGGGGGGCTTTTTCATATGGGAGAAAATCAATAGCTGATATTGGTCGCAATATCCTTCATAGAGGGCAGGGTAGCGAAGACCTCGCTGTCCACGGTCACCTTTTCCATGTAGGGCTTGCACAGGGTGTGGAACTGCTTGGCGATGATGCGGGTGGGCAGATCCGAGAACCAGTCCTCGTAGACCGTGTTCACGGCGGCATCGGCGGGCATGGGGTACTTCATGACCACGTTGTAGCCGTACTCCGAGGAGATGACCTTCAGCTCGCCGTCCTTGGCCTCGGCCAGGGCATCGGCAATATCGTTGAGGTAATCGTAGCTGTTGTCCCCCGTGGTGTAGAGGAAGCAGTATGCGCCGTCGGTGACGAAGGCATCCTCGTCGTCGATCTCGTACTCATCCAGCAGAGCCTCAAAGGCGGCGTAGTCCCCGACAGCCACGGTAGCCAGCAACTCCTCGGCGGCGGCCTTGTGCTCGGCCAGCTCCTCGGCGGTGTAGTTGCGGGTCACCAGGTTACCGTTCTGATCGTAGACCATGGAGCGGACACCCGCGTCACGGTCATAAGCGATGGAGCCGTTGTCCAGGTAGTACACGTCATCCCCGTTGGCATCCACGATGATCTTGCCGCTTTCGTCCAGGCGGACGTTGCCTGCCTCGCGGTCGTAGGCGATGTTGTTGACCTTCTCGTTGTTCTCGGAGGGGAGGTAGTAGATCTCGTCTCCGTTGAGGTCGGTCTCGTAGACGTAGTCGAAGGCGCGGATGAGCACCTGCTTGAAGCAGACGGCGTGCTCGTTCAGGTAAGCCATGCGGGCATCCGCCGACAGAAGCTCACCGTCCTCGCCGTAGATGACGGTCTGGAGGTATTCGTACTTGGCCTCGATGAGGTAGATCTCACGGAGCATATCCATGTTGATGCCGTAGGAGGACAGCAGGGAATTGAGGGTGGACTTGGAGCCCGCGTCGCGGAGGTACTCCTCCATGTCCTCGTCCACGCGGTCCACGTAGCTCTGGGGAAGCACCAGACCCCGCTCCTCGAAGATGGCCAGGGCGGCCAGGTAGCGGCGGGCATCCTCCAGGACGGCGTTGCGGAAGTAGTCGTCGTAGGTGTTGTTCTGATCGTCAATGATCATATTCCAGAAATCCGCGCTGTTCACGCTGTAGCCCGTGTAGTACAGGGAGCCCTTGACGCGGGAGAGGAAGAACTGGTACTGAGCGGCGGTGATGGTATGTCCGTCCAGCTCCAGGAGAGCGGGGCTCTTATCGGCGCAGGCCGTAAGCCCCAGGGCCCCGGCCAGCAGGGTCAGGCAAAGCAGAGCCGACAGCAGACGGCGCAAAATGGTGATTTTCATGATGGTTTCATGTCCTTTCAATTGATACATCCCTTATTATAGCACAAAAATCCGAATTCGTCTACCCCTCTGCGTGACGTAAAGAGAGATATTTTTCAAATATTTTGTGAATAATCGCAAGCATATCCTCTCCCTGGCGAAGCTGGAGCTTGATCTGCGCGTCCGAGCCCGCGCCCGTGAAGCGGATACGGCCGCGGACCAGCTCGGAGATCTCGCTCCATACGTCGATGTCGGGGCGGTCTTGGGTGAAGAAAACGGTGGTGCCCTCCTGGCGGATACCCGTGATGCCGCAGGCCTCGCCCAGGGCGCGGGCCAGGGCAATATCCAGGAGGTTGGTGGCAGGGACGGGGAGATCGCCGTAGCGGTCGGCCAGCTCGTCGATCATGTCCTCCATATCGTCCCGATTGCGGATGAGGGCGATGCGCTTGTACAGAGCCATCCGCTGGGCGGGATAGCGCACGTAGGTATCGGGCAGGTAGGCGTTGATGGAGACCGATACGCTGCACTCCTTTTTCTCCGGAGGCTTCTCCCCCCGCTCCTCCAGCACCGCGTCATTGAGGAGCTTGATGTAGAGATCGTAGCCCACGGCCTCCATGTGGCCATGCTGCTCCGAGCCCAGCAGGTTGCCCGTACCGCGGATCTCCATATCTCGGAGGGCGATGCGGAAGCCCGCGCCGAACTCGGCGTACTCCCGAATGGCCTCCAGACGCTTTTCTGCGATCTCGGTGATGGCCTTGCCGGGACGGTAGGTGAAGTAGGCGTAGGCACGGCGGGAGGAGCGTCCCACACGGCCGCGGAGCTGATGAAGCTGGGACAGACCCAGTCGTTCGGCGCAGTCCACGATGAGGGTGTTGGCGTTGGGAATGTCCACCCCCGTCTCGATGATGGTGGTGCAGACCAGAATGTCAATCTCACCCGTGAGCATCCGCTCCCAGATCTCCTCCAGCTCCTCCTTCTCCATCTTACCGTGGGCTACCGTGATGCGGGCATCGGGGATGGCTTTGGCGAGAGATCCCGCCAGCTCGTTGATGTTCTCCACCACGTTGTGGAGGTAGAACACCTGTCCGCCCCGTCGGAGCTCCTTGCGGATGGCTTCGTGGATGATGAGATCATCGTGCTCCAGCACGTAGGTCTGAACGGGCAGACGGTCCACGGGGGCCTCGTCCAGGATGGAAATGTCCCGAATACCGCCCATGGCCATGTTCAGTGTACGGGGAATGGGGGTAGCCGACAGGGTCAGCACGTCGATGTTACCGCAGAGCTGCTTGAGCTTTTCCTTCTGGGCCACGCCGAAGCGTTGCTCCTCGTCCACGATGAGCAGGCCCAGGTCGCGGAACCGGATGTCCTTGCCCAGGAGGCGGTGGGTGCCGATGATGACGTCCACGTCACCCCGCTCCAGGCGGCGGAGGGTCTGATCCTGCTCCTTGGGGGACTTGAAGCGGGAAAGCATATCGATGTTCACCGAAAAGGCCCGCATACGGCGGCAGAAGGTCTGATAGTGCTGGAGGGCCAGGATGGTGGTGGGGACCAGTACCGCCACCTGCTTGCCGTCGGTCACCGCCTTGAAGGCGGCCCGCAGAGCCACCTCGGTCTTACCGTAGCCCACGTCGCCGCAGAGCAGGCGGTCCATGGGGGTGGGGCGTTGCATATCCGCCTTGATGTCCTCAATGGCGGCCAGCTGGCCCGCGGTCTCCTCATACTCAAAGGCGGCCTCGAAATCCCGCTGAAAATCGTCGTCGGGGGAGAAGGCGTAGCCGGGACGGCGCATCCGCTCGGCGTAGAGCTTGATGAGATCCTTGGCCATCTCCTTGACCATGGCTCTCGTGCGGGCCTTGGTCTTGTTCCAGTGGTCGGTGCCCAGCTTGGAGAGCTTGACCATGCCGTCATCGGCGTGGGCTCCGATGTATTTGGACACCATATCCAGCTTCTCCACGGGGATAAAGAGCTTATCCGTTCCCGCGTACTGGATGCCGATGTAGTCGCGGGTGACCCCCGCGGTGGTCAGGGTCTCGATGCCCGTGTAGCGGCCGATACCGTAGGCCTCGTGGACCACCACGTCTCCTACTTCCAGGTCATTAAAGGAAAGGATGGTCTTGGTGTTTTTCTGCTTGGCCCGCTCCACCATGGCCTTCTGCTTGCGGGAGCGGATGGCGGCGGTGGAGAGAGCACCCGTCTTGCCGTCGGGGTTGGTGGACAGAATGGCGATCTTGGGGACGATGAGCTCATAGCCGTAGAGGTAGTCCCGCCATAAGATCACCACCATGCCGCGGGGCAGATCCTTGGCATCGGTCATACTGCCTTCCTTGGGGATCACCGAATCGAATCCCGCCTCGTCCAGCAGATCCGCCAGGTTGCGGGCGGCGGCCTCGTTCTCGGCGATCACCGCCACGCGGTGGCCCGAGCGCATATAGCCGGTCAGATCCTCGCAGAGGAGCTTGAAATTCTCGGCGTAGGAGATCATGTGCTTGGTGCGGAAGCCGAAAATACCGCCCAACCGCTTGCCCGACATACCGTAGGACAGGGAATCCACGTGGACCGTGGCGTTGCGGTCCAAAAACAGCTCGAAGGCGGTGGTGGGCTTCTGGTATTCGGCGTACTTGCCCGCAATGGTCCCTGTCTCGATCAGGCTCTTGATGGTCTCGTTCATCTGCCACTCTCCCGCCTTGAGACGGTCGGAGACACCCGAGTTGTTGCGGACCAAAAACAGGGTTTTGTCGGGGAAGTAGTCCAGCAGACAGGCGCAGTCGGGGTAGAGCACCTTCATGTACTTATCTAAGAAGTTTAGCTCGGCACCCGTGGGGTTCAGAGCCCTGCGGGCGGCGGCCAGGGCGGCCAGCTCCTC
>CAYRTP010000201.1:0-4221 GCA_964427175.1 uncultured Clostridium sp. | reverse complement strand
AGAGGACACCAAGAGCCATAGGGGGTATCACCATGGGGCCCCTGCCCCATTGGTATATGGAAGCTGTATTCAAGATTTTTATTGTAAAATAGTACAAATTTATCCTATTCAAATCTGTAGGTCCGCGTGCTTACAACTTTGCGGTTATTGCGTTCGATTCGATTTTGTGATATACTGGTTTCACAGACAGGAGGAAGAATATATGTATAACCTGAATCAATTCTGTAACGTAATCACAGCCCTTCGAAAGGAACGCAGATGGACCCAGACGCAGCTGGCCGATCGGATCGGGATCGCGCCTCAGTCGGTGTCCAAGTGGGAGTGTGGAGTCGGGTTTCCCGATATTACCCTGTTCCCCGTCATTGCCGATCTCTTTGACGTTCCCATTGGTGTCCTGTTCGGAGAGGCTCCATCACGAACAAAGGAGAATGAACGTATGGAAAACCATTTGACCCGGGAGCGAAGCTATGCTTTTGAACCGCTTACCCACCTTGATTTCAGCATCAACAACTGTTGCCGCATCCGCATCATCGACGAGGAACGGGAGGATTCCCTGGTAACCGTGCAGGGTGATCCCACCTTCATGGAGTACCATCTTGTCGAAAAGGAGGGAGATCACCTGCGGATCACCGTCAAAAACCCCAGCGGTTCGGCATTCCGTTGGGAGCCCTACGACCGAGGCGACTACGAAGGTGAGAACCTCATCACCATCCACACGGGTGTGGCAGAGTCCAACTGCTACTGTACCAATTTCCTGGATTTGGTCACGTCCCAATGGCGCACAGATGACGGCCACGATGAATGGGTGATCTGCACCGAGGAGGAGATGGAAACGCTCTGCCCAGGCTTTAGCGAGCGCAAGCAGGAGCCCCTGGAGGTTTATACCGTCACGCGACCTATGAAGTAAGTTTAAGCACCGCAAGCAGGTGATTAAACCATAATTGAAAAACTCCTTGCGACCCAAACACAGTCGCAAGGAGTTTTTATGGGATCCTTAAGCGTTTTCCGTCGCCTTACGAATCCTCCAGCGCGTCGTAATCGCGGGAGCGGAACAGGAGGGAGACGCACCAGATACCGGCCAGAGCGACTACGGTATAGATGATGCGCGCCGCCACGGTGGCGGCTCCGCCGCAGATCCAGGAGACCAGATCGAACTGAAACAGACCGACGCTGCCCCAGTTCAGCGCGCCTATGATGGAAACAATGAGCGCGATGCGATCCAAAATCATCATAAAAAATACCATGGCTTTCGTTTGCGAAAGCCTTCCTTTCTTGGGCAATTGGGGCTGGTTTTGCGTAGCAAAATCGTTGTTGCAAGACAACGAAAGCCACAAAACCCGCGTGAAAAAGAATTTTTCACGCTACTTTCCGAGGTCGGCGTAGTCCCGCCGCCTCCGTCTTTGTACAAGCGGACGGCGACCCATCCGCGGCGGAAACGGCCGCAGACGGCGCGGGTTCGGTCGGCTGATCGGCGTTTTCGTCCATCCATAGTGTGGCGTGGGACAGTCGCGATTATGCGGTTTCGGGTGCTGTGGGTAATTGTGGTTTTTAACAAACTTTCGCGGTGCCCCAACTTTATGAAATTTGACCGAAAATTCCTTTTTAACATTGTCTAAAAATGCCGAAACTGCCCTGTGGAAAACCCGCTCAGTCCGCGGGATTCCCACAAGTTTTCCCCACGACTTCTCCACACCCTGTGGAGAAGTCTGTGGACATCTCGGCCAAATTGTGGAAAAATCCGCGACTTTCAAGGCTTTTTCAGGTCTTAACTCGGGTAAAGTCGGCGTTTGGCGTTGTGGATAAGTATCGCTTGGTGATATTTTAGTTTTCCACGAGTTGGGGAAATGTTGTTGGTGATATTTGACAAAAAAACATACGATTTTCTATCATAGGCATTGAATTGTAACCTGTAAAATATGCCACTCTCTATGCCCGCGCTCTCCCCCAGTCACGCTTCGCGTGCCAGCCCCCTCCCGGAGGGGGCCTATTGAGAGCGAAAGCCGATGCCTTTAGGCTCCCTCCGGGAGGGAGCTCCCGCCGCAGGCGGGTGAGGGAGCCCGCGTGCCTATGATTTGTTTTTTTGATATGGATGATAAAAAACAAAGGGCAGAAAACTCCACCCTTTGGTTCGACATATCAATAGCATTTTTTACACGGCCCAAACCCCAAATTTTCAAACTTTTTCATTCCATTTCACTCTTTATTTTACAACGTACAAATCAACCGCTCGATCACCCCATACCCGTCCCCCGCCGAACGCTTGAGGGCTCGGTCGGCGGCCTGGCAGGCGGTGACGGCATCCCGCAGGAGGGCCGCGTCGGTCTTGCGGGCCTGCTTGAGATAAAGGCCCACCCGATATTCGTGCATCTTCAGGGCCGAGCTGATCTCGGAGGCGGTCTGCCCGCCGTCCGACATGGTGCGGATAGCCAGGAGATCGCAGATCACGCGGGATACCTCCGAAAGGATGTACAACGGCTCCACCCGACGGAGCTTGAGATCGGTGAGGATGTCCAGGGCATCGGCACGGCGGTGCTCCATGATGGCGTTGGTGAAGGCGAAGGCATCGTACTCCATGGCGGGGATGGCCGCGGTACGCACGTCTGCCTCGGTGGCCTCGGTCCGTCCCTTGGCGCGGACGTAGAAGGACACCTTGTCCACCTCTCCCGCCAGGGTGAACATATTCCGCCCGCAAAATTCAATGGTGAATTGACAGAGCGCGGGGGAGGCCTGGACCCCGTTATGGAGGTAGTGCTTCTGCACCCACCCTGCCAGCTTGGCGGGGGTGTTGCGCTCGAAATACACGGGGTGCAGGTGCTCGCCCAGGGTATTCAGCAGGTCCGAGGGCTTTTTGGGGAGGGTCCCCCCGTCCAGTCCGTCGGCGGCCGCCGAGAAAATCACCAAATTGTAGGGATAATCCGCCAGCTCGGCCAGGGCTTCGCAGAGCTTGTCCAGCTCGGAGGCCCGCATGGTGTTGAAATTCAGGCCCGTGACCGTGATGATCTTGCGGTCGCTCCCCATGGGGGGGACCGCCATGGCATCCAGGAGGGCTCCCGTGGTGAAATCCAGGCCGTCCAGGCGCACGTCATTGAAGGCGGCCATGGCGGGATCGGCATCGGCCACGCTCTGACGCGCCATGCGGAGGGAGGCCGACTTCATGTAGTCCTCCTCACCGAAGAACAGGTACCCGCCCGTCACGGATGACTTGAGCAGCTTGCGGAAATCCGCTTCCTTCAGAATCGTCAGTGCCACGGCTTACCTCCGTCCCTTATTCGGGGTCTTGGGGGAGGGCTTGCCCGTGGGCTTACCACTTCGGTCGGAGGGCTTGCCGTTCCCGTGGTGGGGATGCTTCCCTGCCTCGGCGGGCCGGCCCTTGGGGGCGGTATGCTTGCCCGCACCGTTTCCGTGGCCCGCAGACTTGCCGCCCGAGGGCTTGCGGTCGGAGGGTCGGCCCTCATGAGGTCGGCCCTCATAGGGCTTCCCTCCTGCGGGACGGACCAGGCACTCGGGGCCGAAGCCGATGAGGTCCTCACGGCCCGCCTGCTTCAAGGCCTCCCGCACCAGGTCGGCGTTCTCGGGGCGATTGAACTGAAGCAGGGCCCGCTGGAGCTGTTTTTCGTGGTAATCGGTGACCACGTGGACAGGCTTCATGTCCACGGGGTTGATCCCCGTATAGAACATGACGGTGGAGGCGGTGCCGGGGGTGGGGTAGTAGTCCTGGACCTGCTCGGGGGCGTAGTGATCCCGCTTGAGGCAGAGGGCCAGGTCGATGGCCTCGTTCAGAGTGGAGCCGGGGTGGCTGGACATGAGGTAGGGCACCAGGTACTGCTCCTTCCCCACCTCCTTGCAGAGGTCGAAATACTTCTTGCGGAAGGTCTCGTAGACCTGGAAATCCGGCTTGCCCATGCAACGGAGCACGGGGGAGGCGCAGTGCTCGGGAGCCACCTTGAGCTGGCCCGAAACGTGATCCTTCACCAGCTTGCGGAAGAAAGCGTCGTCGGGGTCGGCCAGCAGGTAGTCGAAGCGGATACCCGAGCGGATGAACACCTTTTTCACCTTGGGCAGAGCCTCGATGGCCTTGAGAAGCTCGATGTACTCGCTGTGGTCGGCGATGAGGTTCGGGCAGGGCTTGGGGGCCAGGCACTTACGGTTGGCGCAGACACCGTGCTCCAACTGCTTTTTGCAGGCGGGATAGCGGAAATTGGCGGTGGGACCGCCCACGTC
>CAYRTP010000200.1:0-4297 GCA_964427175.1 uncultured Clostridium sp. | reverse complement strand
CCCAAGGATTGCCCTTCCAGTCGATGGCGTTGCCGGGCTGAGGAGGATTGTTGTCCAGGCCCTCCCACCAAACCGTGTTGTCAGCGGTGTTGTGAACCACGTTGGTGAAGATGGTGTCACGCAGGCAGGTGTGCAGAGCGTTGGGGTTGGACTTCTCGTTGGTACCGGGAGCCACGCCGAAGAAACCGTTCTCGGGGTTCACAGCCCACAGACGGCCGTCCTCACCGACGCGGAGCCAAGCGATGTCATCGCCCACGCACTCAACCTCGTAGCCCTGCTCGGACAGGAACTTGGGAGGAATGAGCATGGCCAGGTTGGTCTTACCGCAGGCAGAGGGGAATGCGGCGGTAACGTACTTCTTCTCACCGTTGGGGTACTTAACGCCCAGGATGAGCATATGCTCGGCCATCCAGCCCTCCTTACGGCCCAGATAGGAAGCGATACGCAGAGCGAAGCACTTCTTACCCAGCAGAACGTTTCCGCCGTAGCCGGAGTTTACGGACATGATGGTGTTGTCCTGAGGGAAGTGAACGATGTAGCGGTTCTCCTCGTCGATGTCAGCGCGAGCGTGCAGACCCTTGATGTAGTCCGCGCTGTCGCCCAGAGCCTCCAGCACGTTGTTGCCAACGCGGGTCATGATGAGCATGTTCAGAACCACGTAGATGGAGTCGGTCAGCTCGATACCGTACTTAGCGAAATCGGAACCAACCACGCCCATGGAGTAGGGAATGACGTACATGGTGCGGCCTTTCATGGAGCCGGTGTAGAGCTTGAAGAGCTTAGCGTACATCTCGGCGGGATCCATCCAGTTGTTGATGTTACCGGCCTCCTCCTTGGTGGGAGTGCAGATGTAGGTACGGCCTTCCACACGGGCAACGTCGTTGACGGCGGTGCGGTGGAGATAGCAGTTGGGGAGCTTCTCGGGGTTCAGCTTGATGATCTCACCGGTGGAGCAAGCCTCGGCGCGCAGAGCCTCTGCCTGTTCCTCGGTGCCGTCGATCCAGACGATGTTATCGGGCTGGGTCATGGCGGCCATCTCGTTGATCCAATCCAGGACGAACTTGTTGTTGGTAGGGGTCATGTTCATGTCTCCTTTATATCATTTTTTTATTTTTCGCTGTAGCAGACGGGGAGAGTGTATTCCACCCTTCATACCCACATTATATTTTACACTATTTTCTGTCAAATTGCAAGAGATATTTTGAAAGATTACAAAATGTTCACAAGTTTCAGATTTGTCCGGTAGAAACGTAACCTTTGCGCACCCAAAAGCGATAGATAGGGTGAAGGAAAACAGTCGAATTAACTCGTCTAAATGCCTAAAAATGACCACGTTATTTTGTCACATATGCCGTTTGCTCCATACACAAAATAGTCACACATCTGTGCTATAATATTCCATGTATACGATTCGATTTCATCCCAATAAACAACACGAAAGGACGGTCCCCTCTATGCCGACGAAATCCCGCACCAAACGGATCGGTGAGTGGTTTGTCACCCTGTTCCGATCCATCGGCTCGGTGCTCTATCCGCCGAACTTCAAAAACTCCTTCCGCAGTGTCACCAAGAATTGGAAGGAATATATCTGCTTCTACCTGGCCGCGCTGGTCATGACCGCAGGCTTCTGGACCATTTCCCTCTGCACCGAGGCGAATATGCATAAGGCCAAGCAAGCGGTAGCCGAGGAATATGACTACCACGTGGAGGTTGCCCTCTTGGATAACGAGCAATACGCCAACCTGGACCAACAGCTCCAATATCAGCTCAAGCGGGAAAACGAGTACCTTGAAAGCTACTACTGGGTCAATAACGGCAACGCCCTCCTGGACGGTACTTACACCTGCCGCATCATGCTGGATACCACCTACGGCATGGAGACGGCCTTGTGGGAAGTGCAGAACGATATGCTTAATCGGGTCTCGACGGGGCGACGGGATATCCGCCTGTCCCCCCTCTATACCTTCGACGAGGATTATGGTACCCCCTATACGGTTCAGCTGTGGACCACCGCGCTGGCGTGGCTGGGCTTTTCGATCTTCATGATGGTGGTGCTGTTTCTGGTTCGACTGGATCACTTCAAATTTATCTACGGTGTCTATATGGCCTGCGGAGCCGACTTTCCCAAGCTCATGGGCGCGGCGGGCGGCGAGTTGCTGGTCATTACCCTCCTGACCTGGATCCCCTCCGCTCTGTTGGGTATCGGAATTGCAGGGGCACTCTACATCCCCGCCGGCGTGGGACTTTGGTTCTCGGTGTCTACTGTGCTCATTCCGTTGCTCGGCGGTGTCATCGCCGTGTTCGCGTCGGTTTGGTTTCCCATGCGGAGTATGTCCAAGAAGCCACCTGTTCTCCATCTCAAAGCAGGGGACAATACCAACCTGGTCTCCTCTCCCCGCCGATCCTTCCGCCTGTTCGGAGAGAGCTTCCCGGGTAAATACGAGCTGTACGGCTTTTGGCGGATGCGGAAATACTATCTGCGCTTGGTCCTGTCGGCCATCCTGTTTGCCGCCTTCTTCATTTCGGGCCTGTACATAGCCGATATGGAAAACTACCATAATGACCTGGATCCCTACGAATACCAGATTGCTTACCGTCCCTCCAACTATTACGAGGACCCCGTTCCCGAGGTGGACGAAAACGGCAACGAGGAGATCCTGGGAGACGAGCCTTGGGTTCCTACCATCGGTCAGGCCGAGGATATCCGCTACGACGTGGACCTGTTCCTGGAGGAGCTGGAGGCGGTTCCCGGTGTCAGCCACGCCGAATGGGATGTCAGCCTGTCGGGCGGGTATGCCCAGTCTCACCTGCTCCTCAAGACGAGCCAGCTCTACGATGCCGACGATTATAAGGTGTCCAGCAAGGAACGCCTCTCCGAGGGCTTCCGCTGGGCCATGAATAACTATAAATACACCGCTGTGGATCAGCTGTGGATCGATAACCTCATCAAGCACGGCCTTGCTACCTTCGAGGGCGACCCCTACGCGGTGCTGTCCACCGAAAACGGTGTCATCATCAGTGAGGAGGTCTACAACGACCGAGCCTACAAATTCAAGCCAGGCGATCAGATTGTGGTGGCCGTCTGCGAGGAGGGCGGCCCTACGCCCATGGTGATGAATCCCCAACAGCTCCTCCGCGAGCAGATCAAGCTGTTTAAATTCCGCTACGAGACCTACACCGTCTGCGCCGTGGTCCACGGACTGAACTCCGAATCCAACATCACCTTCGGCGTAGGCTACTCGGATTACACCGAGCTTACGGGCCGTCCCCCCGTTCGCACCGAGATCAAGGTCTACATGGAGAAGGGAACCGATATGGACACCGTCCGCGGAGCCGAGATCCAGCTCCGCCGCGTGATCAATTCCTTCTCGGATTGGCTGGTCACCCCCACGGGTAACTACTTTGAGACCAGCATCAAGAGCATGAAGAACGATAACGCCGTTATCCTCACCCTAGCGGTCTGCCTGCTGGTGATCTCGCCCATGGTGTGGTATTTCTCCCAGATCATGTTCTACCGTAAGCGGCGCAATGAGTTCGCCGTCCTGCACGCTTTGGGTGCCCCGGACGACGCATTCGCCAAGATGCACCGCCTGGCGGGCGGCGTACTCTCGGGCGTGGCCTTCCTGATTACCGTCCCGGTGTCCCTGCTTTGCAACTACCTGGTCTATTTCACGGTCAATACCCTCCTCCCTTGGCTCCACCTGACCGAAAGCGTCCGTTACGAGTTTACTCTCTCCGTCCCCGCGCTGATCGCCTGCGTGCTGGTGTCGGTGCTCTGCGGATTTTTGTCCTGTGAGCTCCCCTACCGCCTCTTTACCAAGCCCGATATCGGCGTGCGCCGAGTCGATTGATCCCCAAGAAAGGAGAAGCTTATCAATATGGAAACCGTTACCGCAACCCATATCAATCCCGACCGTGTGATCCTGGAGGCCACCGACGTGGTCCGCCAGTACACCCAGTCCGACGAGGTCATCACCGCCGTCAACCGCGCCAGCATGAAGGTGTTCGAGGGCGAATTCATCGCCATCGTGGGTGCCTCGGGCTCGGGTAAATCCACCCTGCTCCACCTGCTCGCGGGCCTGGACCGCCCCCAGGCGGGAACTATTACCGTCCGCGGTCAGGACATTACCGCCATGAGTGCTGACGAGCTGGGCCGCTTCCGCGGGAACTACCTGGGCATGGTGTTCCAGAATCACAATCTCATTCCTCAGTTCACGGCCCTGGAAAATATCCTGATCCCCACCCTCATGTGCAATAAGGAAAACGCCGCATACGAGGAGATGTTCAAAAAGCTGGT
>CAYRTP010000199.1:0-4301 GCA_964427175.1 uncultured Clostridium sp. | reverse complement strand
CCCCCGACCTACTGGTTCGTAGCCAGGCACTCTATCCAGCTGAGCTAACACCGCAGGCTTGCAAGAGGATTTCTCTTAAGCACTCATATATTATAGCACAACATCTCGGATTTGTCAAGTATTTTCTCTTGGTTTTCTTCACGAGTTTTCACAAAAAAGGTCGATGTTTTTGGTACAAATTCCCGAAAATGCATTGACAAAAGGAGTGCTGTCGGGTATAATATAGGTGCGTTTGACGCAAATCTGTCCCGACTTTTCTTTTTTAACCCCGAAAGGAGAATCTTCTATGAAAACATATTCCAAGCAATACGCGGGCGGTCCCCTGATGGCCGTGGATGCCCTGGGCAGACCCACGCCCGATACCCGTCATGGCGCGCCTGAGTCGCGTGAGGGCCGCCTGGTCGGTATGTTCTACTTCCTGTGGTTGGGCGAGAGCGGCCGCCACCGCCCTTACAATGTCTCGCACATCATGGAGCAGGACCCCAAGATCGGCTACAAGCCCAAGTCCCCCCAGTGGGGCGGCCACGGTGTCATGCACCACTGGGGCGAGCCTTTCTACGGCTACTACTACAACAACGACGAGTGGGTGGTCCGCAAGCACATGAAGCTCCTCATGCAGGCGGACATCGACTTCCTGTTCTTCGATACCACCAACGGTCCCATCTACGCCGATAACGCCCGCCTGGTCATGCGGGTGCTCCAGGAATACCACGACGAGGGCTGGCGGATCCCCGGAGTCATGTTCTACACCAATACCGCCTCGGGCAAGACCGTCCAGCGGATCTACGACGAGATCTACCGCGATGGCTACTGCAAGGATACCTGGTTCTGCCTGGACGGCAAGCCCGTCATTATCGCCAAGGAGGAGGAGTGCTCTCCCGAGACGCGGGATTTCTTCAATATTAAGATGTCCCAGTGGCCCAACGAGCCCGACAAGCTGGGCGGTTGGCCCTGGATGGACTTCGTCCGTCCCCAGCGGGTGTTCGCCAACCTGAAGGGGGAGCCTGAGGTCATCAACGTGTCGGTGGCCCAGCATCCCCAGATCATGTTCGGGGATTCCGCCCTCTACGGCGAGACCGCCAACCGTGGCCGCGGCTTCCATGACGGAGCCAATGATCCTCATCCCGACGCTTGGAAGAAGGGCTACAACTTTGCCGAGCAGTTCGACCGAGCCCTGGAGACCGACCCGCCCATCGTGCTGGTTACGGGCTGGAACGAGTGGATCGCGGGGGATTGGGGCAGCGGACGCGGTGAGCGTCCCGTGAGTTTCGTGGACTGCGTTAACTGGGAGTACAGCCGCGACCTGGAGATGATGCGGGGCGGCTACTTCGACAACTACTTCATGCAGCTGGTCAGCTACGTCCGCCGATACAAGGGCGCCCCCAAGACCCCCGTCTATCCCGCCGTGGAGTCGGTGGCCATGCCCCTGGGGGAGAGCCTGGAGGCATCCCCCGCCCGCTATGACGGCTTTGCCGATGGCGGCATGAACCGCCACGCCGAGGGCCAGGGCGGTGTGATCTACACCAACTACTCCCAGCGCAACGTCATCGAGGAGGTCGGTGTCAAGCACGATCAGGACACCATTTCCTTCACCATCCGTACCAAGGACCCTGTCACCGATCCCCTGGGCGCGGGCTCCTGGATGAAGATTTACCTCAACACCACCCGCGAGACGGGCTATCAGTATATCCTCAACCACACCACCTGCCGTGGCGGCCGCACCACTCTGGCCAAGGTAGTGGGGAAGGGAGACGATCTGACCGCCGTGGATATGGATGGGGTAGCCATCACCTACGAGGCGGAGGGCGACCTTCTGCGGATCAATGTCCCCCGCTCCGCGCTCTGCCTGGATTACGGCTACTTCACCCTGTGGTTCAAGGTGGCCGACAGCCGCGAGGAGTACAAGGCCGTTGAGGACTTCTACGATAAGGGCGACGTAGCGCCCCTGGGACGGTTGAATTTCGTGTACGTGGGGGAGTGACGGGCGGTTTTGAAGGGGGAGGAGATCCTTCGACTCCACTTCGCTCCGCTCGGGATGACCGTCCCTGGAGTGTTCCCTGATTCCGCTCCGGGGACCGTTACGTAATCCCGACTCGGGTAGGGGAGGGGCTTGCTCCTCCCGTATTCATAGGGCTCCGTATGTGCGGCTATTGGCCGTCCACGTATGACCCATATCGTAGGGGAGGATTCCTGCCGAATGTTCTCGGCTATCCGCCCGTTTGACCGAGGGCTGTGGACGTTTGCGGGAGGAGCAAGCCCCTCCCCTACCTCCGAAAAAGAAAAAATACATTTTAAATGTTGCAAGTTAGTAGCACTGTGCGCGCCCATCGGCGATCGCTGATCCCTGATCCCTCATTGACCAGACCATTGAATCGAAAATGAAATATACCATAAAGGAGAAAACCCATGATCACATCCACCATCCCCTGCCTGCGCGACCCCTTTGTTGTGGTGACCGACGATGCCTACTATGCCTACGGCACGGGCTGGCACTGCTACAAGAACAGCGGCGATGACCTGGCCGGTCCCTGGGAGGACCTGGGCGAGGTGGTCCGCCTGAAGAACCCCGCCGATGCGGGCGAAAATCATTGGGCACCCGAGGTGCACGAGTACAAGGGCGCGTATTACATGATCACCACCTACAACAGCCTCTCCCGCGGCCGCCGCGGATGCACCGTCCTGAAATCCGAGACCCCCGAGGGGCCCTTCGTGGAGATCTCCGACGGTCCCCTGACCCCTGTGGAGTGGGATGCCATCGACGGCACCCTTTACGTAGATCCCGACGGTCAGCCCTGGATGGTCTTCGTGCACGAGTGGGTCTGTATGCCCGACCGTGTGGGCACCTTCGCCACCGCCAAGCTCTCCGACGATCTGACCCATTTCATCTCCGAGCCCTTCGAGCTGTTCCGCGCCGACGAGCCCGATTGGGCCACCAGAGGGATCACCGACGGCTGCTGGATGTACACCACCCAGTCGGGGGATCTGCTCATGACCTGGTCCAACTTCAGCGACGAGGGCTACGTGGTGGCCGCCGCCCGCAGCTCCAACGGCCGTCTGGACGGCGAGTGGACCCATGAGGAACTGCTGTACTCCCGTTCCATGACGGTAGAAAACCGCTATGACGGCGGACACGCCATGATCTTCACCGCCCGCAGCGGTCAGATGTATCTGTCCTTCCACTCCCCCAACGGTGCCATGGGGGACCGTCGGGAGACCCCTGTTTTCCTGGCCATCCGCGAGGCGGATAACCGCCTGGTCTGGGACGAGGAGAAGCCCGCGCATAACTGATTCCGAAAGCCACGGAGCCCCGCCGCTCCGTGGCTTTTGTGTCCTCCAAACCTTTTTCCCGCAAAACCCTTGACATCCGCCCCAAAAAGAGGTATAATAAAACTTGATGTATTACGATACCAAAACCAAATCTTTATTATAGAAGGGAACCATCATGAGCGTAACCAAGATCGACATTTTCTCCGGCTTTCTGGGTGCCGGTAAAACCACCCTCATCAAGAAACTGATCACCGAGGCCTATGCGGGCGAGAAGCTGGTCCTCATCGAGAACGAGTTCGGTGAGATCGGCATCGACGGCGGATTTCTGGCCGAGGCGGGCATCCGCATCAACGAGATGAACTCGGGATGCATCTGCTGCTCCCTGGTGGGCGACTTCGGTAAGGCCCTCTCCCAGGTGCTCACCGAGTACGCCCCCGACCGCATCCTCATCGAGCCCTCGGGCGTGGGCAAGCTCTCCGACGTGATCCGCGCCGTCCGGGGTGCCGCCACCGAAGGAGCTGTCCTCAACGGCTTCACCACCGTGGTGGACGCGGGCAAGTGCAAGATGTACATGAAGAACTTCGGTGAGTTCTTCAACGACCAGGTAGAGAACGCGGGCTGTATCGTCCTCTCCCACACCGAGACCGCTTCGGCTCACAAGATCGAGACCGCCGTGGCTCTGCTCCGTCAGCACAACACCACCGCCGTCATCGTCACCACCCCCTGGGACGATCTGACCGGTGCCCAGCTCCTGGAGGCTATGGAGCGCAAGGACACCCTAGCCGACGAGCTGGCCCGCCTGGCCGAGGAGGCTGAGCATCATCATGAGTACCATCATCACCACCACCACGAGGACGGCGAGGAGTGCCACTGCCATGACCACGATCACGAGCATGAGCATCACCATCACCACCACGAGGACGGTGAGGAGTGCCACTGCCACGATCATGATCACGAGCATGAGCATCACCACCATCATCACCACCACGAGGACGGCGAGGAGTGCCACTGCCATGACCACGATCACGAGCATG
>CAYRTP010000198.1:0-4319 GCA_964427175.1 uncultured Clostridium sp. | reverse complement strand
TTGCGATTTGTTACCTTTTTGAAAACTATTGCAACTTGCTATTGCAATTTGCGTATATAATTGTGTGATAAAATACAGTAAAATCCGACTTAGAAGGGAGAAGAATCATGCAATTTAACCCAATGACAATCAAACGAATTTTCTGCTTCGGCCTCGCTACCCTGATGATGCTTGGCACGCTGGCCTCCTGCAAGTCAGAAGACGAGCCCGACACGCCCCCCGCGACCACCGCCGACGAAAGCACCCCCGCCGTCGTTGAAACCACCGCCGAGACTCTCCCCGCCGACACGGAGGCGCAGCCCCCTCAGGAGCCTGACGACACCCGCCAGCTTTCCGCCAACTTCGTAGACCCCAGCGAGAGAGTCCGCTACTACAAACTGAATGACAGCGCGGCGTTCAGTCTCCACGGTTGCCGTACCATCATCAACCACAAGCGGATCGAGAACAGCTTCCTCGACGACGATTCGGTGGTCTTCGAGGAGGACGGCATCTACTACCTGCCCCTCGCCCCCTTTGCCGCCTTCTATGACGAAAATTCCACGTATTCCGCCTCGGCGCGGATGCTGACCATGAGCTTTGACGGCAAGACCTATATGTTCATCGGCGACAGCGACGCGGTCACGGTGGACGGTGAGGCCCAAGCCCTCGGCTTTACGGTGCGTGTCAACGGTGATTCCCTCTTTGTCCCCCACACCTACGCCATGGAGTTCTTCGGCTACTCCCATCTATACACCGACACCGAGATGGGGCTGATCGTGCTCTCCAAGGAGGAAAAGGATTTCACGGGAATGAGCTTGACGCAGGCACTGAAAATCTCCTACGATACCCTCTTTGAGCGCCCCACGGGCGAGGAGATCGTGGAGGATATGAACCAGCATCTCGGCGGCGACGTCCACCCCCGCGTCATGCTCCGACAGGACGATTTCGACCGTCTGAAGACCTACGTTGGCACCGATCCCCTCTATACCGAATGGTTCAACACGCTGGTCAGCAAATACGGCCCCGGCTCGGCTGAGTTCAACAAGGCCCCCGTCGAGTATTATGAGTCAGATCTGCTGTCACGCTCCCGCGAGGCCATGAACCGCATCATCCCCATGTCCCTGCTCTATAAGCTGACCGGCGACGTGCAGTACGCGGAGCGCGTTTGGACCGAGGTCAACGCCCTATGCAATTTCCCCGACTGGCACCCTGCCCACTACCTCGACACTGCCGAGATCCTCTATCCCATGGCAGTCGCCTACGACTGGCTCTACGATTACTGGACCCCCGAGCGCCGCACGGTTATGGAGGAGGCTACCTTGAAATTCGGTCTAAACACAGGTCTCGACCGCTATGAGGGCCGCGAGGGTATTTGGGGCTCCAATAACTGGACGGGGGTTTGCAACGGCGGTCTGGTTGCCGCCGCCATTGCCTTCCACAACGCCTATCCCGATGAATGTACCCGCATCCTAGGCTATGCGGTGGCGGATCTGGAACGCTACATGTACTCCTACGCCCCCGACGGCGGTCATATCGAATCCCCCACCTACTGGGCCTACGGCACCAACTATACCATGATCATGATGGCCTCGCTGGAATCCGCGACAGGCCGTGACTACGGCTTGTTCCACTCCCCCGGCTTCGCCGCATCCGCCTACTTCGTTACCTACATGGAAACCGAGCTTGGCGTGTGGCGATATCATGACGCAGAACCCGGCCAGCAGGAGACCATGACCCTCTCCTGGTTCGCCAAAAAGACAGGAGACGGTGTCCTCAACCGCCTGCGCATCAATGCCATCGAGGCCAAGCTCAAGCCGGTGCACGCCTTTGATCTGATGTTCTACGATCCGCAAAACATTTCCGACACCGTTGAGCTGACTCCGGATGCCTACTACAGCCAGGTCGGCTCGGTCACCATGCGAAGCTCCTGGGAGAACGGGGCCATCTTCGTGGGCCTCCACGGCGGTGCCAACGATGCCAGCCACGGCGACCTCGACATCGGCAACTTCGTGCTCAGCGCGGAGGGCACCCAGTTCTTCACCGACCTTGGTTACGCTAGCTACAGCCTCCCCGACTACTTCGGCGGTCTCCGCTGGACCTACTACCGCAAACGGGCCGAGGGTCAGAATACCCTGGTGATGGGCGACGTATCCTATCAGGATCCCGACCAGATCACCAACGCCACCGCAACCTTTGACCGTGTGGAATCCAGCGATTCCGCAGGTCTTGCAATCCTCGACACGACAGCCGCCTACAAGGGGATTGTTCCGATCACGAGCGGCAAGCGCGGTTTGCTCTTTACGGATAACCGCTCCACCGTGATCATCCAGGACGAGGTGCATCTCTCGGAGGCAACCACCATCCGCTGGGGCGCGCATACTCCCGGTACCATCACCGTCAGCGAGGACGGCCGTTCCGCGGTCATCCGAAACGGCGGTAACGTCTACCTCTACTGCGAGATTATCTCGGATGACCCAACGCTTCGCTTCACCGGCGGAATCGCTCAGTCCTACGATCCGAACTACGTCGTGACACCCGGCTGGTGGACCGAAGACGGCAACAAGCTGATGATCGTCACCGACTCGGCGGTCACCGACTTCCGTTGCGCCGTGGCCATGAAGGTCATGAGTGCCGATGAGGCCGCCCCCGAACTCGGAACAACGTATGAGTGGACCGACATGGCGGACTGGACCCTCGAATAAGCCTGAAATACGCAGAATAGAAAAACAGCGATACGCGGTTATCCAACCAAGTATCGCTGTTTTTTGGAGTTTTTTACTCCTCCTCAAAATACCGTTTGTAAAGCGGTGTCTCCTCAAGGGGGGCGTTTATGAGACGGTAGGTTTCGGGCCGCCGTTGGCTAAAACGTGTTTTCCGCATGGAATGCGACGGATAAAACGCCTGGGATCCGTACTGCGGATCAGGCTCCTTGGTGATGTCCAGATCCGCGGTCACGACGGCCACACCGGCCCGCGGTCCAGCGGCGATGATCCTGCCCATGTTATTCACGATACAGCTGGGGTCGCAGTATTCGGTGTATCCGCCCTCCCAGGCGGCCATGGCTGCGGCAATGCTGACACTGCTTTCGTAGGCTCTTGCCAGACCGTAAATATTCTCCCAGCCCAGCGTAGGACAGCAGATCAGATCCGCGCCGCCCAGAGCCAGCTCACGCACCGCCTCGGGAAATTGCATATCCCAGCAGACCAGCATCCCGATGTTGCCGATCTCGGTGTGGAATACCTCGAATTTGTCTCCGTAGGCAACGTTGATCTCCTCCCCCGCGGGAAGATGGACCTTTTTATGGATGCCAACGATCTCCCCCTTGCTGTCGAACAGCACCGCGCAGTTGTAGGTCTTACCGTCGATGGTCAGCAAAAGACCTGCAACAATGTGCATCCTGTGCCGTTTCGCCGCCTCGGAAAACCGCTTCACCTGCGGACCGTCCACGCCTTCAAATATTTCAGGATATGACAACCGCGCGTCACCGAGCGCACCGATCCCGTTGACCGTCTCAATGGTAACCGCAAGATCGGCCCCCTCTGCCGCCGCCTGCTCCAGCATTTTGAAGCAGGTATCCAAATTTTTCTCCGACACTTGCTTCAAAGCGGCCGAATCGGGCACCCCTCTCGAATAATCGCACCCGATTGGGCATTGTTGTAAAACAGATATACGCATATACTTGCCTCCAATCCGAAAAAATGTCTTATGAACATCATTATAACACAAGAAACCGAAACAAGCAAGTAGCCGATTGAAAAAAGTCAGAATTTCCGATCGGATTGATTATGGTCTTTACGCATTTTCCTTTTGTGTTCCCGAATCGCCCTAAAATTGTGCAAATAGACCATAAACAACCGTTTTTTTAAGTATCATTTGTCGAAAGTTTTTTCAAAAAAAAGCTTGACATTTTTGAGACCTTATGGTATAATAAACGAGTCGTCAGGGAGAGCAACTCCCGCGATACAATCTGGGTGTGGCGCAGCTGGTAGCGCGCTACCTTGGGGTGGTAGAGGCCGCAAGTTCAAGTCTTGTCACTCAGACCAAAAATCGGGAGTCGTAAGATTCCCGATTTTTCTTTGTATTTACTGACTTTTTCGCACTTTTTGGGGTGCGATTTTTTTGTTCCCTCTTTACCTTGAATTCGCCGATGGTAGAGGCCAGTACATAGTTTAGTACATAGGTTTCAAAATGCACAGTTTGCAAATGGTAGAGGTCTTCGGCATTACCCTCGGAAAGAAATAACGATTTGTTCATTTCTGAGGTGCATAATTCAAGCCATTCAAGGAGGAAAAATTTATGGCAAGCATCGTATCACGTTCCAACGGCACTTATCTCGTCCG
>CAYRTP010000197.1:0-4345 GCA_964427175.1 uncultured Clostridium sp. | reverse complement strand
ACGATCTCCTTGGCATTTTGGGGACAAACAACAAAACAATGACCGCACAAAATGCACTCATTGCCGATGATATGTGCTTGGTTTCCCGAAAAGCGAATTGCCTTTACGGGACAGTGACGGATGCATTTATAGCAGTTTTTGCAATTGGATTTTTTCAGTGTCAAGCAATTTGCCATGGGAAACTATGGTCACTTCCTTTCGTTTTCGATCACGTCAAGTATATTCTTCTTGAAAAACTCTCTGAAATTCTCTCTCGTCACGCCTACGTGAACGTCATCGTTGACCTGTACGGTCACGCCGACTCGGTTGCACTTTCCGATGCAGAAGCTGCCGGAAAGCACGACCTCGTCGTCGATCTGATGTTCCTCTATGGCTTTCTCGAAAAGCTCCACAATATCCTGGGAGCCCTTGAGGTGGCAGGACGAGCCAACACAAACCTGAACGAACAGCATACGATTTATACCTTTGCCAGAACTTCCTTAGCGAAGAACTCCCCTACGTTTTCGGGAGTAACGGAATGGAAGGAGTCATTGACCGTTACACATACGCCCTGCTGGCACTTACCCATGCAGAAGGTGCCGCCAAGCTCTACTTTATCACCGAGATTGTTCTCAGCAATCAAATACTGAAGCTGCTCGACAACCTGGCGGGAACCCTTGATGTGACAGGAGCTTCCGATACAAACTGTAATTTTAAGCATCTTATTTTTCCTCACAATGTTTATTTCATTTTGGGGTAGCGGCGGGAGCAAGCCCCCGCCCTACGACAATGATCTTTTCAATTACTGATAATCGACAACGCCGACCCAGCTTGCCAGGAACTCGCGCTCGGCCTCGTTCCCCTTGACCGACTGGGAAGCGGCCACGATGGGCATCCACTTCTGAACGTACTGCTTGGCGGTATCGCTCTTCTTGCAGAAGGTGTCGAGGTACAGCTCCGCACCCGAAATATCCCCGTTCAGCCAGAACAGCAGGTAGGTGCGGGCCACGTCAGCCGAAGCGTTACCCTGGGTCGCGTGGGACCAGTCGAGAATGTAGGGCGTGCCATCCTCGGTGATGATGATGTTGGAGGGGTTGAAATCGCCGTGGCAGACCTTGTTGTGCTTGGGCATGGACTCCAGGCGGGTGTGGAGATCGTAGCGGGTGGTGGCATCGAAATCGGTCTCGGCGATCTTGCGGTTCATCTTATCCTTCAGCTTGTTCAGCAGAGGGCAGGTCTTGGCGTGCACGGTCATCTGAAGATCCACCAGCAGGTTGATGTACGCCTCCTTCTTCTCCTCGTCCTCCTCCATGAGCTGGGCCAGGGTCTTGCCCTTGATGAACTCGGATACGATGGCCCACTTGCCGTCGATCATGGTGACCTCCAGCACCTTGGGAATGTTCAGCCCGGTCTCCTCGATTCTGGCCTGGTTGAGTGCCTCGTTGAGCACGTCAGCCTTGGAATACTCGGCATTGAAAACCTTGATGGCTCTGTCGCCGTCACGGTAGATGGTCTTATTGTTTCTGACTGCAATGATCTTATCCAGTTTCATAGTTCTATATCCTCCTTGTTTTACGCGTTCTTACCCTTGCGGTAAGGGGTCTTGATGGCATCGGGTGTGGCAACGTCGAGGTCGGTGGCAGGCATATCCGCCTCCACAAAGTGGTTTCCGTAGTAAGCGTTGAGATACATCTGCTTGATCTCGCTCATCAGAGGATAACGGGGGTTGGCACCGGTGCACTGGTCGTCGAAGGCCTGCTCCACCATATCGTCCAGGCGGGCGAGGAAGTCATTTTCGTCAATGCCGTAGTCCTTGATGGTGGCCTTGATGCCGACGCGGGCCTTCAGATCGTTGATGGCCTTGATCAGACCCTCCAGCTTCTCCTCATTGTTTGCACCCTTGATGCCCAGGTAATCGGCGATCTCGGCGTAACGAGCCAGGGTGTGAGGATGATCGTACTGGGAGAAGGTACCCATCTTGGCGGGAGCCTCGGAAGCGTTGAAGCGGAGAACCTCCTCGATCATCAGGGCGTTGGCAACGCCGTGGGGGAGGTGGTGGAAGGCACCCAGCTTGTGCGCCATGGAGTGGCAGACACCCAGGAAGGCGTTGGCGAAGGCCATACCCGCCATGGTAGCGGCGTTGGCCATCTTCTCACGGGCCTCTACGTCGGTCTGGCCGTTATCGTAAGCGCGGGGCAGGTATTCGAAGATCACCTTGAGGGCGCGGAGGGCGAGACCGTCGGTGTAGTCGGTGGCCAGCATGGCGGCGTAAGCCTCCACGGCGTGGGTAACGGCGTCGATACCGGAAGCGGCAGTCAGACCCTTGGGAGCGGACATATGGAAATCGGTGTCGATGATGGCCATGTTGGGCAGGAGCTCATAGTCGGCCAGGGGGTACTTCACACCGGTCTTTTCGTCGGTGATGACCGCGAAAGGAGTGACCTCGGAGCCGGTACCTGCGGAGGTAGGAATTGCGATGAAGTAAGCCTTCTCACCCATCTTGGGGAAGGTGTAGACTCTCTTACGGATATCGATGAACCGCATGGCCATATCCATGAAGTCTGCCTCGGGATGCTCGTAGAGAACCCACATGATCTTGGCCGCGTCCATAGCAGAACCACCGCCCAGAGCGATGATGGTATCGGGCTGGAAGGCTCTCATGAGAGCGGCACCCTCGGTGGCGTTGGCCAGGGTAGGATCGGGCTGTACGTTGAAGAACGTGGTGTGCTGAATGCCCATCTCGTCCAGCTTATCGGTGATGGGCTTGGTGTAGCCGTTCTGATACAGGAAGCTGTCGGTGACGACGAATGCCTTCTTGGCACCTCTGACGGTGCGGAGCTCGTCGAGAGCCACGGGGAGACAGCCCTTCTTAATGTAAACCTTCTCGGGTGTTCTGAACCACAGCATATTCTCTCTCCTCTCGGCTACGGTTTTGATGTTGAGCAGGTGCTTGACACCGACGTTCTCGGATACGCTGTTACCGCCCCAAGAGCCGCAACCCAGGGTCAGGGAAGGAGCCAGCTTGAAGTTGTACAGGTCACCGATACCGCCGTGAGCGGAGGGGGTGTTGACCAGAATACGGCAGGTTCTCATGCGGGCAGAGTAGGCGGCCAGCTTTTCGGTCTCGGTGATCTCGTTGATGTAGAGGGAGGAGGTGTGACCGAAGCCGCCGTCCTCAACCAGCTTGTCGGCCTTATCCAGGGCATCGGCGAAGTCCTTGGCCTTGTACATAGCCAGAACGGGGGACAGCTTCTCGTGGGCGAACTCCTCGGACAGCTCCACGCTCTCTACCTCACCAATGAGGATCTTGGTGCCTGCGGGAACGGTTACGCCTGCCAGCTCCGCAATGCGGGCGGCCTTCTGACCCACGATCTTGGCGTTGAGCGCGCCGTTGATGATGATGGTCTTACGGACCTTCTCGGTCTCCATGGGGTTGAGGAAATAGCATCCGCGTGCCGCGAACTCGGCCTTGACCATGTCGTAGATGCTCTCCAGCACGATGACCGATTGCTCGGAAGCGCAGATCATACCGTTATCGAAGGTCTTGGAGTGGATGATGGAGTTGACAGCCAGCAGAATATCGGCGGTGTCATCGATGATGGCGGGGGTGTTACCCGCACCAACGCCCAGGGCGGGCTTGCCGCTGGAGTAAGCCGCCTTCACCATGCCGGGGCCGCCGGTGGCGAGGATGATATCGGCTTCCTTCATAACGGTGTTGGTCATATCCAGGGAGGGAACGTCGATCCAGTCTATGATGCCTGCGGGTGCGCCTGCGGCCACAGCGGCATCCAGAACCAGCTTAGCGGCGGCGATGGTGGAGTTCTTGGCGCGGGGGTGGGGGCTGATGATGATGGCGTTACGGGTCTTCAGTGCCAGGAGGCACTTGAAAATGGCGGTGGAGGTGGGGTTGGTGGTGGGAATGACAGCGGCCACCACGCCGATGGGCTCGGCGATCTTCTTGATGCCGTAGGCCTTGTCCTCCTCGATCACGCCGCAGGTCTTGGTCTCCTTGTAGGCGTTGTAGATGTACTCGGCGGCGTAGTGATTCTTGATCACCTTGTCCTCCACAATGCCCATGCCGGTCTCGGCAACGGCCAGCTTGGCCAGGGTGATCCGTGCCTTGTCTGCGGCGGATGCGGCGGCCAGGAAGATCTTATCGACCTGCTCCTGGGTGTAGGTGGAGAAGATCTTCTGGGCGGCTCTGACACGAGCGATCGCCTCGTGCAGTGCGTCAACACCGTCCACAAGGACGCGGTCTGCAATCTGATAGGTTTTGGGTTCCATTTTTATGTCCTCCTAAAAATTATTTACTGTAGGTGATTGTAAAATGCAAAAATGTATTAAAACACAAAGAACTTGATGGGTT
>CAYRTP010000196.1:0-4350 GCA_964427175.1 uncultured Clostridium sp. | reverse complement strand
CGTCGTAGCCGCAGAGCTGGCGGTACATCCCGCTCTCGGTCTTGTGGTCGTCCCACTCGTCGTGGATCTCGGCCAGGCGGGGGTACAGAGCCTCTGCCTGACGGTAATCCCCCGTCACGTCGGCCAGGGCCAGGACGCTGTCCGAAATGGGAAAGCTATACAATCTGGGATTGCCCTCGGTACACCAAAAGCGAGCGTACTCCTCCAGCACCGAGGCCTCCTTCATCCAGCGGCCGTCCCGAAAATGATGGCTGGCGGCACAGCTGATGGTGTTGTAGATTCCCGCCCACGGAACGTCGGGCAAAAATTCGGTGATGACGTGCCCCGCGGGGGTCTCCTTGACGTGGCGTCCGTAGAGCTCACAGCGATATTGATAGGTCACGTTCAATTCCTGATCGGAAGATTCAAATTTGGGAAAATGAATGTACATAGATAGTTCCTCCTGTTGGTGTTATCAATTCTGCGGCCGAACTTCCCACGTATGGCACCCCGCACCTACCGTCACCGACAGATAGCCGTCTTTGTAGACTGCAGGCACTTCCGATTCCTCGGAAAACAGCCGTTCTCCTCGTTCGGCGGGGATATACACCGTCGCCACGGCATTGACGGGCACCGTCACGGCAGCGGTAAAGCACTCCCCGTCTTGGAAGGAAGCCGAAATGCTCCCCTTCACCGTGGGCATAGTGAGAGATCCCCGCCCCAGCCCCGTCGTCTGAAAACGCAGGTCAAAGGTGTTGTAGCCCGCCGAGGTGGGCTTGATGCCGAAGATGCCCCCCGTGATGGCGTGGGCAGGAGCCGCGCCCCAGGGATGGGACAGGGTCATGTTGGGCTTGTTGGTCATGTTCCAGGCCTCGGTGGTCACGGTAGCCCCCATGGTGCGGAGCATATAGGCCCAGGTGCGTGCCCCCTCGGAGGCGTCCTCATCCATCAGCAGTTTGTTGGCGATATGGCCGTGACCGATTTCGTACAGACCCATGAGCAGGAAATAGGCTCCGTAGACGCTCATGCAGATCTTCCCACGAGCCTCGATGACCGAAGCCAGCCTGTGGGCCATGACCGCATCGGTGTAAATCCCGCTGTACAGCGCAAAGGCGTTGGTGTGCTGGGATGCGTGGGCGGAGGGGGTTCCATCCTCCGCAAGGCCGTCCCAAAAGATCCCCCGCTCGGCATCGTAGCACCGCGTAAGCAGGCTTTCACGAATGTTCCACGAAAGCGTGTCAAACTCCATCGCGTCCTCCTCAGCTCCTACCACGCGGGCGATCTCAGCCAGTTCGGTGTAGGCGCGGGAAGCCAGGGCGTTGAGGACGGTGTTGAACTTCACCCCCATGTCGTAGCCGTCCCGCTCGGAGGGCGGCCAGTCCACCAGAATCGCATCCAAGCCCGAGGAGTTGGGGTTCCCCGAGGTCAACAGCCCGAAGTCAGGGTCGAAGAAGCGGGTAAAGGTCTTCTCGCGGAGGATGGGATAATACCGCCGCAGGGAGGTATGGTCTCCCGTGACCATGTAGTCGGCGCGGGCGGCCATAACGGCGAACAGAATGTACTCCGCAGGCCAGGTGCGGTGGGTGTAGAGATACTCGGCCGAAAACCGCCCCGTGCTGTAGTCGTTCCCGAAGGCGTAGGCCGCCATGAGGTTGATGAGCAGATCCCCCTCGTAGGCTCCCCGCTCGCGGGATTGGGAATCCACGTACAGGTCCTGGGTGGTAACCTTGACGGTGTGGGCCATCAGCCCGTAGATGTCGTTGAGCAGGCCGCAATCCGAGGAGAAGGAGGCCGCCTCCATCTCAAAGGGCGCGCGCAATGCCATCCCCGTGACCATCTGCGGGGTGATCTCCACGGGACAGCCCTCGATCTCCACGTAGCGGAAGGCCATCATGCCAAAGGTCTCCGCCACCTGCTCCCCCTCGCGGAGGGTCCAGGTCTCGGTGTAGACGTTGGCCGTGTTCATGCGGTACTTGACCGTCCCGTCGGGGTTCAGCTGTTCCCCGTAATACACCCGCAAGGTGCAGACGGCGGGGCTGTTGACCGAAAGACGCAGTCCCCCCACGATCTCGGCACCCAGGTCGATGACCCATCTCCCCTCGCCCAAGGGGGTGACGGTCACCCTGCCCCCGTCGGCGGGATAGCGGGTAACGGGTGCCACCTCCAAGGGAATCAGCAGGGCATCTGCCCCAACACCTTGCCGTATCTCCCCGCGATCCACGGGAATCGACCAGGCCGCGTCGTCAAACCCCGCGCGGTCAAAGCCCGAGGGGTAGCGGGTCATGTCCAAATTGTTGGCGTGGGCGAGGAAATACCCGGTACCGATGGAATGGTCGGGACGGAATACGCCATCCCCGTCCAATGTCCGCCAGTCACCCGCGTCGCGGGCGGAGTTGGTCAGCACCCGACGGCTTCCGTCGGTAAAAAAGGCGGTGAGCTGACAGAGGAACATCTTCCCCTCGGTGGCGTAGCAGAGGGCGGAGAGGCAGTTGGCCCCCGCCCACACCGATAGGGTCACGTCGTAGGTGTGGTAGTAGAGGGCGGTGGTGCCGTCGGGCTCCCGACCCAAACGGGCGGGCCCCACCCCCGCGCAGGTGCCGTTGACGTAGGCGTTGTAGACGTACTGCCGCGCGGGCTCGGGGGAGGTAGCGGTCACCGTCAGGATGACCCGATCCAGCGCATCTAAATCGGCCTCCGACAGCTCAAATTCGGTGCGTAAAAATACGAAGGAGCTCTCCTCCTCGCCCCAGATACCGTCGGTGGAGGTCCACTCCGCCCCCATCTCGGTGGAAAAGGCAGTGGGGTGCGAGAAACCGCTTTCCTCCCCCGCCGTATTCCGCACAGCCACCTGCCAGTAGTAGAGGCGGTTGTCGGCCAGCAAGGGAGCCAACCTATCGGGGATAACGGCGGTGCTTTGGGCAGAGATTACCCACCCCGCGTCATAGAGATAGATCCCCGCCTCGGCGGCGGAGGAGGACTCCGCTACCACCAGGCGATAGGCGCTCTGCCCCTCCCCCTCCCGCAGGATCCAGGAAAAGGCGGGTGCCTGCCGACGGATGCCAAAGGGAGCCTTCATCAAATTGACCGACAGCCCCACGGGGGGCTTTTGCGTTGCGTGGCACATATTCATATCCCGACCCCGCACCGCGGGATCCTCTCCTTTGTCCGATGATATCTTCATTATAGCATGAAAATGTGAACATTTCCACCATTTTCCGCCGCCGGGCAGAAACAAAGAAAACCGCACGGCCGAGAGTGGGTCTCGGAGTGCGGTTTTCGCTTGATATTTGCGCGGGGAGCATACCGCAGTGAAGTGCCGGACGGCAAGGGCGGCCATTGGCCGTCCGCATATTCCCATACTTGAAAGGTAGCGGACGAGCGATGCTCGCCCCTACCGTGTGATGGACAGGATCCGTCAACCCCTCACGCCAAAGCCACCGTGATCCGCTCGCCCACCGCGGTCTCCACGGCGGTGACCTCCTCGGTCAGGGGGATCCGAGTCCCGTCGCCCGTGATGAGAACATAGCCCTCGGCGGGAGCCTCGACGGTCAGGGTGCTTCCCCGCTCGCTCAGAATCTCGGCGGTGATGGTGCCGCCCTGAACGCGGCCGTCCACCAGGAATCCGCCCGATGCCCGCAGTCCGTGGAAGGAGGCATCCTGACTCCGATCCCACACGGGGAACAGGCGGAGAACACCCTCGTAGCTCTGCAGGAGCATCTCGTTGACCGTGCTGGGGATGGCCGAGCTGTTCTCCAGGCCGCCGCCTCCGTAGCGGAACATACCGTTGGGCAGACTGCGGTTTTCAATGACCTCGTGGATGTGGCCGATGATCTCCTCAGCCGAGAAGCCCAGCCGCGCCGCCGCGGGATAGAAGGAGCAGAAACGGTTGTGGCTGTCCCAAACCGCCAGCTTGCGGTGGGAGTTTCTCGCCGCCTCATAGAGCTCGGGGGTGAGACGCGCGCCGATCTGACCCATGGGGTAGACGCACTCCATGATCAGCTCGTCCAAATAATTCGCGCCCTCCTTACAGCGCAGGTAGCTCACGCCCTCCTGCTCGAAGGTTTCGATGGGGGGCAGGTGGTCCAGGATGTGCTGCCACTTGCCGACGCGGTCCAGGTTCTCCCCCAGCTCGCCAGACAGGTCGATGACCATCTTCAGCACCATGCGGATGAGGCAAGCCGACAGCAGGGGATTCTGATCGGTGTGACCCTCGGGCATGTAGTGGGGACCCATGAACCAGCCCACCTCGTGGAGGCAGTCGTTGTAGTTCTGATAGACCCCGTCCTCAAAGACCAGGTAGTCCTCCCAGAACGTAGCCACCTCCAGCAGGTACTCGTAATACTCCCGCTTAGCAAATGCCTTGTCGCGGGT
>CAYRTP010000195.1:0-4352 GCA_964427175.1 uncultured Clostridium sp. | reverse complement strand
ACTGGGTGGGGTTGACCTTGCCGGGCATGATGGAGGAGCCGGGCTCGTTCTCGGGAATGAAAATCTCGCCCAATCCGAGGCGGGGGCCCGAGGCCAGCCAGCGCACGTCGTTGGCGATCTTCATGAGGTTGGCGGCCAAGGCCTTCAATGCCCCGTGGGAAAAGACCAGCTGGTCCTTGGAGGTCAGGGCGTGGAACTTGTTGGGACTGGTGACAAAGGTCTCCCCTGTCAGCTCCGAGAGCTTCTCGGCGGCCAGGGTGTCAAAGCCCGCGGGGGCGTTGATGCCCGTTCCCACGGCGGTACCGCCCAGGGCCAGGCGGGACAGACCCTCGCAGGTCTGCAGAATTTGTTCGCGGGTGACCTCCAGCATCCCCCGCCAGCCCGAGATCTCCTGGGAGAAGCGGATGGGGGTGGCATCCTGGAGGTGGGTGCGGCCGCACTTGATGATGTCGGCGTTCTCGGTCTCCAGACGGTTCATGACCCCGATGAGGCGGTCCAGGGCGGGGATGAGCTGACGCTTGATGCCCAAGAGAGCCGCCACGTGCATGGCGGTGGGGAAGGTATCGTTGGAGGACTGGGACATATTCACGTCATCGTTGGGATGGCACAACCGAAAATCTCGGTTGAGCTTGTCCGCACTTGGGATATCCTCGGCGGAGGTCTTGCCTGCCGTCAGGACGTTGGCGCGGTTGGCAATGACCTCGTTGGCGTTCATGTTGGACTGGGTGCCGCTTCCCGTCTGCCATACGGCCAGGGGAAAGTGGGTGTCCAGCTCTCCCGAGGCCACCTCGTCGCAGGCGGCGCAGATGGCGGCGCATTTCTGCGCGGTCATCTTCTCGGGACGGAGGGCGTGGTTGGCCAGGGCGGCGGCCTTCTTGAGCAGACCGAAGGCGCGGATAATCTCCTCGGGCATCTTTTCGGTGCCGATGGGGAAATTTTCCAGGCTTCGCTGGGTCTGCGCGCCCCAGTAGCGGTCGGCAGGGACGTTTACGTCCCCCATGGAATCGTGTTCTTGGCGGTAGTTCATGTTTTCTCCATTCCGCCGCACAGCGGCAGCACAAATATCTTTTGAAATTCGACTGAAACATGGACATTGTCCATGTTTCAGTCGAATTTGGGCGTGAAACAGTAACGTTAGGCATCAAATCTCTGAACTTTCACGCGGGGGCCTCGTCTATGTTTTTGGTGTAGCGGCAGGCGGGAAAATTAGCGCACCCCAGGAATCGGCTCCCTGCGCGGGGGCCTTTTTGGGCGGTCCGCAGGACCAACCGACCTCCGCAGAGGGGGCAGGAACCGTTTGCCTCCGCCTCGGAGGCAGGGCGGGGATCGGCACCTTCGTAGAGGGTCCGCTCGCGGTAGGCGGGGTGCTTACGGGTGGTTTTGACCTGCCGAAGGTGGCGGGCCTTGGTGGCGCGGTCGGCCCCCGAGAGGGGGTAGAGTGCCTCGTAGGCGGCTCTGACCCACTCCTCGTCCGAAAAGGAGGAGGCCGCGGCGATGCGGTTGACGATGAAGGGCAGGTTGCGTTGGTGGTCCACGATGTGGCCGCAGTCGGACAGGCGGACCTCACGGAGGGAGCAATGATCCCCGAACAGGATCACCGAGTAGACGGGAATACGGGCGTACTCCCGTCCCAGCGCGGCACGGAGGCCATCCACGTGGGCTTGATTCTGTTTCAGGGGATTATAGAAGGAGTAGGTCTGAACCGGGGAGTCCTTGCTCGGCTTGAAGCATTGGGTCCATTGCTCACGGCGTTCGTTGCCCACGATCCGGCCGCGGTAGTTTTTGGACTCAATGACGTAGATGCCCGAGGGGTGGAACAGGATGGCGTCGATCTCGGTGGTGGTGCCGTTCGGGCGGGGGACGTAGACGTTAAAGAGCCAGTCGCCCTCCTCCACCAGGTGCTTGACGGTGTGGAGGTAGAGCTCGTATTCCCCACGTGAGCCCTTGTCCGACAGGGCCGTTCGCATGGACTTGCCCGTGTTTCGGGCGTAGTCCGAGGTCATGTACACCCGTCGGCGGTGGGCGTAGCGGCACAGGCGGAACAAGACCGACAGCAGAAGGATGGCGGCGGCCGCGCCTATGAGAGCTTGGACGGGGGTAACTTGGGAGAGGGTGTGCGGAAGATGGGATGGCATGGTCGGGGTCCTTTCGGGGGGGAGGGAATCATCGGATCTGTCCGTCTCCGTCGATCAGATACTTATCGGTGGTCAGTGCCAGGAGACCCATGGGACCTCTGGCGTGGAGCTTCTGGGTGGAGATGCCGATCTCGGCTCCGAAGCCGAACTCACCGCCGTCGGTGAAGCGGGTGGAGGCGTTGACGTAGACGGCGGCCGCATCGATCTCGTTGCGGAAACGGTTGGCGGCGGTCATGCTCTCGGTGATGATGGCCTCGCTGTGGCCCGTGGTGTAGCGGGTGATGTGGGCAATGGCCTCATCCAGGGAGTCCACCACGCGGACCGACAGAATGAAATCGTTGTACTCGGTGTCCCAGTCTTCCTCGGTGGCGGGGTTGACGGCGGGCAGAATGGCGCGGGTGGCCTCGTCGCCGCGGAACTCCACGTTGTAGGAGGCCATGGCCTCGGCCATCATGGGCAGGAACTCGGCGGCCACCGCCTTGTGGACCAGCAGGGTCTCAATGGCGTTGCAGACCGAGGGGCGGGAGCACTTGGCGTTGACCGCTACGGTCACGGCCTTTTGGAGGTCGGCGGCGGCATCCACGTAGAGGTGGCAGTTGCCCGCCCCCGTCTCGATGACGGGCACGCGGGCGTTCTCCACCACCGAGCGGATGAGGCCCTTACCGCCGCGGGGGATCAGTACGTCCGCCAGGCCCCGCATATTCATGAGGGCGGTGGCACCCGCGCGGTCGGTCATGGTGATCAGGCCGATGAGGTCGGGGGAGAAGCCGTTGGCGGCCAAAGCCTTCCGCATGGACTCCACCAGGGCCATGGAGGAGCGGATGGCCTCCTTACCGCCGCGCAGAACCACGGCGTTGCCCGTCTTGAGGCAGAGGGCGGCGGCATCCACGGTGACGTTGGGACGGGCCTCGTAGATCATGGCCACACAGCCCATGGGGGCGCGGACGTGGCGGATGACCAGGCCGTTGGGGCGGATGGTCTGCTCACCCGAGCCGATGGGGTCGGGGAGGGCGGCCACCTCGCGGAGGGCGGAGCAGATACCTGCCAGCCGCTTCTCGTCCAGCTTCAGGCGGTCCAGCATGGTCTTGGGGACACCGTTCTCGGCGGCGGCCGCCAGGTCGGCGGCGTTGGCCTCCAGGATGGCGGCGCAGTCGGCGGTGAGCTGATCCGCCATGGCGCAGAGCAGGGCGTTCTTCTTGGCGGTGGAGGTGGAGGCGTAGCCGCGGGAGGCCTCCTTGGCGGCGCGGCAGACGGATTCAACGTGGATCTGGATGGTGGTTTGATCTTGCATGGTAAATTCCTCTTTTTTATTTGGATTGATGTGGTATGGGGTCAGGCCTCGTCTCGGATGAGGACTTGGCTGATCTCGCAGATGTAGAAGCGGTGGTAATCCTTGGCGGCGTAGTGCTTGAGCATATCGGGATCGATGAAGCAGTTCTCCTTGAGGTCGTCGGCGTAGAGCTTGCGGCAGACCAGCACCAGGTTGGCCTCGGCGGGGTAGGGAGTGCCGTTCTCGGCGTGGGCGACGGTCAGCCCCGTGGCGGCGAACTTGTCGCCGTCGCGGCCCGACTTGGTACCGCAGTAGCGGAGCGCGTCACGATGGGTGTCGGTAGGGAAGAAGGACAGGGTCAGGGTGTCGGCGTCCTCCACGATGCCGTAGGTGTAGCGTTGAGGGCGGATGAAGCAGACCGCCACGGGCTTGTTCCACAGGATGCCCGCGCAGCCCCAGCTGGCGGTCATGGTGTTGACGGTGCCTTCGGAGTTCTCGGCGGTGATGAGCATCCAATCGTCGCCGATGCGGGAGAAGAAATTATCGGGCAGCTCGGCGGGTGTGGCCGTGCGGAAGGGGTTCTGAGACATAAAGGTTCCTCCTTGGGATGAAAAATACGTACCATATATTATAGCACATACCGTTCGATGATGCAACCGATTGAGAGAAATTTACCACGAAAAAATTTCAAACTTTTTTTCAAAAACCCCTTGACAAACTCGACAAGATATGCTATAATAACGCCCGTCGTCAAGAGAGACTGCCCGGTGCGGGAAATCGAGACGAGGCCGCGCAAAAGATTTTGAAAAAAAGTTGAAAAACTTTTCAAAAACCTATTGACAAATCCGAAACGATGTGCTATAATAAGTAAGTCGTTGGAAATGCGGCGACGAATGGGAGCATAGCTCAGCTGGGAGAGCATCTGCCTTACAAGCAGAGGGTCATAG
>CAYRTP010000194.1:0-4405 GCA_964427175.1 uncultured Clostridium sp. | reverse complement strand
CCGTCGTGGAGGGTGGAGCGGTAGGAGGTCTGCGCCTCGGAGAGGCGGGGCATGGGGACCACGCCGTAGGCATCCTCCATATTCCGCATGGCCTCGTCTTCCATGTTGCCGATCCGGACGGTGGCCATGGCGGCGTTGCCCTTGGAGAAGAGGTCGACGACGTTGGCGGGCAGGTAGGTGGAATCCTCGGTCTCGTAGTAGAGGTGGAGCACCTTTTCCACGGTTTCATGGAGCTTGGCGGAATCGAAGACCAGCTCGTACTCCCCGTCGGCATCTTTACCGATGATGTCCACTCCGCAGGAGGCCCAGTAGGGATCCACGTAGGTGATGAGTCCCGTGGCCAGGCCGTAGCGGTCGTTATCGTCCTGAAGACCGTCGCCGTTGTTGTCCACGTGAAAGACCGTGACCAGGGAGGCCTGCTTGTCCAGGGTCCAGGTGCCATCATCTACGTACTGATACAGGTAGGGCTGGTTTACGTTGGTGAACAGGGCCTTATTGAAGACTGTGGCGTAGGCCGAGCGGTAGATGCCTAACAGGATGTGACCCGAGGCGGCGTACTGATTCCCCTGGAAGGAGATGGCCTCGTTGAAGTCCTGGGTCCACCAGGGTTGGCTCAGATCCAGGTAGTCAGAGTCAGTCAGGTTGGAGAAGGTGCCGCTGATGGACTGCTCCAGAATCAGGTGACAGGGGGAGGTAATGGCATCGTACTCGGTGGAGCCGCTTTGCACCAGGGTGACCGTCCTTTGGACCACGGTGTGGTAGTCGCCGCTGTTGTCATCGTGGTTGATGATCTTGACACCCAGGCGTGATTCCACCAGCTTGTTGCGTTCAAAGATGGCATCGTTGATGGGGTTTCCGCTCAGATCGGAGACCGAGACCTGGCCCTCTCCGTTGTTGCTGTAGAAATGGACCTCCGCGCCGTCGAAGCTCAGGCCGTCGGGGAGATTATCCCGCAGCTCGGTTTCGCCCTCCTGGGGGGCGGAGGTGGTGAACACCTCGTCGGTGTCGGCGGGGTCGTCGGTGGCGTTGCTACAGGCGGCAAAGCTCCCCGCCAGCAGGAGAAGGGCCAGGACCACGGATAAAAAACGGGTAAATTTCATAGATGCCTCCTTGTTGAATCGGTTGGAAATATACATTATAACTATATCATACAAGCGGACTCTTGTCAAGGGAGATTTTGTAAACATCTTCCCGACGGGAAAACAAAAACCGACGCACAGCCCGTCGGGGCGTGCGTCGGTTTTGACGTTACATTTCCAAGGACTTGTGCAGAAATCCCTGCAGAATGGGAGACTTGGGGTTCCCGAACACCTCGTCGGGGGTGCCCTCCTCCTCGATGACACCGTTGGCCATGAAAATGACCCGATCCGCCACACTGCGGGCGAACTCCATCTCATGGGTGACCACGATCATGGTGCTGTCCGAGGATTTCAGTCCGCGGATGACCGACAGAACCTCGCCCGTCAGCTCGGGGTCCAGGGCCGAGGTGGGCTCGTCGAAGCAGAGAATGTCGGGGGACATGCACAGGGCGCGGGCAATGGCCACACGCTGTTGCTGACCGCCCGAGAGCTGGCAGGGATAGGCGTTCTGCTTGTCGGACAGTCCGACACGGTCCAAGAGGGCTACCGCCTTCTCGCGGATGGCGGCGGTCTCGGCGGTTTTGCGCTGCTTAGCCACCTTACGGCCTTCGGCCTTTCGGATAGCCTTCAACTCATCCTTCAGGGCCAGGGTGGGGGCCAGCATGAGGTTTTTCAGTACCGTGTACTGGGGGAACAGGTTGAAGGACTGGAATACCAGGCCGAAGCGCAGGCGGTTGCGGCGGATCTGCTTTTCCGACAGGGAGTGCTTGTCGGATGCGTCCAGCAGGGTCTCGCCGCCCACCGAGATGGTGCCCTCGTCGGGGGTCTCCAGGAAGTTGAGACAGCGCAAAAGGGTGGTCTTGCCGCTACCCGAGGAGCCGATGATGGCCAGCACGTCGCCCTTGCGGAGGGAGAGATCGATGCCCTTGAGGACCTCGGTGTTGCCAAAGCTCTTGTGGATGCCCTTGACGGACAGGAAGCTGTTTTCCATGATCATACCTCCTTATACCGCGTAGTAGCTCAGCTTCTTGTCCAAAAGGTGGAACAGGAGGGTGAGCAGACCGCTGAAGGCCAGGTAGAACAGACCCGCGTAGAGCAGAGGGGTCAGTACGGCGTACTTGTTGACCTTTTCGTAGGCAATGGCGATGACCTCGATGACGCTGAGGGCGCGGGCCAGGGCGGTGTCCTTGACCAGGGTAATGACCTCGTTGCTCATGGGGGAGACGATGCGGCGCACCATCTGCATCAGCACCACGCGGAAAAAGATCTGGGACTTGGTCATGCCCAGCACCTGTCCCGCCTCGTACTGTCCGTGGGGGATGGCCTTGATGCCGCCCTCGTAGATCACCGAGAAGTAGCAGGCGTAGTTGAGAGCGAAGGCGATGAGCACGAAGAAGAACTGGAGATCGGCCATGGTGTTGATGTGGAGCATGGCGGCGAAATCCTTGTTGGGGATCTTGAGCAGGACCGAGGGAACGAAGGTCACCACCACGCACTGCAGAAGCAGAGGGGTGCCGCGGACTACCCAGATGATGAACTTCATGAGATAGCTGACCGGCTTGAACTTGGCCATGGACAGAACGGCGAAGAGCAGACCGAGGGGGATTGCAATGACCAAAGTAAGCGCAAAGAGCTTCAGCGTAACGCCGAAGCCCATGCACAGGTCATATAAGATTGACCACGTATTCATAAGAGTTTCCTTTAATATTGTTTGCTGAAAGTTTTGGGAGATCCCCAAGAACCTTTTTTCAAAAAGGTTCTTGGGCGGGGGTCAGGGGCAGAGCCCCTCGTTCTCTTACTCCACAGGAGCAACCAGGGCCTCGCCGGCGGAGCCCTTCTCGACGATGATGATGGCACCCTTGGAGGTCTCTTCGAAAGCGGCTGCATCGGCGGCGGCGTACTTCTCGGCATCAGCCTTCTTAACTACGGCAACCTGCTTGTTGGCCAGGTAGGGGATGGAGATGCACATCTCGGCCTTACGCTCCTTGGTGATGGTCATACCGTTCCAAACCAGGTCGATGGTGCCGTTCTCCAGCAGAGCCTCCTTCTGGTTCCAGTCGATGATGACGAACTCAATCTGGATGTTGGTGGAGTACTTCTCGTTCAGGTAAGCGAACACGGCCTTGGCCAGGTCGATGTCAAAGCCCTTGAGGACTGCGTCGGCACCGTCGCCCTCGTTGTAGGCGATGGGAGCGAACAGGGTGTAACCGATGACCACCTTGTTGGTGCCGGCTACGGTGACCCAGGAGCTGTCGGTTGCCTCTGCGTAGGGGTTCTTGGTGTCAGCCTTGACCAGAAGCTCGGTAGCCAGACCGTAGGTCTCGGCAACGGTCTTGTACTCGGTGTCGGCCAGAGCGATCAGAGCCTCGTTGACGCGGCTCATCAGAGCCTCGGCACCCTTCTTGGAAGCGATACCGTACTGCTCCTCTGCCAGGACCACGTTCTCCAGGATCTGATAATCCTTGAAGGTGTCGGTGCTGTTCAAGTAGTAGCCGGCCATGACCGAGTCGATGACGGCGATGTCGGCATCACCCTTGATCAGACCGTTGAGGGCGTTGAGCTGGGTGTCCACGGCCAGGCATTCCTTGCCGTAGTTGAGCTTGGGGCCGAGGATGCCGCAGGAGGCCATAGCGGTCACGAGCAGCACGGCGGCGAGGGCGAGAGAAAGAATCTTCTTCATTTTTGTTATCCTCTTTTCGGAAAATTTGAATGCCACCGCAGGACGATGGGATTCGATATGCGCCACATTATAGCACAAGGATTTGGGTTTGTCAAGTGAAAGCTTTAATAATTTAGCGAAATAAAGTGATTTCGGAGAGATTCACAAAAAAAGAAATGGCTTTTGTGCAAAAAGCTCAACGGGGGAATGGGCGAATGGGACGGGAATGACCATTGTGCCCTGCGCTTGCGGTATTCTCCCGAATTTAATATATAGCAGGGGCGGAGAGCAATGCCCGCTCTGAACAAAATGTTTAGAATCAAAAGGGAAGGGTGGATTTTGGAGTCTATAAAGCGTGAGTGATGGCATTCCTCATCACTTTGTATAAACAATGAGTTGATAAATAAACAATCAATGTAAATGCTGAGAAAAGAGAAGATCGCTTGCCGTTGAAACGCGGGTCCCTCTATAAGAACTGATTCGAGGCCTTCGCATGGGGAGTGCGTGAGCTTCGATCTTCTCCCCAGAAACTCGCGCCGCGGATTTTTCGTGTGGAAGTACGTTTCGTGGAATTCTGCCGCGTGGAATTTTGCGCGGGGCAAGGCGGTTATCCAGAGCAGAGCAGAGCAGAGCAGAGCAGAGCAGAGCAGAGCAGAGCAGAGCAGAG